>CAYZYO010000075.1:0-12504 GCA_964482585.1 uncultured Syntrophomonadaceae bacterium | reverse complement strand
GGATCCCCAGTATTACTATAGGTATAAGTAATGATATTAGAGCCGCACTTTTAGCTGTTCCCATTATTGCCAGGCAGGCCAGGGTAAACCCCAGGAAATTAGACCCCCCATCACCCATAAAGGTTTTGGCAGGATAAAAATTATAGGGTAAAAAGCCCATAATTGCTGCAACCAGCACCAGGGCAACGATAGTTACCTCTGCCTGTCCCTGCAGTAGGGCAACTATACCCATGGTTAAAGCCGCAATAGCAGAAACCCCGCCAGCTAATCCATCAAGTCCGTCTATAAGGTTTACCGCATTACTTACGCCGATTATCCACAACATCGTTAAAGGTATGCTCAAGTATCCCAGGTTTAAAAGCCCGTCAAACGGGTTGGTCACAAATTCTACTACTACTCCAAAATAAACAGCTACTGCTGCAGCGATAATCTGTCCTGCTAATTTAGTCCAGGGAGAAAGTTGAAATATATCATCAAGTATTCCTATTAGAAAAACTATACTTGCTCCGTAAATAAGCCCCAGGAAAGGCCCCGATATTTTGACAATAAACACCATGCAGAGAATGAAGGCAGTAAAAATAGCCAGTCCTCCTATCCGGGGCATGGATTCAGAATGTACTTTCCTGGCATCCGGCTGGTCAATAGCTCCTACTTTATAGGCTAGTTTAATCACGAGAGGCATAGAAAAAAAGGCTATGACAAAAGCTGCCACTATACCAATAATGTCAAAGTATGTCGGCATCCATAAACCCTCCCACGGTGCACATACTAGAAATATTTTAACACCGGTACCTTTACTTGTCCATATGTCAAGTTAATGATGATATTGTAAAAATATCTACTAATAGATCCTATTATAGTCTTCTTAAGAATAATCTGCAGCTGCTTACAAAAATTACCTATAAATTGGTCATACAGATGGTTTTGGCAAATTAATTATTTCTTTCCTTAATATATATGCCATTTAAGTCAAAGCATCCCGTTTGTATAAGGGAGACTGAAGCCCCCCCCGGGATACAAACAAGCTAATTATGCAGAATCCTATAATTAATAGATCTTCGATATATACTACAATAATAACTTTATTTTCAGTATTTTATAATACGCCAAGTTAATACAAAAACTTTCACATTTACCCTTTAATGCGGATATAAATGCTTAACGCAGTCACCTTACTTAGAGAAGTTGGCCCGCACTGGCATTTTGGGGAAACCGCAGCAGCCGGATAGAACTGTAGAGGCGACTTCAGTCGCCGCCCTTTCATCCTGAATTGCGGCTGGCCGGCAACTGAGGTCGTTTCTAGGGTGTTAACCCGTGTTAAATCTGTGTTCATCTGTGGTTAATCACTTACTCTATCAAAAACTAAAAAATCTACGTGAACAAAATCTTTATTGTTTTCATAAAGTGGTTGTGTCCTCCGGGCATGGGGGTTAATTATTTTATAAGCAATTCTTAATTATCAGCGTGGTATTTAAATAATATGTTTGCTATACTGTGAAAGATATAGTCGTTTTTAAAGGGGGGCTTAGTTTGTTGTTAGACGAAAAAGGACGTCTCTGGGGAAAGGTAAATATCTTTGATCTGGCAATTCTGCTGGTAATAATCATTCTTGTGGTTGGCTATTTATATCAAGACCGGGCTGCAAGTGTCGATCCCGAGGGTAAAACCGTAGTGGTTAAAGTGGTTTGTCCCAATGTGTATCCAGGGGTAGAGAATAATCTCCAGGTTGGAGACACATTGGTTGCCGGGGGATCATTTACAACGGCTCGTATCACCGAAATGGAAACCCGGGCTGCCAACTGGGTAACCACTAATAGTGAGGGTATGATGGTTCTGACCCAGAACCCTTTTCGTAAGGATATTTTCTTAACTCTGGAGGGAAATAGCTCCCAGATTTCGCCTATGGAAATAGGTTTTGCCGGACAAAAAGTCAGGGCAGGCCTGGAAGATTTTTATGTGAAAACCCAGAAGACCGAATTACAAGCTACGGTTATTTCAGTTGAGATAATGCAATAGCCACAGCTTGATGTTTTGAAGATTGCTGCATCATTGTCGTAGAGAAGTTTCCGCTAAAGTGCAAAGGTTGAAGTGGTTAGCATCAGCGATTGAATCAAATCAGTTTTCATCTGTGGTTAATTACAAGAGAATTACGGCAGCTATTACAATAACAGCGTTTTGACAGCAATTGCCGGCGATTAAATATATTATCTATGGAGGCGGTTTTTTTGGACCATGTCAGAGGAAAGGGCCTGGGACTGGAGCTTTACATAGTGGTTTTATATGTCATAATGGATTGGTTTTTCCGGCAGGTAGCCTTTACTTCTTTACAGGGTATATGGGATGAGCTGCTCTTTATTTTTATAGTTGGTGTCTGGATATGCCGGGTGGCCGTGGGGCATCTGCGCCCTGAAGGAAGCCGTATGCTTCTGCCAATAGTTTTATATGTGGGATTAATGATTTTTCTCATCCTGATTAATTCGCCTGATGACCGGATAGCAGTAGAAGGTACCCGGGTTATGGTTCAATACATATTCTGGTTCTTCCTGGCCTATAATCTACTGTTTACTAAAATACAGGCAAAAGGCCTGGTAGATGTTTTTTTGTTAATCTCGGCCCTGGTGGCTCTTTATGGAATTTACCAATATGTAGCCGGGGTAGAGATTCCCACTCACTGGGTAGACAGCACGGAAACATCAATTAAAACCAGGGTTTTTTCTATAATCGGCAGTCCTAATATATTGGGAAGCCTCGTGATTATGGCTCTGCCGATTGCTTCAGCTATCTTTTTTACTACCAGTAGTTATCTTAAAAAAGCAGCCTATGCAGTGATCGTGCTTATATTAGCTGCCTGTCTGGTTTTTACTTTTTCCCGGGGAGCCTGGTTGGCTTTTATCCTTGAGGCCCTGCTGCTGGGACTCTGGGTGGACAGGCGGATCATATATGCTATGATTGTTGCTGCAATACTTGTTCCAGCGGTAGCTCCTACAGTTTATGACCGCATGGTTTACATGGCAAGCCCCGAGTATATCGTTTCCTCCGAAAAGGGTGGCCGGTTGGGCCGCTGGAGTATAGCTATGGATCACTGGCGTACTTCACCTGCTGTAGGAGTGGGCCTGGGCGAATTCGGCGGCGCAGTAGCCGCACGCTATTATCCTGATAACAGCTTCTATGCTGATAACTGGTATCTAAAGGTTGGAACTGAAAGTGGTTGGGTTGGCTTATCAGCTACTCTCCTCCTTTTTATATATGCCCTTAACCGGTCGCGCCGTGCTATAGATGATACCAGGGATGATTTTCTCCGTTATATGGGCCTGGGGATTATGGTTGGTATGCTGGGGGTGCTGGCTCATAACTGTGTGGAAAATGTTTTTGAGGTTCCTATGATGGCAACTTACTTCTGGTTTTTCCTGGGGATCATATTGGCTCTACCCCGTTTAACCAGCAGCCCTTTGGAAAATACTTAAGGAGGCAGTTTCTTGGATATTGTTTGTATTTCTTCGGTAGACTGGGAGCCTTTATGGACCCGAAAACAGCAGATCATGTCCCGTCTGCCGAGATCCCATAGAATACTCTATATAGAACCACCTATTTCTTTTTTATCTCCATATAAAGACCCTGATGTCGCTTTTAAAAAGGAGATGGCCAAAAAAGGAATTCGGCCTTTAAGTGATAATATATGGTTATTGTCTCCTCCGGTAGTACTGCCTTTTGCCAGCCGCTTACCGGGGATTAATGTGTTTAATCAGAAGGTAATTGCCCGGAGGGTTAAGAGTGCCATGCAAGAGCTGAACTTCGTTCACCCTGTACTATGGACCTATTTGCACACCAGCTGTGATCTGCTGGGAATACTGGGGGAAAGGGCTTTAATCTATGATTGTGTGGATGAGCATTCTGCTTACGATGGTTTTAATCCCCGCCTGGTAAAGGCGATGGAAAGAAAGCTTCTTGCCCGCTGTGACCTGGTTTTTTGTACTGCCAGGGGCTTATATGAAAGTAAAAAGGAGTTTTGTAAAGAAATTTATCTCTCACCCAATGCCGCTGATATCGAGCATTTCAGCCAGGCTGACTGTGCCCAAACTCCCTTAGCCGAAGAGCTCTGGGATCTTCCCCGGCCTATTTTGGGATTTATCGGGGCTGTTAAGGAATGGATAGACCTGGATTTAGTAGGTGAAGTAGCCAGAATGTTTCCAGATGCTTCAGTAGTTATGGTGGGTCCGGTAGGAGTCAATGTTGACATATCCGGGATAAAGCAGATGCAGAATGTTTATTTTCTCGGCCATAAAGATAGGAAGGTTTTACCTCAATATTTGAAGGGTTTTGACGTGTGCTTAAATCCCTTTAAGGAGAATGAGCTGACTGCAACCGTGAGCCCGCTAAAATTTTACGAGTACCTGGCCTCGGGATGCCCAATTGCTTCTGTTCCCATGCCAGAGATTATGGATTTTGACGGCCTGGTGGAGTTCGGCCGAGGCTCCGGGGGCTTTGCTGAAGCTGTGTCCCGGGCCTTGAAGGACACCCCGGAAAAAAAGAGGGCCCGCCTGAAAAGGGCTCTGGATAATTCCTGGGAAAGCCGGGCTGAATTTATGATGAATAAAATTAATAAATTTATAGCTAAATGATGCAAATAGATTGCTTATTATTGGAGGAATTCAGGTAATGAAAAAAGTATGTGTATTTGGACTAGGTTTTGTAGGGCTGCCCCTGGCCTTGAGTTTCGCTATGCAGGGCTGTACAGTTACCGGGGTTGATATTGATGAACAGCTGGTAGCTGATCTAAACGATGGTATCACTCACCACCTGGAAGCCTATGAAAGTAAGGGGATCCAGCAGATACTCAACGAACAGATAGCACAGGGACGTTTCCGTGCAGTCACTGACGGACTGGAAGCAATCAAGGACTGCAAAAACATTATTGTTACTATAGGTATCCCGGTAGAGAATCATCAAACTGATATTTTGCCGTTATTGAAAGTATGTGAAACAGTTGGTGAAGGACTGAAACCTGACGATCTAGTGCTGATCAGGAGTACTGTCATTCCAGGGACTACCAGGGAAATTATTCTACCATTACTGGAAAGAGTAAGTGGACTTAAAGCAGGAGTAGATTTTGATCTGGCCTATTCGTCGGAAAGAATCGCTGAAGGCCGGGCTTTTTATGAATTTGAACATATGCCGGCAGCTTTATCGGGGATTAATTCTGGTAGTGCTCAAAAGGCTTTAGAGCTCATGTCTGTAGTAACCAAGGCACCTATTACCCTTGCCAGCTCTATGGAAGTGGTGGAAGCGGCCAAAGTTATGGAGAATATTTCCCGTGATGTAGATATTGCCATGGTTAACGAGTTTACCCGTTTTTGCAAGGCTATGCATATAGATGTTTTTGAGGTTATACAGGTAGCCAACACTCATCAGAGGGTAAATCTTTTAACCCCCGGCCCCGGGGTCGGGGGATACTGTCTTCCAAATGCTTTTTTCTATCTTTCGCCCAAAGCCGATGAACTCGGGGTCAGCCTGGATTTGTTGAAGACTGCCCGCAGGGTTAATGAAGAAATGCCTCGTTATGTCGCCGCTCTAGTACTACGTAATCTGCCGGTGGCTCCAGCTCAGGCTGCAGTAGCAGTACTGGGTCTGGCTATGAAGGATTTTTCTAATGATGACCGCATGAGCCCCGCCTATTCGGTGATCAAAGCCCTGCAAGAGGCCGGCTGTAAGGTAAAGGCCTTTGATCCGGCGGTTCCTGCAGAATATGATTTTAAGGTGAACAGCCTGCAAGAAGCTGTAGCCGGTGCTCATGGAATAGTCCTTCTGGCGCGCCAAAACGATATTGATTTTTTGAATCTAGATCTCCTGGCTGAACTCATGTCCCGGGAGGGGCAGCCGTTTATAGTTGACACGAAAAATTTCTACGACCCTCAACTGGTCCAGGAAAAGGGATTTAAGCTGGAGAGACTATAGGTTTTTTATAGTTGGAAAGTTAGAAAAGTTGGAAAGTTGGAAAAGGAAGTATCTTGTAGGTGAAGACAGAACGATTAAAGATAAGTGAACGATTGTTAAACCATCGTTCAACTGTTGCTTAACTATTGCTAAATCGTAGAGGCGACTTCAGTCGCCGCACTTACACCCTGATTTGCAGCTGGTCGGAGACTGAAGTCTCCTCTACGGGTATGAAATTATTGCTTTTGAGGTGAGTAGGATTTCCAATAAAACGGTTGCCAAAGCAGCAGGGGTTATTCTGGCTATAAGTATCATCGGCAGGCTGCTGGGGTTTGTTAGAGAACAGGTTATCGCTGCTCGTTTCGGAACCTCGATGCTTACTGATTCCTATCTCATGGCTTTTACCCTGCCTAATTTAATATATGTAATAATAGGTGGAGCCCTTGCTACTGCTCTTATCCCGGTTTTTACCGAACATGCGGTACAATCTGGAAAAAAGACGGCTTCCCGTATGTCCAGTACTATTATTAATCTGACTATACTGGGAATGCTTTTTCTCTGCGGGCTGGGGATATGGGCTGCTCCTCTTCTAATAGCTGGAATTGCCCCGGGATTTTCTGGAGAAACCAGATTACTGACTATCGAACTCAGCCGGATTATGTTTCCCTGTACTATCTTTATGGCTCTTTCTCTATTGCTGGGAGGAATTTTAAATTCGTTCAAGAAGTTTGCCATTCCCACTCTTACTGCGGTAGTATTTTCAGCTGCTATTATTCTGGCAGTATATCTCCTGGTACCATTCTGGGGAATTTATGGCCTGGCAGTAGGTACTGTAATAGGTTCTTTATTACAGGTAATAATCCAAATCCCTGCCTTAAGGAGGCTGGATATCGGCTATCACCTGGAGATAGATCTGGCTTCACCCGGTGTAAGAAAAGTAGGGGAATTGATGCTGCCGGCGATGATAGGTATATCTATTAACCAGATTTATATTACTGTAGATAGAATTCTGGCTTCAGGGCTTATCGAAGGCAGTATAGCAGCATTAAACTTTGCCAACCGCTTGATGTTTTTACCCTATAACCTTTTTGTAGTTGCTATCAATACGGCAGTATTTCCTACTCTATCTGAACAGGCAGCTGAAAAAAACTATGTGGAAATGGGACGCACTACAGTTTTTGGCCTAAATTTGATCGCATTTTTTACCATCCCGGCTGCTGTGGGTCTCTTTGTCCTTTCTGAACCCCTGGTAAGGCTTCTTTTTGAACACGGTGTTTTTGACAGCCGTTCAACCCAGATGACCGCTGTAGCTCTAAATTTTTATGTATTAGGCCTTTTTGCTCAGGGAGCCTATAATATTATCAACCGCACCTATTTTGCCCTGCAGGATACTAAAACACCTGTAAAAGTAGGTTTTTGCACTGTTTTGCTCAATATCATTTTCAGCCTGATTTTAATCAGGTACCTGGCTCATGGAGGCCTGGCCCTGGCCACTTCCATTGCTGCTACCTGTAACCTGGTAATTATATACTATCTTTTGCGCAAAAGACTTAATACCCTACCGGAAAAAGAGCTGTTTACTACTATGGGCAAGATAATCCTGGCAGCTTTAATTATGGGCATAATTGTTTATACCGCAAATATCTTCCTGGGTAATATCCTGGATCCGGTATCTATTAAAGACCAGTTCCTGCATGTAGGTGGCTGTGTCATCCTGGGACTGTTCGTTTTCGCTATTTTAGTTCTGCCCCTTAAGATTAGAGAAGTCGATTATCTCAAGAACAAGATCTTAGCCCGGTTCAAGTAATTACAAGTTAATATCATGATTTCTATAATTGTGATTTTGGTGGAAAAAGTCTATGATAATACAAAAGCTTAGATTTACTAAATTGGGTTGCTCCCAATAATGAAAATAAAATCTGCTGGCCGGAGACTGAAGTCTCCTCTACAGATTTAAAATAACAGATGTAAAAAACAGATTTAATGAAAGATATAATAATCAGATACGAGAACAGGAATTGTCTAGTAGTAAGAAGGGAATTTGTTTATGAAAATTGCTCTATCAGGTTATTACGGCTTTGATAATGCGGGCGATGAAGCGTTATTATCAGCAATTTGTTTTACAATAAAAAAATTTGAACCCCGGGTTGAATTTGTGGTCTTTTCCGGTTCTCCTCAAAAAACGTCACACATTCATGGTTTGCCGGCTGTTAACCGCATGAACCCCTGGGTGATTATCCGTGAGCTCTGGCAGTCAGATCTTTTAATAAGCGGTGGTGGCAGCTTACTTCAGGATGTAACCGGGCCACGTTCTTTACCTTATTATATTAGTATTGTAGCCCTGGCTAAAATACTTAAAAAACCGGTTATTTTTTACGCCCAGGGCATCGGCCCCATTAACCGCAGGTTTAGTAAGTTTCTAATGCGGCTCATTGCTAATAGGGTTGATTTGATAACCTTAAGAGACAAAGAGTCCCTGCAGCTGCTGAAGAAATTGCGGGTAACCCATCCTCCGGTTAAACTCACTGCCGATCCCGTTTTTACCCTTGATCCGTCTTTTGATGATTTTCAGCAAGCTCAACTGCTGCTTCAGCAATATGGAATAAAAAATAAAAATATTATCGGGGTTTCGGTTAGGGAATGGAAGCCCCTGGAAGGATACCAGCAGCCCCTGGCCAAGGTACTTGATTATATGGCGAAAAAAGGTTATCAAATAGTATTTATTCCCTTAAATTATCCTGATGATCTCAGCGAATCCCGGCAGGTAGCTGAGCTGATGGAAGAAAAATGTTTTATCATAAATAATCACCTTAATAGCATCGAATATATAGCCCTTATTGCTAAATTCGATTTATTAATCGGTATGAGACTGCATTCATTAATATTTGCCGCCAACCGGGGAATCCCTTTTGCCGGCATTTCTTATGATCCTAAAATTGATGCTTTCCTTAAATCTTTTAATTTAAGTCCTATTCAAGGAGATTACCAGAATATCCGCCTGCAGGTTGAACAACTGCTGGAAAACCGGCAGCTCCGCGAAAAAATTCAACATAGAGCTCAGGAAATGCGATCCCAGGCGGAAGAAAGTGCTTATCTGGCACTGTCCTTAATCCGTTAAGAATCCTTAAGGAAACACTTTTTATGGTGAGAGCAATGCTGCATAGGTTGCCTCTACCTGACCGGCCATGTTCTCCAGGGAAAACTCCTTTACTGTTTTCTGCCCGTTCTTCCTTATCTGGTCAGCCAAATCACCGTCTACGAGAACCTTCATAATTGCCTGGGCCAGGGATTTATAATCACGCGGCTGGACTAATATTCCATTAACCTGATCTTCAATTATTTCCGGAACTCCCCCGATATTGCTCGCTACTACTGGTACATTGAAATACATGGCTTCGAGTATCACCATACCTAAACCTTCCATCAACGAAGGGACACTAAGGATATCACTCACTGTATATATGTCTTCAATAGGACTATAGTATCCCGGCATTCTAACAACTTCATCAAGCCCGAGTTCCCTGATCCACTGTTGTATTTTCCCTTTATAGATTCCCTCACCAATAATTAAGAACTGGACATTTAATCCAGTTTTAACTATTTCCCTGGCAGCTTGTAAAAAATACCGGTGGCCCTTTACCGGGTGTAACCGGGCAACCATGGTTACGGTTAATTTGTCCGGGTCCAGGTCCAGAGCTCTTTTTATTTCTCGAGGATCTCCGGGGTTGGTAAAACTAGATGGATCTAAACCATTGTATATAACCTTAATCCTTTTAGCTGGGACTCCCATCTGGAGTATTTCTTTCTCAATAGCCCTGGAAATAGCAATGAATTGATCAGTGTTTTTATTAGTAAGCATAGTAAGTAATCTAGCAAAACCTGCTTTTAAAATAGAATCGTAATCATATCGAAGGACGCTGTGAAAGGTTGTAACTACCGGAAGCTCCTCTTTTTTAGCCGCTATACGTGCTACTAAGTTAGCCCTTACTCCATGAGTATGAACCAGATCAATTCTATTTTCAACCAGATACTCTCGTATCGGTTTTATAGTAGATAGATCAAGCTTGTGCCTCATGGCTATTACCCCGGCTGCAAACCCATGATCAGCTGCCAGCTGGGCAAAAGGTCCCTGGCACAAACATATAAGATGAGCTTTATATTTTTCCTTATTAAGAAATTTCATCAGGGTCAGCACTAATTCTTCGGCTCCCCCGATCTCTCCACCACCTATAAGGTGAAGTATTCTTTTCTGGTCCCCAATACTCTGCATATTTTCCTTTCCTCCCGGCAAACAACCAATGGGACGATGCGGCCGGGGGCGGTTGTCTAATTTCGGACTGGGTAGTTATAAATATTACACTGAAATGTGGGAGATAACAGTGCGACATTCGAGAACCGTCCCCTGTCGCATCGTCCCCCTGGTTATCTAGTCAGTCTTCCCCCACCAGTGGAAGAAAGCCCCCAACAGGCTTCCCTGCCATAAACCGGGTATATAATTAAGCAAAAGCAGAAACAGGCCGCTTAAGGCCAGTGCTATCTCAATAAGGGTTCTTAATATCCCGTAATTATTTATGGTAAGATCAAAAACAAAATAACCAAGTATTAATATGCCTAAAACCCCGGGGAAATTACCAAATACTATACTCCCTTTTATCGCCTTTCGTACTGCATCACCTGATCTATATAATACCTGCAGGACTGCCTCAATTATGCGATTACTAAACCTTCCAACATATGAACCGGAATAATAGTCGCGCTTATCTTCCTGCAGCCCTGAAACCATCCAGCCTAGCAACCAGCTGCTGCTCAGTAGTCTATAGATAATACTGTGTTTAAACAATCAAACCTCTCCTTCAAGTAATTAGTATATTGCTGGTTGTAGTTTTGCTGCTGCTTTTATTGTTCCCGGGACCGCAAAGTAGGAAAAAGAATAACATCTCTGATAGAAGTTGAACCGGTCATCAGCATAACCAGACGATCTATGCCAATACCAGCACCACCAGCAGAAGGCATTCCGTACTCCAGTGCATTTATGTAATCTTCATCCATCATATGGGCTTCGGCATCTCCACCAGCCCTTTTTTCTGCCTGTTTTATAAAACGCTCTTTTTGATCAATAGGATCGTTTAATTCTGAAAAGGCATTGGCAATTTCTCTCTGCATTATAAAGAGTTCAAAACGATCGGTTAATTCTGGAATCTGGGTATTCTTTTTGGCCAATGGAGAAATCTCAACCGGGTGGCCGTAAACAAATGTTGGTTGAATAAGCTTTTGCTCAATATATTCCTCAAAAACCCTATTGATTATCTCTCCTTTAGTTGAATGTTCATCTATTTCTAATTCAAGCCCTTCTGCTGCCTCTCGTGCATCTTTATCACCTTTGATTAATTTAAAATCAAGACCCGTGTGTTCTTTAATAGCATCCAGCATAGCGATTCTTTTCCAGGGAGGGCTAAAATCAATCTGTGTTCCTTCAAATTCAACCACCAGGCTGGAATTGACTTTCAACATAACCGCGGTAATCATTTCCTCAGTAAGGTCCATCATAGTTTTATAATCAGCATATGCCTGATAAAATTCCATCATGGTAAACTCCGGGTTATGTCTGGTAGAAATACCTTCATTACGAAAACTGCGGTTTATTTCATATATCTTTTCCAACCCTCCGACTATTAATCTTTTAAGATACAGTTCTGGTGCAATCCGCAGGTAAAGATCCATATCCAGCGCATTATGGTGAGTTATAAAAGGGCGTGCTGTTGCCCCACCTGGAATAGGCTGCATCATAGGTGTTTCTACTTCCAGGAAACCTTTGCTATCCAGGAAATTTCTCATCTCCTTGATAATCTGGCTGCGTTTTATAAATACCTGTTTAACTTCTGGATTGACTATTAGGTCAACATAACGCTGGCGATACCTTAGTTCAACATCCTTCAGCCCATGCCATTTTTCCGGCAGGGGATTTAGAGATTTTGCTAAGTAAACAAAATCTCTGACATGAATGCTAATCTCACCCTTCTGAGTGCGGAAAACTTCCCCTTGTATGCCTAGCATATCGCCTATATCAAGCTTTTTAAATAGCTCGTAGCTGTCTTCCCCAACATCATTTTTTCTAAAATACAATTGGATACTGCCGGATAGATCCTGAAGATTGGCAAAACCTGCTTTACCATGGCGCCTTTTAGACATAATCCTTCCAGCTATTTTCACCGGCTTATCTTCAAGCTCAGCAAAATTATCCAGGATATCCCGGGTCATGGTATCACGGTCAAATCTTTTGCCAAAAGGATCAACTTCCATGTTTTTAAGTTCAGCAAGCTTTTCCAAGCGCACCTTTTTAAGTTCACTTATATTCGGTTCATTTTCTGTCATAAAAAAAACACATCCTTGGTTTAGATCGTGTGCCCCACATATAAGGAGTTTATCAAAATTTATAAACTCCTATGCCGGTCAATCTTTTTATATTTTATCTTTCCACCTTTATGATTTTATAATTAATGATTCCTGCAGGAGCTTCAACCTCAACTACAGACCCTACTTTTTTACCTATAACCGCTTTTCCGACCGGAGATT
>CAYZYO010000074.1:0-12638 GCA_964482585.1 uncultured Syntrophomonadaceae bacterium | reverse complement strand
TCAAGCATTTGACCAACCGGTAATTCTTATTGCTGGAGGCAGAAATAAAGGGTTTGATTTTTCCGTTCTGGCCCAGGAAATACATAAAAGAGTCAAGGCTCTAATTATTTTAGGAGAAGCCAAACAAGAAATAAAGACTGCAGTCATTGAGCGGGGTTTTAAGAATATATATGAAGTAGAAGATTTAGCTGCTGCAGTAAATAAAACGCAGGAGCTGGCAGCAAAAGGTGATGTAGTCTTATTATCACCAGCCTGTGCCAGTTGGGATATGTTTCCCAGCTATGAACACCGGGGAGATGAATTCTGCCAGCTGGTTTATTCCTTGAACAATAGTTGAGCAGTAGTTGAGCAATAGTTGAGCAATAGTTAAACAATTGTTTAACCAAAAAATATGTAGAAAAATTTTCTTTAACCACGAAATTAGAGGTAGAAAACACGCATTTATATAATTGAGGAGGATAAATGATTGCGGCTAAAAAAAGGGCCCCCTGATTTTATCATATTTATTACTACTCTTACACTGCTGGGTATTGGACTGATTATGGTCTTTAGTTCCAGTTACTATATTGCTGAGCTAAGGTATGGCGATGCTTACTACTTTTTTAAACGCCAGCTATTATGGGCTTTTATTGGAGTAGTAACCATGATTGTAGTAATGAAAGTAAACTATTCAAAGCTAAAAGAATTTGCTGTACCGATAATGGTAATAGCATTTTTATGCCTTATTTTAGTAATAACCCCCCTGGGAACCGAAACCAAAGGATCCAGCCGTTGGCTTGGGGTAGGAATACTAAGTTTTGCTCCCTCGGAACTCGCGAAATTAGCGGTAGTTATGTTCATGGCTAAAATAATTTCTGGAAACGGGGAAAAAATAAGGGCAAAAACCGGCATATTACCATATCTAGGGATTTTAATTCTAATATGTGGATTAATAATGCTGCAGCCTGATCTAGGAACTTCGTTTGCGATAGCTGGTACTGTATTCTTTCTGCTTTTAGCAGCAGGGGCGAAATGGTCACATTTATCAATGGTTGCCTTGTCAGGCTTAGCAGCTGTAGGTGCTGCAATTGCGGTGGCACCTTATCGTATGGAAAGATTTATTGCTTTTTTAGATCCATGGAAATATGCAAGTGATGAAGGATTCCAGACTATTCAATCACTTTATGCCCTGGGATCAGGAGGGTTATTTGGTGCTGGTTTAGGACACAGCCGCCAGAAATTCTTCTACATTCCCGAAGTGCATACTGATTTTATATTTGCTATTTTAGGTGAAGAGCTTGGATTTATAGGAGCATCACTGGTATTGGCCTTATTTCTTTTATTTGCCTGGAGGGGTTTTAAAATAGCCATAAATGCCCCGGATACCTATGGCAGTCTCCTGGCATCAGGGATAACGATTATGATAGTATTTCAGGCAGCTATTAATATAGGAGTTGTATCAGGGGCACTTCCAGTTACTGGTATCACGCTGCCATTCATCAGCCACGGTGGTTCATCACTCTTCTTTACCATGATTGGGGTAGGTCTGCTTTTAAATATATCCAG
Source organism: uncultured Syntrophomonadaceae bacterium (assembly GCA_964482585.1). Classification (GTDB taxonomy): domain Bacteria; phylum Bacillota; class Syntrophomonadia; order Syntrophomonadales; family Syntrophomonadaceae; genus CAYZYO01. Next base: position 11,093 of record CAYZYO010000074.1, on the reverse strand, counting down.
GTACAGCACATACAGGTGACAAGTTGGAAAGTTGGAAAGTTGGAAAAATGCGTCATGGGCGGGTTTTTAATTAACCACGGATGAACACAGATTAACACCGATTTTTTTAGGGGAATTAATCAGTGGAGTATATAAAGAGCTTACTGAAAAGATAATATTGTGTGCTTATACTTGAGGTTCAAATTTCGCGGAGAAAATATAAATGCTTTAAAACTCAATTTGACAAACCCAAAAAAAGGGTGTCAGGCCCCCTGAGCGAAGCTCAAAACAAAAGGAAAAAATCTGTGTTAATCCGTGTTCATCCGTGGTTAATCCAAAGGAGCCCAGAAAGGACAGAAAAGAATAGTGAAAATCCGTGGTTAATTAAAAGGGGTACACTTACAGTAGTAAGCAAAGGAGCGAAATTATGCGGCTTATAATATCCGGTGGAGGAACCGGGGGTCATATTTATCCTGCCCTGGCTATTGCCCAGGCAGTTAAAGAGAGGGTTCCTGGAGTTGAAATACTCTATATCGGCACCAAAAAGGGGATGGAAAGCAAAATAGTACCCCGGGCGGGTTTTGCTTTTAAAACAGTTGACATATCGGGAATTGATCGTTCATCAATGTTAAAAGCCTCCAGGACATTGATAAAATTCCCCAAAAGCTTTTTTCAGGCCTGGGACATACTGACGAATTTTAAACCTGATATAGTCCTGGGAACCGGAGGTTATGTTTCTTTTCCGGTAGTGCTTGCGGGAACCTTCATTCCTTGTAAAACCATAATCCATGAACAGAATGCGCTGCCTGGACTTGCCAACCGCAACCTGGCAAAAAGAGTAGACTATGTTCTCTTAACCTTTGAAGAAGCCCGGAAACACCTGGAGGCTAAGCGAATAAAAGTAACCGGTTTGCCGGTACGTAAAGAAATAATGGAGGTAAATAGAGAACAGGCCAGGAAAAACCTGGGCTTTAATAAAGATTATTTTACCCTGGCAGCTTTTGGTGGAAGCCGGGGGGCTGCGTCAATCAACCGTACTATGCTCGAGGTTATTGAAAGGTATAAAGATGAGAAGGTGCAGATAATTTGGATTACCGGAGAATTAAACCACGAAGAAATACAAAGCGAAATCAAAAACCGGTTTACAGCTGATAAAATGAGATGTAAACTTCACATATCACCATATATGTATAATATAGAAGAGGCCCTGGCGGTTGCAGATTTAGCTGTATGCCGGGCTGGGGCCAGCACCCTGTCTGAGCTTGCAATATTAGCACTGCCGGCCATTTTAATTCCTTATCCATATGCCGCAGAGAACCACCAGGAAAAAAATGCCCGGGCACTTTTGCAAAAAAAAGCTGTGGATATGGTTATTGATGAGTTTCTTGATGGGGATACTCTTTATAAAAGGATAGAAATACTAAAAAATGATAGAGAGAAACTAAAAGCAATGAGTATGAATATCCAAAAAGAAGCCAAACCTGATGCTTTAAAGGATATCGTAAATATTGTAATCAAGATTCTTGCATAATTAACAACTTATCATTCTGAGTGTTAGCAACCTGTCGTTCTGAGCATGTTAGCAAAGAATCTTAAGATCCTTCGACTTTATTTCAGGATGACAGTTAAGCCGGAGACTGGGTCTTATGTATACAAGAGTATTAAATTAGATAGCTAATTATGCAAAATTATCACTTGCGAGTAATATTTGAGGTAAAAGGATAACTTAATAAAGACTAATTAAACAGAGGGAAGACAAGCTTTCAATTCCAGATTCCCAGGTGCAAATAACAACTTATCCCTTACCTTCAATAATTGTATGTAACCACTTCTAATAAATTTGCATACAATAAAGCGTAAGTCTACAAAAAAAGGAGAAGGAGATGAGGAGATGGCCGCCGCATTAAGCAAGTGGATTCATATGGTAGGTATTGCCGGAGCCGGCATGAGCGGTATTGCCAGGGTACTCTCAGAAAAAGGATTTAAAGTCAGCGGCTCAGATTTACAAACAAATAATATTACCGATAAACTTCAAGAATTAGGAATAGAAATATACCAGGGCCATTCTTCGTCCAACCTCAAGGAAGGAGTTGATTTGCTGGTTATTTCGTCAGCAATTCCTCAAGATAATACTGAAGTTATATTGGCAAGAAAACGCAATATTCCAGTAATAAAAAGAGGACAGATGCTGGCGGAACTGTTCAATGCTAATAAAGGTATAGCTGTAAGTGGTGCCCATGGAAAAACCACGACGACATCAATGATGTGTACAGTTCTTGCTGATTGTGGATTAGATCCCACATTTTTTATTGGGGGACAGTTCCAGGGTAATAGACCTGGTGCCAGGCTTGGGACCGGTGAATATTCGGTGGCGGAAGCTGATGAAAGTGATGCTTCGTTTCTGGAGCTAAATCCTTATATAGCAGTTGTTACTAATATTGAAGATGACCATTTGGATTACTATCAGTCGTTTGAAAACATCCAAAAAGCATTTAAGCAGTTCCTGACTCAAGTTAAGCCTGATGGTTTTGCAGTGGTTTATGGCGATGATACCTGTATAAAAAAATTGATCCCGGAAACCGGCACCAAAATTATCACCTATGGTGAAGCAGAATCTAATGATTACTATATAAAACATTGGGATGCAAAGGGTATGGGATCTACATTTGCCGTATACAGTAAAGGCGAGTATTTAACCAATATAGAACTTTCAGTACCGGGAAAGCATAATGCTTTAAATTCATTAACCACCATAGTATTAGGTCTAGAAATAGGTTTGAGCATTGAGAAAATAAAACAAGCACTAAAAAAATTTACCGGAACTAAACGCCGGTTTGAGATTATAGGTAAAAACGGTAATATAACCGTTGTGGATGATTATGCCCATCATCCCAGTGAAATAAAGGCCACCATAGATGCGGCCAAGAATTTTCATAAGGGTAGATTAGTGGTTATTTTTCAGCCTCACCGGTATACACGCACTAAACTACTAGGGAAACAGTTGGGTGAAGCATTTGCCAGGGCAGATTTAGTTGTCTTTACTGAAATATATGCTGCTGGGGAGAAATCTATTCCGGGAATAAATGGACGGCTAGTATATAATGCTGCCAGGAATGCTGGGTGTAATGCCGTATATATACCGGTTTTCAATAAAATTGATGAATATATAATTAAACATATACATGAAAACGATCTCATAATAACTATGGGTGCCGGAGATATATGGAAAACAGGTATTAGCATGCTTAGTAAAATTCCCCAATCTATTCTAGAAGCTTAAATGTTAAGCGGAGGTGTTTACTTGGAGAGCTTATTTATCAGGGGATACGTACCACTTAAGGGACAGGTCAGAATAAGTGGCTCCAAAAATGCTACTCTTCCTATTATGGCTGCCAGCCTTATGTCTTCAGGAGAAGTAGTTTTAACAGGGGTACCCGATCTAGAAGATATTAGTGTAATGGCAGAAGCCTTAAAGGTGCTTGGAGCAAAGGTAAAAAGAAATAAAGAGTATTTAGTTATAGATGGAAGCACAGTAAACTCTTTTGAACTTTCAGAAGACATATCCCGGAAAATGAGAGCATCTAACCTGGTAATGGGAGCATTACTAGGGCGTTTTAAGCACGCTAAAGTTGCTTATCCTGGCGGATGTGCTATAGGTACGAGACCGATGGACCTTCATATAAAGGGTTTCAAAAGCCTGGGGTATGAAATCATTGAAGAACACGGATTTATGGAAGGTAGAGGAAAATCCGTTTGTGGGAAGGAAATACTGCTTGATTTTCCCAGTGTAGGTGCAACAGAGAATATTATTATGGCTGCCACCCTGGTTCCAGGACATACTATTATCAGGAATGCAGCCAGAGAACCAGAGGTTGTAGATCTGCAGAACTTTCTCAATCGTATGGGGGCTAAAATCAGGGGTGCAGGTCTGGATACTATCCGTATTGAAGGAGTAAAACGGTTAGGGGGAGTTGAACACCTGGTTATACCTGACCGGATTGAGGCGGGAACATTTATGGCAGCAGCTGCTATCAGCAGGGGAGATATCTTCCTGGAAAATGTAGTTCTAGAACATGTTCAACCAATAATAGCTAAGCTCAAAGAAATAGGAACTGAAATAATGCCATGGAACTCCAAGATAAGAGTAGTAGGAAACCGAAACTACCGGGCTATAGATGTAAAAACTATGCCTTACCCGGGTTTTCCAACCGATATGCAGGCTCAAATGATGGCACTATTATCTACCATTCCCGGAACAACCAGTATAATAGTTGAAACGATTTTTGAAAACCGGTTTATGCATGTCCAGGAACTGCGGCGCATGGGAGCGGATATAAAAATCGAAGGTAAAGTAGCCATCATCAAAGGGAAAAAACACCTGGAAGGGACATCAGTTGATGCAACTGATTTAAGAGCAGGGGCCGGATTGATATTAGCAGGGCTTTATGCTCAAGGAGAAACCAGGATTAACAAAATTAATCATATAGACCGGGGATATGAAAAAATTCATTTAAAACTAAAAGAATTAGGTGCAGATATAAAAAGGGGGCTAAGGTAATAGGCCTTAGCTCCTTTTTTTTACTTAAACCTAAAATTTCGAGTGATTTAACCCTGAAACTCTGGTATAATTTTCACTGTAATCACCAATTCAAGAATAATTCTTACCGAAACAAAGTTGATAATAATTAGTGATTGAGTATTTTGCATAACTAGTGGTGTCTTCCGAGTAAGCTGAAGGGTCTTAAGAGTCTTCGCTGACGTTCAGGATGACATACTGAAATCCATGCCAAACTCTTAATTACTAATTGAGGATGGGAGAATTGTTTAAAACATGAGAATATCTCGTAAATTCATCAGCATTTCAATTTTACTGTTTACCGCATTATTATGCATATATCTTTTTTTACATAGTTCTTTTTTCAATATTCAAAAGATTTATATTAGCGGGTTGAAAATAGTATCCGAAAATGAGTTAATTAATCTATCGGGGCTTTCGCCGGGGGCAAACATTTTCGAAATAAATGAACAGTTTTATGAAAAGGCAGTTGAGATACATCCTATGGTAAAGAGTGCTAAAGTAATCAGGCATTTACCAGGAGAAATTGAAATAAAAGTAGAAGAAAGAAAAGTATGGGCTTTAATTCCACATGAAAATGTATTTTTATGTATAGATGAAGAAGGAATATGTATAGACCGGCTTAAACACTATTCCCTGTTTGATTATCCTATAATTACCATGGACAGCATGCCTGAACGGGTGAACTTAGGACAAGCGATAGACCCAGAAGGTATACAGGAGATCAGAAAAATATGGAATACTATTTCTAAGGAAAGCCAGGCAGAAATATCAGATTTTCACTATATTAATGCAAGCAAAGAAGTAGTAATATATACAAAAAAGGGAACCCAAGTATGGTTTGGTAACAGTGAACGGCTTGACCAGAAGGTAAATGTTTTTAATCAGGTATTCCAGATGGAAAACAAATTTGAAGAAGAAGGAACTGTGCTTGAATATATCGACTTAAGATTTAGCGGTCAGCCGGTTGTAAAAACCAGGATATAAGATAAGAAGGTGATTAGATGCGGGATAAGATTCCACAAGTATCCATAGCTATTGTTTGTCTGGTTCTGGGGATAATGCTCGCTCTCCAGTTTAAAGCGACAGAGACATATGAAGCAAGTTTTTTACCTTCAAGATTAGAAGAACTAACCCAGAAGCTTAATGTGTTAACAGAGGAAAGAGATACCTTAGCCGAAGAAACTGCCTCCCTCAGGGAAAAACTATCGAATGTCCGGGAAACCGATGAAGCAATGGCAGATCTTCAGGAAGAACTGCATAAAGCCAACCTAGCAGCGGGACTGGTTGCTCTTAAAGGCCCGGGAGTAATAATAACCCTTAATGACAGTACGCGTGCACTTCAGCCCGGAGAGAATCCTAATGCGCTTTTGGTACATGAGAGGGATATTATAATGGTTATTAACGAATTAAAGGCATCAGGTGCAGAAGCAATTTCAATAAATGATGAGCGTATTATTGCTATGTCGGAAGTGCGCTGTGCCGGGACCATGATCCTGGTCAACTGGAATAAAATTGGTCCTCCGTTTACTATTAAAGCCATAGGTAATCCCGATATGCTTGAGAGCGGGGTGCTCATAAAAGGGGGATACTTTGAAACCTTAAAGTATTTGGGATTGCAGACCAGTATCCAGAAAGAAGAAGAAATAGAAATCCCGGCTTTCAGCAGAACCATAAAATTCAGTTTTGGGCAACCAGTACAATACACCGAAACAAAAGAGGAGAAATAATATGGGGATATTTATAGTATTCTGTCTATTAATCGGACTAATAATTGGTTATAATATGCCGGTTTTACTGCCGGTTATATATGCAAAATATATGTCTATTGCCATACTAGCAGCTCTAGACTCAGTTCTCGGTGGAATCCGGGCTTATATGGATAAAGAATTTGATAATACCATATTTATAAGTGGTTTTATTATAAATAGCCTTTTGGCAGCTGGGCTGGCATATTTAGGCGACCGATTGGGAGTTGAATTGTACCTAGCTGCAATAATTGTCTTTGGAGTTCGTCTATTCCAAAATTTGGGAATAATACGTCGATATCTAATGAAAAAATACTAAATAAAATCAACTTAAATAAAAGGAATATAGGCTTCTTTGTGGTATTCTAAAATAAGTAGTTTTTATTAAGGGGTGCGTTAACATCAGGAGGAGAAATATAGTAATAGGCTTAGATGTGGGTACCAGTACAATTAAAGCTGCTCTGGCCGAAGTTGGTTACGGCCAGGAAATTACCATCCTGGGAGTTGCCCAGGTTCTATCCTTTGGGCTTCGCAAGGGTAATATAGTTGATATTGAAAGTACTTCTAAATCTATCGAAAACTGCCTTAATGATTTAGAAAGACTAACCGGGGTAGAGATTCTACATGCCCTGATTGGTTTTTCAGGAATCAGTATTTCTGCAATAAATAACCATGCTGTTATAGCCGTTGGAAACCCCACTTATGAAATCAGTCAAGATGATAAAGAGAGAGTTCTTAAATCAGCCTGTAATTTAGCCTTGCCTCCTGATAAGACTATCGTACAGACTGTTGAAAGGCAGTATATGATAGATGGTTATGATGGAGTTAAAGATCCAACAGGTATGGTTGGAAGCAGACTGGAAGTTGAAGTTGTTATTATTACAGCAGCAACCGCAGCCATCCAGAATTTACACAGAAGTGTCCAGCGCATAAATCTGCATATAGACCGGGCAATATACAATCCGCTGCTGGCTGCAGAGGCAGTACTTCTACCAACAGAAAAGGAAATGGGGGTAGTACTGGTTGATATTGGTGGTGGCACAACTGAGATCACCTTCTTTGAAATGGGGAGTATTGTGACAACAGCAGTATTGCCTGTAGGTGGTGAATACTTAACTAAAGACCTGGCTATTGTACTCAGGACATCTATGGAAGAAGCAGCCAGAATAAAAGAAAAAGACGGAATAGTTTGCCGGGATATGCTGGAGAATGATAACCCAATAAGAGTTAGAAATCTCCAGGGAAAAGATTCCAAGGAGGTTTCGCAGCAGTTTGTGGCAGATATCCTAACCGCAAGGATTATCGAGATAAGTGAAATGATTTATTCTGAACTTAAACAGTTTGATTGTTTGGAGAGAATCCCTGCAGGAATTGTCTTAACAGGTGGAGAAGCCCAACTACCTGGAATTGTTGAGGTACTGGAAGAGTATATAAATATCCCAGTGCGCTTAGGGCTGCCAGAAAACATTATGGGAATACCTGTTGATTTCAACCGGCCGCAAAATGCTGCAGTTCTAGGGGGACTAATCTGTGCCAGCAGAAAAATGGATATCAGTTATCAAGAAAAAGAAGGATTTTCAGGGCTTATTAATAAATTATTAAATTGGTTTCGAGATTTATTCAGCTAAGGGCAGAGGAGGTTATTAAATGCCATTAGATTTTGATGTAGAGATGCAGCAATTTGCAAGAATAAAAGTTATTGGTATAGGAGGTGGGGGCAGCAATGCTATAAACCGCATGATAGAAGCGGGGCTTAAAGGTGTCGAATTTATAGCGGTTAATACCGACGCCCAGGCATTGTATCTTTCTAGAGCAGAGAAAAAAATCCAGGTAGGAGAAAAATTGACTAAAGGACTGGGAGCAGGTGCTGACCCTGAAATAGGCATGAAAGCTGCAGAGGAGACAGCTGATGATATAAAAAAAGCATTAATGGGAGCCGATATGATTTTTGTAACCGCTGGTATGGGTGGTGGCACTGGTACCGGGGGAGCGCCAATAATTGCAAGAATTGCCAAAGAAATGGGAGCCTTGACTGTAGGGGTAGTAACCAAGCCCTTTACATTTGAGGGACGCAAGAGGGGTCTTCAGGCTGAACAGGGAATTCAACAATTAAGAGATGAAGTTGACAGTCTTATAACCATTCCTAATGACCGGTTGTTACAGGTAGTAGACAAGCACACCGCATTTAATGATGCTTTCAGAATTGCTGACGATATTCTTCGCCAGGGAGTACAGGGGATATCTGACCTCATTGCTGTACCGGGAGTTATAAACTGCGACTTTGCTGATGTGCAGACAGTTATGCACAATACCGGTTCAGCATTAATGGGAATAGGCAAATCAACCGGAGAAAACCGGGCAGCTGAAGCCGCCAGATTGGCAATATCCAGTCCTCTTTTGGAAACATCTATTGAAGGTGCCAAAGGAGTCCTGTTTAACATCAGCGGCGGTAGTGATCTAACCCTATTTGAAATAAACGAAGCTGCAGAAATAATTCACCAGGCTGCCGATCCGGAAGCCAACATAATATTTGGGGCCAACATCAATGAAGATCTAACCGAGGAAGTAAGAGTGACCGTAATAGCAACTGGTTTTAGTCCTCCTAAATCTAAAAACATTGAGCCCAAACGCAGCAGCAGTAAAAAAATAGATACCCCACCTCAATTTATGAACAAAGAAGACTTAGAAATCCCCCCTTTTCTACGTAGAAGATAAAGGGACGAGACACAAGAATGCGACAGGGGACGGTTCTCATCTGGAATGCGACAGGGGACGGTTCTCATCTGTCGCACTGTTAGCTAAAGAACTTTCAAATGAGTGGTTCAAAGTGACAGTGCGACAGATGAGAACCGTCCCCTGTCGCATTGCAGGAGAGCCGTCCTCTTCCCTTGTCGGAGTCCCCTGTCACATACAGTAGAAACATATCCCAAAATAGGTCCCTCACCTTACCGAAAACTACAAATTCCCAGGATCCCTTCTGGTATAATTTTCCATACATTACTCAAAAATATTAAGCATATAAATTAAGCAGCGTAAATATGCCTATTTGTAGTGAATATAAGTACAGCAGGAAATGGAAACTGTTCTCATTTATTCCCCTCTACCAGGCGAATAAATACAGATTGGATGATGCTAGATGGGAGCACCAAAAGTTTATGCCGACCTGACCTTTATAATAAATTTCACCATGGACTTTTTTATCCTGTGGGCTACGGCAAAACTTTCTGGAGTTAAAATTGTATATTTCCGTTTAATTATTGCTGCAGCTCTAGGAGGAATATATGCGGTTGGCTTTCTCTTAACCGATATGCAGCAGTGGTATAGCTTACCGATGAAAATCATCTTCTCCTGTTTGATGATAATATTTGCTCTCTGGCCGAGGAACTGGGCTGAATTTCAAAAGACCTTTTTATACTTTTATGGGATAAACTTTATGGCTGCAGGTGCAACCATAGCTTTTTCCTATTTACTAAAAAGTAATAATTACCTGGTATCCTTACCTTACTTTTGGCTTTTAGGCGGTGTATTCTGTGTTCTGGCGATCGGAATATATGGTGAAAAATACCTGACCCAGAGAATAATTCCCCGGTTACTAAACTTTGATGTCCAGCTGTGGTTTGACAGCAGCAGCTGCCATGGCAAAGGCTTTCTGGATACGGGAAACGGCCTTAGAGATCCTCTTACCAATCGTCCGGTACTTATAGCCGAATATGGATTAGTAAAAGAATGTTTCCCCGAGGATTTTCAAAATGCTATAGAAAAAAACAACAGTGAAGCAGAAATGCTTGATAACTTGACCCAGAGCAGTTGGGCTAATCGTCTACGATTAATACCGTTTAATTCAATTGGTAAACAGAGTGGATTACTGATTGGAGTACGAGCCGATGAAATTATTGTAGATACCGGCAAAACCAACATATTCCACAAAAACCTGGTAGTGGGTATTTATAAAGAACGATTAAGTAATGAAGGGAAATACCAGTTATTAATTCCTTCAGAAATACTGGAAAAAGGATAAAGGGGGATATTACATATGGGCATAAAAGACTACATAAGGAAATGGAAAATTCTATTGGCAAAATTCTACATCAGAAAGCACCTGCCAAATATCCATTATATTGGTTCTAGTGAAGTACTGCCCGCACCATTAAGGGAACGTGAGGAACATGATTTAATATCTAAACTGGAACAGGGAGACAAAGCAGTAAAAGCTACCCTGATAGAGCACAACCTGAGGCTGGTAGTCTACATTGCCAAGAAATTTGAAAATACGGGAATAAACATAGAAGATCTTATATCTATTGGGACTATAGGACTGATAAAAGCGGTTAATACCTTCAAGCCGCAAAAAAGCATAAAATTGGCTACCTATGCTTCCCGCTGCATAGAAAATGAAATCCTTATGTATATGCGGAGAAATCTTAAAAACCGGGGTGAAGTATCCCTGGATGAGCCTTTAAACATTGATTGGGATGGAAATGAGCTCCTATTATCCGATGTCTTAGGGACAGAAAATGAAATGATATACAAAAAAATTGAAGGTGAAGTAGAAAAAGAACTACTATGGAAGGCGATGCATAAATTAAATTCGCGGGAAAAAAACATCATTCAACTGCGATTCGGCCTCGGTGAAAGCGGTGAAAAAACCCAGAAAGAAGTTGCTGATATCCTGGGCATTTCCCAATCTTATATATCCCGCCTGGAAAAACGAATCCTGAGAAGACTCCAGCGGGAAATCAAAAAAATGGAATAAAAGTGACACAAGGGGACGAATGCGACAGGGGACGGTT
>CAYZYO010000073.1:0-12653 GCA_964482585.1 uncultured Syntrophomonadaceae bacterium | reverse complement strand
CCTACCTGGTAACTGGCGAGTCTAAAAAAGGTGGAGGTGCGAATTAATGTATGCAGTAATTGAAACCGGTGGTAAACAGTATAAGGTTAATGAAGGCATGTGGCTAAAAGTTGAAAAGCTGGCAGCAGAACCGGGAGAAAGGTTGATTATTGACCAGGTACTTATGGTTAATGATGAGAACGGTACGATTAAAATTGGGAATCCCCTGGTTAAGGATGCCAAAGTTACGGTTAAAGTTGTACAACACGGCAAGGGAAAAAAAATTACAGTTTTTAAATATAAGAAGAGAAAAAATTATCGTAAAAAACAAGGGCATCGTCAAGCATATACCAAAATACAGATTGAAAAAATAGATGGTTAGAAGGTAATATATTAATAAGTTATTAGGAGGTGCTAATAATGGCTCATAAAAAGGGTGTTGGTAGTTCTAAAAATGGAAGAGACAGTGAGTCTAAGAGGCTTGGTGTTAAAAGATATGATGGTCAAGTGGTTACCGCCGGGAATATTCTGGTTAGACAAAGAGGAACGAAAGTTCATCCCGGGAACAATGTGATGATTGGCAAAGACGATACCTTGTTTGCAGTTGTTGACGGGAAGGTCAAATTTGAGAGAAAAGGCAAGACAAAAAAACAGGTAAGTGTTTATCCCTTAGCTGATACTGTTACCATGTAATTATCGTATATTGATGGTTATGATTTAGCCCCTGGAGTTTTCAGGGGTTTTTTGTTATTATTAGGTGATAATATTAGGAGGGAAGGTATTGGAAACGCAAAAAACAGTAGATATTATCAGAAGAATGAGGCATGATTTCGGCAACCACCTGCAGGTGATAAGTGGATATATTGAATTACAAAGATATAGCGATGTCAAAAAATATATTAACAGCATAATTGAAGAAATGGCAGATCAACGAAGGATTTTTGAAACTAGTAGTGCAAAAATTGCTTTATACTTATTTGAACAAATATTAATGGCAAGGGATTTGGGAATTATATTAAGGTATAAAGAATTGGATATACATAAACCTGCTGTATTAATAGATAATAATGAGCCGTTTAACAGCCTGGTAGAATTAACCAGGCATCTAGAGGTTATTAACGAGGAGCCGGTCGTTTATCTTTCATTATATCAAAACGATAATGGGGTAAGAATGGTCTTTAATGGTGAAGTGCTTCAAGAGAATCCAACTACGATTAGTATCAAGGAGTGAGGTCATGTTTGTTGATCAGGCCAGGGTATATGTTAAAGGAGGAGATGGGGGAAATGGCATAGTAGCTTTTCGCCGGGAAAAATATGTGCCTATGGGTGGTCCCGCCGGGGGGGATGGCGGACGAGGAGGAAATGTAATCTTTAAAGCAGATGAAGGTTTGAGAACCTTGATGGATTTTAAATACAAGAGACATTTTAAAGCACCAAGGGGTGCACATGGTTTAGGCAAGAACATGCATGGTGCTTCTGGTGAAGACATGATAGTTAAAGTACCTCCAGGTACTATAATAAGAGATGATGATACTGGAGAATTAATAGCGGATATGGTAGAGGCTGGACAGGAAGTAATAGTTACCAAAGGCGGCAGGGGGGGGAGAGGCAACAGCAGGTTTGCTTCAGCCAGGAATAAAGCCCCCTCTATATCTGAAAATGGTGAGCCTGGAGAGGAAAGATGGATTAGGCTGGAGCTAAAACTGCTTGCAGATGTAGGCCTGGTGGGGTTTCCCAATGCCGGCAAATCAACCCTTATTTCCAGGATATCTGCCGCTAGACCTAAAATTGCCGATTATCCTTTTACTACCTTAATACCCAATTTAGGAGTTGTACTAACTAAAGACCGGGAGTCATTTGTTGTAGCCGATATCCCAGGGCTTATTGAAGGTGCTCATAAGGGTACCGGTTTGGGACATAATTTTCTTCGCCATATAGAAAGAACTAAAGTATTACTTTTTGTACTCGATGCTGCAGAAACAGAAGGTAGAGATGTATTAAGTGATTATAACGTCCTTCGCCAGGAATTAGAACAGCATGATGTAAGCTTATTACAACGTCCTTTTCTTATTGTAGCTAACAAAATGGATATTCCTGAAGCAAAAGAAAATATAATAAAACTATATGAAAAATGGGCAGACAAGATCTGTTGTATATCTGCTGCAACCGGGCAGGGCCTTGATAATTTAGTGGAAAAAACAAATATACTTATAAAAAGCATTCCAGAAGACTCTATAGTTAAGGAAGAACCGGTGATTAGGAAATATGAAAGTGAAGTACCTTTTGAAATTAATATTATAGATGGGATATATCAAGTAAGTGGAAAGCGAATAGAAAAGCTATTTGCTATGACCAATTTTAATACTGACGAAGGCCTGCAGCGTTTTCAAAGGATAATAACTAAAATGGGGTTAGAAGAGGTTTTAAAAGAAAAGGGAATTACCCCTGGTGACACTGTAAAGATAGGAGACATGGAGTTTGAATACAGTGAATAATTTGCAATCCTGAACAAGCCGACAAAGGCAAAAAACTAAGTATTTGGAGATGTGGTATATATGAATGTGCGGGAAGCATTGAAAAACTGTAATCGCATTGTAGTAAAGTTGGGTACCAGTTCACTTACTCATGATAACGGGCAGCTTAACCTTTACCGTATAGAAAGGTTGGTAAGGGAACTTGCCGATTTACATAATCAGGGTAGAGAAGTACTTTTAGTCAGCTCTGGAGCTATTGGAATTGGGGCTAATCGAATGGGTCTTAAGAAAGTACCAAAAACCATGCCCCAAAAGCAGGCGCTGGCAGCAATAGGACAGGGAGCCTTACTGCATCTTTATGAAAAGTTATTTGCTGAATATAGTAAGACAGTTGCCCAGGTATTGCTTACCAGGGGGGATCTGGATGAAAGGATACGCTATTTAAATGCTACAAATGCATTAATGGCACTTTTAGGAATGAAGGTAATACCTATTATTAATGAAAATGATACGGTAATCGTTGAGGAGATTAAGTTTGGAGATAATGATACCCTTTCGGCAATGGTAACCGGGCTTATTGATGCTGATTTATTGATAATACTATCAGATGTTAATGGGCTTTATAATAGTGACCCCAGAAAAGACAAGGATGCCTGTTTACAGAGTGAGGTAATGGAAATTACCAATTTAATGGTTGAGAATTCTAAAAACTGCGGCAGCAGTTTTTCCAGTGGAGGCATGTTTACCAAGCTAAAGGCGGCTCGTATGTGTATGACTGCAGGAATACCTATGGTTATTGCTAATAGCGATATTGAGGGCATTATTCGCAGGATAATAGCCGGCGAAGAACTGGGGACAATTTTTATTCCCCGGGAAGAGAGAATGCATGCCAGGAAAAAATGGATAGCATTTGGCACTGTAGCCCAGGGAAAGGTAGTAATAGATTCAGGAGCGGAAACCGCACTGCTTAAAAAAGGTAAGAGCCTCTTGCCTTCAGGTATAATAGAAGTTGAAGGTGAATTTGAACGCGGAACGGTGGTATCAGTTGTAGTACCAGATAGGTCAGAAATAGCCCGGGGAGTAGTCAACTATAGTTCAGAAGAAATACAGCTTATTATGGGTAAAAAGACCTCAAAGATTGAGGAAATACTTGGTGAAAAAGATTATGATGAGGTTATTCATAGAAATAATCTCTGGGTTGAACATATATAATTTTTCAGCAAAGGAGAGATGGGAAATGGATAATGGTTTTGAAAAAGCACTTATTGAACAAGGGCAGAAGGCCAAAAAAGCATCCAGGTTTTTAGCAACCGCATCTACTAATCTAAAAAATGATGCTATTATAGCTATGGCAGATGCCCTGGAAGCAAATATCGAGGAGATTATCAAAGCCAATATAATCGACTTACAAAAAGGAAAAGAGCAGGGACTTACCTCAGCGTTATTGGAACGTTTAACCCTTAATGAGAATCGTATAAAAGATATGGCCCAGGGACTAAGAGAAATAGCATTACTTCCAGATCCCGTAGGGGAAATCCTGGGCATGTGGAAAAGGCCAAATGGTCTGGATGTTGGGCGTATTAGAACCCCCATAGGTGTAATAGGCATAATCTACGAATCCAGGCCCAATGTTACTGCTGATGCTGCCGGTTTATGCTTGAAAGCGGGCAATGCGATTTTACTCCGGGGAGGAAAAGAAGCTATCAATTCTAATAGAATTATAGCGCAAACAATTGCTTCTGCGGCTGAAAAACATGGGATGCCGGAAGGAGCTATCCAATTGGTTGAGAGTGAAGATCGTCAGGCTGCTGTATTTATGATGAAGATGAATGATTACCTTGATGTTTTAATACCCCGTGGTGGTTTTGGATTAAAACAGGTTGTGGCCAGGAATGCAACTGTACCTATAATTATGACCGGTATGGGTAACTGCCACGTCTATATAGATGACTTTGCTGATTTAGGTAAAGCTCAAAGGATTACCTTTAATGCCAAAGTACAGCGTCCTTCAGTTTGTAATGCTGTAGAAACCCTGCTGGTGCACAGAAAAATTGCCGGGGAGTTTCTTCCTCCAGCGTTACAGGAGCTGCAGCAGGCAGATGTAGAAATACGCGCATGTAAAGATACTAATAAGATTGTTCCGGGACTCAAACCGGCTACTGAAGATGATTGGGATGAAGAATATTTAGATCTAATTCTTGCAGTCAAGATTGTTGACAGCCTGGACGAAGCTATCGAGCACATAAACACTCATGGAACCGGGCATAGTGAAGCTATAGTGAGTGAAAACTACAGTAATGTTCGCACGTTTATGTCTGCTGTGGATGCCTCTTCAGTTTATGCCAATGCTTCTACTCGTTTCACCGATGGAAATATTTTTGGTTTCGGGGCCGAGATGGGTATTAGCACTCAAAAACTCCATGCACGTGGGCCTATGGGTTTGGCCGAGCTAACCACTACTAAATTTGTTATTTATGGTGATGGACAAATCAGGGAATAGAAATTAGGTGCCGGGTAATACCCGGCACCTTGCCTAACCTGTTCTATTTTATTATTTCAAAATCATATTTAGCAAGGGTTTCCAGGTCGGTTTTGCTTAAAGTATATTCCCGGTCCAAGATTTCTCGTTCATTTACAGTACCGCATAGTTCAGTTGATAAGTAACGCAGACCATTATCATTTACCATAGTAACGATACATTTTTTATCTGGATGTTCTGCAGCAACCTTTTTGGCTGCAGCTATATTACATCCTGAAGAAATGCCGCAGAATATTCCCTCTTTACTTGCTGCTTCTTGAGCCATTTGGATAGCTTCATTAGAGCTGACCAGAACTATACCGTCTATATACTGCAGATCGAGAATTTCAGGTATCAGTCCGTCTGCAATTCCCTGAATTTTATGTTGACCTATTTGCCCGTATGACAACATTGGTGATTCTTCTGGTTCCGAAATAAAGACTTTAATATCTGGGTTTTTTTCTTTTAGATACCTGGCATTTCCGGTTACAGTACCACCAGTTCCCTGGCACATTATAAATACATCTAGTTTCCCTTCAGTCTGTTCCCAGATTTCTGGAGCTGTGTTATCTATATGTGCATTAAGGTTATCCTGACGGTAAAACTGACCTATCTCGAATACCTGACTACCATATTTACTTTTTAGTTTATTTACTTCTTCCAATACCAGATCAACATCTGTTTCCGCTCCCGGGGTAAGGATTAATTCTGCACCATAAGCACGAATTATTTTCTTTCTTTCTTGACTCATACCTTCAGGCATAACTATTATAACCCGGTAGCCTTTAGCTGCACCTACCATAGCTGTGGCTATTCCAGTATTGCCGGTAGTTCCTTCAAGAAGTATCATACCGGGTGTTAATTCTCCTCTTTGTTCTGCCTTTTCAACTATTGCACAGGCTACCCGGTCTTTTAAGCTGCCACTTGGATTAGAGTATTCTAATTTAACACAAATATCAGCATTAATATCAGAAGATATTTTATTTAATCTAATCATAGCTGTACGTCCAATAGTATCAAGTACACTATCAAATATCTTGCGGTTATTATCCCATTTCAAAAAAAAGACCCCCCAAACAATATCTATAAATTAAACATAATCTTTATTGGCTTAATATCTGTAATAAGGATTTTGCATAGTTATCTTTTTCATGTCAATTTAGAATCCATAGAGGAGACTTTAGTCTCCGGCTTAATTGTCAGCCTAAAGCAAAACCAAAGGAGCTAAAGATTCTAGCTTGAACTCAGACAGAACATGTTTTTGCATTATGCAAAATTATTATAATAATTATAATATAAAAGTTTAAGTGATTATTTTACCCCTTAGACTGATATTATACATTAAAGAGGCCATTCTTTGCCATACTTTATTTCCCTTATAATAGTTAGTTTCTCAACCGCCGGATATTTGTATATAAACGAAGGTAGATTTTTAGTTTCATTTCTATATAATATAAGCATTTCTTTAAAGAAAACATTCCTCATATCATGATTCCTTAAAGTTAATCCACGGGTCTTTAAGCCAGAGGCTATTTTGTTATTAAGAGCTATTTCATAATCAGAAAGGTCTGAAAAAAATTTCTTCCAGTTTTTTAAACTCTTTTCACTTTCCCAGGCAACACCAGGGCAGACAAAATGGCGGCAGATGGATTCCCGAAATTTTTGTTCCAGGTAACAGCCCTGGGATTTACTGTGAAAATGGCAGCGATAGCTTTCACCATCAATGGTATTGTTAACCGTTACCGATGCATCAAGTACAGTTATGTCTTTAATACTAAAGATATACTCTATTAGATCAGGTTTATAAATTAAAAGATAGGCCAAATCACTCGGATAGAATACCGGTGAATAATAACCACAACACCCTTTGTCGTCCTGCCGGGGACATTGAGCACATAAATCAATTTCGATATAACTGCGTAAACCTTCATTGTGAAACGTAATATTAATTTTCTTTTCCATAAAAGCAGACCTCACTTATAAATGAGAGTTTTGCAGCATAATTCAAAAACATGTTTTGAGCTCCAGTTAGAATCTTTAGCTCCTTTGGTTTTGCCTCAAGAGGACTTCAAGCCGGAGAATAAAGTATCCTCTATGGATGCAAGAGCTCTAATGATATAAAATAACTATTATGCAAAATTCTCAAATGCGAACAATAATTAATCAATTACTAAAAAACTTTTCAAGTATAGCAGGTATATTAATTCATTATAGAGGTTTTAATCTAAATTGGCCATACAGATATATTTAGTAAAAAAATAAAAGCTTAATGCAATAACCAGATAAGTCGGCCAGGCACTGATTTTGGTAAGACTGCAGCAACCAGATAACCGTAGAAGCGACTTCAGTCGCCGCCCTGACACCTGAATTCCGGCTGGGCAGCGGCTGAAGTCGCCTCTACCGTATAATATGAGAATACGGTACAAAACAAGGATACGGTACAGTATAAGAATTAGGGATTAACTGCAGAGTTAAAAGTAAAATATTATAGTTTTTAGATACTTATCAAAAAAAAAACCAAAAAATCTGCGTGAATCTGTGTTCATCTGTGGTTAATCACCTACTTTGTTTTCATAAGTGGTTGTATCCTTCGGGGATAGAGGGGTAAGTAAAAAAGATTTACATAATTAGCTTTTTATTCCCCGGTTTTTTAGTGCTGTTATTCTAAGGTAGCGCTGACCTGTTGAAATTTTGAGGTTGCAAGACTTTTCATTAATAAACAGTTAAGCCTATTTGCTTTTTTTTTATGGTACAGGTATCATTTACCTAAGGAAAAACACTATTAAAATACGGAAAGGGCCGCTTATGAAAATAGTTTTATATCGAGGATTTTGCCCAATTGGTTTTTTTATATCATTAATCAGCCAGAGATTTTAGTATTGTCATCCAGAGGCAAAGCCGTAGAACCTTAAAAAGTTTTTACTGGTGCTCAGAATGATCTATTTAGGATTATGAACACTGTGCAAGACCCTTAATTGATAAATTTTGTATTAGTTTTCAGACCATTTTTTGCAGGGAATTATTATATAGTTTTTAATATGATAAAAAGGAGGTTAATGTTGAAAGAAGTTAAATCACTAGGGATCTTTGGGGGTACTTTTGACCCCATCCACTATGGTCATCTTGTGGCTGCGGAATACGCCAGGTACATGTTTTGCTTGGATGAGGTATTAATAGTACCTTCAGCACGGCCACCTCATAAAGATGCAAAGAATATTTCCCCTGAAAAAGAACGCTACGAAATGGTTAAAATGGCTATTCGTGATAATATCTTTTTTCAAATCTCCCCTCTGGAAATGGAAAGAAAAGGCTATTCTTATACTATTGATACTGTTGATTATTTTTCTAAACAGTATCCTGGTGTAATCATTCATGTTATTATAGGTGCTGATTGTCTATTTTATATGCATACATGGAAGGATATTGAATACCTGGTTACAATGTGTAAGTTTATAGTAGTTACTCGTCCCGGTTACAGTATTAATAGATATGATGAGGCTTTATCTGGTTTACCTCCTGCATTATGGCAAAATGTATTACAATTACAGGTACCGGGTCTGGATATTTCATCGAGTGAAATAAGAGAAAGGGTTTTAAAGAATAAACCAATAAAATATCTATTACCTCCGGAGGTAGAGTGTTATATTATTGAGCACGGTTTATATAAGGAGGAGGCTTCATAAGATGCTCGGGTATAAAGAAGCTACTAGCATAATCAGGTTCAGGTTATCAGAGAAGCGCTTTAAACATTCACTGCGAATGGCTGATGTGGCAAGGGACTTAGCTGAATATTATGGGGTTGATGTAGAGAAAACCTATATTACAGGTCTTTTGCACGATTATGCTAAAGGTATACCAGGAGATCAGCTCCTGGCAATTGCTGAGGAGAACGGTCTTATTGAAGATGAAATAGAAAGGTATATTCCTGATGTACTCCATGCTCCAGTAGGTGCCTATCTGTTAAAAGAAGAACTGGGGATAGAAGATGATGCTATACTAAACGCAGTTAGATTTCATACATTGGGCTCACTGCATATGAGCGAAATGGATAAAATTATCTACCTGGCGGATATGATTGAACCGGGACGAGATTTTCCTGGCATGGAAAGGCTTAAATGTTTGGCATTTAGAAATCTTGATCAGGGAATGCTGGTTGGTTCACAATCAACTTTAAAATATTGTATAGATCAAGGAAGAATTATTCATCCGAAAACAGTTTTAATTCGGAATCACTTTCTAATGTTATTGTGGGGATAACGTATTTATAATACATATTAATATAGGAGGGCTGTATTTGATTAACGAAGACAAACTGGTGCAGATAATTGCTGATGCCTGTCTTGAAGAGAAGGCTTTAGATGTAGTCATTTTAGAAGTGGCAGACCTTACGGTTATAGCTGATTATTTTGTTATTGCTGCTGGACGAAATATTATCCAGGTAAAGAGCATAGCGGATACGGTTGAAAAAACTCTGAAGCAGTATAATATTTTGCCTACAAGAGAAGACGGGTACCAGGAAGGAACATGGGTAGTTCTTGATTACAGTTCTACTATTCTGCATATTTTCCGGGAAGAGGAAAGAAACTTCTATGGACTGGAGAATCTTTGGGGAGAAGCCAAAAGAGCTGCTCTACAAAACATCAAGTAATAAAAAAACATCTTAAACATAAAATAAATGTCTCCCTTAAAGCGTAAAACCGGGTGCGAGCACCCGGTTTATTGGCATCCTTTATTTGGCAACTATATTAACCAATTTACCTGGGACTACTATTGACTTGATAATTTTCTTGCCCTGTGTCAACTGTACAACTTTAGTATTTTCCAGTGCAGCCTGGTTGAGGTCATTTTCGGTTGAATCAGCAGGCATATTTATTTTATCCCTTACTTTCCCATTAACCTGAATAACTATTTCTATCTCATCTTGTACGAGAGCTGACGGATCATACTGTGGCCAGGTTTGCTGGCATATGCTATTATTATTGCCGATAATATGCCAGAGTTCCTCACAGATATGTGGAGAAAAGGGAGTTAAGAGTAAGAGCAGATTACTAATTGCTTCCTTAACGACACCATAATCCGGGTTTTTGGTTTCGCTATAGCTGTTTATACTATTTGCCAGCTCCATTATGGCACTTATGGCAGTATTGAAATTAAAGCGCTGTTCAATATCTTCAGTAACCTTTTTAATTGTAGCATGGGTCTTGAAATGAAGCTTTTTCGTTTCTGGATCTAAATCGGCAAAGCTCCCCGGAATATCGCCTTCCTTAATTTTTACCGAGTATTCTGTTATTAGACGCCAGATGCGGTTTAAAAATCTATAAGCCCCTTCCACTCCCTGATCGCTCCATTCTAAATCTCGTTCGGGTGGGGAAGCGAAAAGAATAAACAATCTGGCTGTATCTGCACCAAAGGTGTTTATTATATCTTCAGGACTGACTACATTACCTTTGGATTTAGACATTTTCGAGCTGTCTTTAAGCACCATACCCTGTGTAAGTAGATTGGAAAAGGGTTCCTGACAGGAAAGCATATTAATATCATAAAGGAACTTGGTAAAAAAGCGGGCATACATTAGATGTAGTATTGCATGCTCCACCCCTCCAATATATTGATCAACCGGCATCCAGTAGCCTACTGCCTCCCTGGTAAAAGGAAGGCTGGTATGATGCGGACTGCAATAGCGATCAAAATACCAGGAAGAACATACAAAAGTATCCATAGTATCAGTTTCCCTCCGGGCTTTCTTACCGCAATTAGGACATGTGGTATTTAAGAAGCTTTTGACATAATTAAGTGGAGACTCGCCAGAAGGATTGAATTCAATGTCTTCCGGTAAAAATACTGGAAGATCTGAATATGGAACAGGTACGGTTCCACAGTCTTTACAATAAATAATAGGAATAGGCGCACCCCAATAACGCTGCCTGGATATTAGCCAGTCACGAAGACGGTAGTTTACAGTACCTTTACCAATTGACCATTCTTCCATGAATTTTGTTACCTGTTTAATCCCCTCTTCTGCGGTAAGACCATCAAATTGAGCAGAATTTATCATCACTCCATCCCCAGTATAGGATTCAGTCAGTTCATCTGCATTACCAGGAGAATCTTCACCTTTTATTACTACCCTGATAGGGATGTTATATTTTTTAGCAAATTCAAAATCCCGCTGGTCATGAGCAGGGACTGCCATAATAGCTCCGGTACCGTAATCCATAAGCACATAATTCGCAATCCAGATAGGAATTTTTTTGCTGTTAACTGGATTAATGGCATAAGCACCGGTAAAAACACCTTCTTTTTCGGTTTCATTTGCGGTGCGGTTAATTACATCAGTAAACTTCATCCGATTAACAAAAGCCTTTACTTCAGCTTCCTGAGGTTTGCCCCGGGCTATAATTTCTACCAGGGGATGTTCAGGGGATAAAACCATATAGGTTACTCCAAAAACAGTATCTGGACGGGTAGTAAATACGCTCATAGTTTCATTGGTACCATCTATAGGCATGGAGAACTCACAGCCTTCACTGCGTCCTATCCAGTTTTTTTGCATAATCTTAACCTTTTCCGGCCAACCGGATAGGAGTTCCAGATCATCCAGCAGCCTTTGAGCATAGTCCGTAATTTTGAAAAACCACTGTTCCAGCTGTTTTTGCTCTACTACAGCTTCACAACGTTCACAGGCTCCATCAACCACCTGTTCATTAGCCAGAACTGTTTTGCAGGAAGGACACCAGTTAACAGCTGATTTTTTCTTATAGGCCAGGTTATTTTCATAGAGTTTTAAAAACATCCACTGGGTGAATTTATAATAGTCAGGGTCACAGGTTGATACTTCTCGATCCCAATCGTAGCTTATTCCCATACCTTTAAGCTGCAGTTTCATATTGTCAATATTTGAACTGGTCCATTTAGACGGATGAATATTATTTTTAATTGCCGCATTTTCAGCTGGCAGTCCAAATGCATCCCATCCCATAGGATGTAAAACATTAAACCCATTCATACTCTTAAATCTTGCTACTACATCACCTATGGCATAATTGCGCACATGTCCCATGTGCAGATTACCTGACGGATAGGGAAACATCTCCAGAGCATAATACTTGGGTTTTTCAGGGTCTTCACTCACTTTATAAAACTGTTTTTCTTCCCAGTACTTTTGCCATTTGGCCTCAATGGATTTAAAATCGTACCTGTTATCCATAACAGCCTCCTTTTTATTTATTGAAATAAAACAAAAACCCTCATCCCGGTTAGGGACGAGAGTTTTCCCGCGATACCACCCTCATTGACAAATAATATAAAAATGGTGGAGCTAGTGGGATTCGAACCCACGACCTCTTGAATGCCATTCAAGCGCGCTCCCAACTGCGCCATAGCCCCACAAATATTGTCCACTCAAAATTATAACGAAAACTAACCGTCACAGGCTTATCACCTGTGAAGCTCCCCGGCGAGTTCAACAAATTAGTGATGCTTTACACCTTCCAGCACCTCTCTGTAATATTTTGTCTACTACTCCGGTTCATAGCTTTTTATATATTAAATTGCCATAAGCAATTATATGACAATTATCATGTAAAGTCAATAATAAGAGGGGTTTTTATCAGTCTTCTAAACCAATCGTCAATAGACAAAGTAAATGCGACCCTGCCAAGAGAAAAGGGTTGCGTTTAATC
>CAYZYO010000072.1:0-12929 GCA_964482585.1 uncultured Syntrophomonadaceae bacterium | reverse complement strand
AGTTTACATAATATTCATGTTTTGGGATTGATTTTACGTGTAAACGGTTACGTTAAGAATTATTAGTAAGATCAATCGTAAAACAGGTATTATGTTGATTGGTTAAGGTAATAGGTATCTAGTTTGTCCGTTTCGTGTTGTAAACGGTTAATAAAGTTATGCACCTTATAAAGATCGTCCTGGGTAATATAAAGCCCATTAGATGTCTTTAAGACCAAGTTACTTAAAATACTTTGAGTAGCACAAGATAACCTAAGTGCTTTTAAAAGATTTGACAAAATAATCACCACCTTTCAAAAAGATTTATACGGGTAGGGGAGGGGTTCCCTGCTTAAGCCTTGCAGTAGCAGGGAGGCTCTCCCCTTTATTGAGTGTATAAGGAAGGGCGCGTGGCCTGTGACGGTAAACACCATTAGGCAGGAGGCTCATTGTCAATAACGCGTATAATTGGCACAAGTGCAAGCGCGGTAATATTGCGTTCAGACTCAAATAGTGCTCCGGGTAGTACCTGCGTGCGCGCATGGTTTATTATTGACAATGAGTTAGCCTAAATGGTAAGCTCAACCGCTAACGGCACGCGTTCAAAAAAAACATTGGCATGGTTCCTTCTACTTGACTAAGTATCACATTTCAATACATGGGAGTTTTAGTAGTGAATTATACTTCATAGATTTAATAAAAAACTGATAATATTTTGTAAACGGTTAAAGCAAGGAATTACGGGAAGAGAAATAGCTGCGCGCGCTAAAAAAAGTTAAAGGTAATCAAGCTCGGGACCAGTTTACATAATATTCATTATCGGAAGTTGGAGAAGTGGATATTTAGAATATAAAAAAGGATTAATCCTGCTTTTTTTTACAGGATTAATCCTTTTACGAGTTATAGAGGGATAAGTTATCGTTTTTTAACTATTTACAGCTAAGAGTTTTCTGTCTTTTATATAAGTATTATCTTTCTTAGGTTTTTTCTCGATTTTTTGTTTTTCGAGTGGAGAAATATTAAATGAGTCCTGTTTAATAATGTGTTTTAAAAAAGCCTCTTTTAAACCGGTGAGCTGCTCATTAGCCCTGAACACAACCTCCATATCCCAATCAAGAACCAGGTCCTCAACATTTAACCGTACTAAATCTCCCTGGGCTATTTCTCTTTCAGCTACCGGTAATGGTACTATCGATATTCCATTGCCTCGTATAACTGCTTCTTTTATTGTTCCAAAATTAGTTATTTCAGTTACAATATTCCAATCATTAAAATCTACGCCAATATTCCTAAAATAACAGATCAGATAATTACTTAAATTTGAATCTTCTTCTCTGGCAATAAAGGGTTCTTTTATCAGCTGATCAATTGTAATAGAATTATTTTCTAACCATCTGTCATTAGCAGGTGCAATAAAGACCAGTTCATTAGAATGAATCTTATAGATTTCTAAATCCCGATCATACATCAGGTTCCCTTCAACAATCCCAATATCATACAATTTTTCTTTTATTTTCTTTAAAATATCGTTACTGTGTTCAATATCTAATCTAATATGAGCATTAGGGTTTAACTTTTTAAACTCAATAATAAGTGCAGGTAAAAAATAGTTTCCAGCGGTATAACTTGTTCCTAGATTGATAATTTCTTTATTAAAACCTATAATCTTAGCGATTTCATTTTCCATTTCTGAATGTATAGCAAGGATTTTATTGCCATATTCAAAAAACTTCCTGCCGGCATCCGTGAGTTTTACACCATTACTGCAGCGTTCAAATAAATTCACTTTATAGTTTTGTTCTAATATTTTTATCTGCGAACTTATTGCTGGCTGAGTAAAGTTTAATATTTTAGCGGCTTTGGTAAAGCTTTTTACTTGAGCTATTGTTCTAAATACTTCAAATTGTTCAATATTCATTACTACTCCCTCCTAGCCCTCTTTTCATGTGTAAATTTATTTGGCACATAAAAATCTTTTATTCAATTTCTATAATACCAAAATTCCGACAAAAAGAAAAGAAATTTGTCGAAAAATATCATGGAAAAAATTACTTCCCCTATTTGTTAATATTGTTACTGTTTGTTAAAATTATTTGTATTGCCATTATTAGTTATTAGTTTAAGGATTTTGCATAATTCAAGATCCAGTATATCACTTTGCCCAGACATGAAAGTACTATAAAACCTGGTAGAAATCCAGCTTTATTTTTGTAAGGAGGTTTTTCGATTGGTTATTATTTATGGATACATTGAACTCTTACTACCCCATTGCTCATCCTTAAAAGAAAAAAGAAAGATTATTCAGAGCATTATTTCCAGGATAAGAAAACGGTTTAATATTTCAATTAGTGAAATAAAATACCATGATTTATGGCAGCGTACCATAATCGGGTTTACAGCTATAGGTTCTAATAAAACAAAATTGGAATTATTTTCTAAAGCCATTGAAGAGACTCTGGATAAATACCATTCAGACGTTGAGATAATGGAGTTTTATCATGACATAATTAGTCAAAAAATATAATATATAAGCTTGTTACCACAAATTGGCAGCAAAAATCGGCAGGACTCTGCTAATATTTGTTGAAACTTGGTATAACTTACTTTTTTGCTATAATAATTTTATTTAGGAAAGGAATGATTAAAAATGAAAAAAGTGAGTCCCCAGTTAAAGCATGTATTTGCTGCCTTACTTATTATGGTATTTGCATTTTCTACCATTATTCTATATCCCCAGGTAACAGATGCATTTACTGTAAACTATTCCTCACCACTTAAAGTTGACCTGTCCTCTGGGGACAAAAATACCTCCACCGGTTCACCTGCATACAACTATAGCCCTCCTTCAAAGGTGATTGACCCCATACCTTCAAGTAATACAGACTCCGGTACAAGCGTTACTGCTCCAAGCAGTTCGCCAGCTGCCCCGGGTGCATCAACTGATAGGCCGATTACGGTTACTGTCAATGGCTCTTCTTACACCTATTATTCTAAGACTACCGGGAGTTCTGCTGCTGGCAATACCGGTAATGTTACTACTCCTGAGCCAACTCCGGCCCCAACTCCGCCAGCGTCTAAGGAACCTGTAGAAGTAGAGAAGGATCAACCTAAGGTTGAAAAAAAGGTATTGGCTTCAGGTACCAAATACGCTACTGATCTATACATATATAGAAGCGGAAAACCAGGACCCACAGTCATGATTGTAGGTGGAGTGCATGGTAATGAACCAGCAGGATATAAGGCAGCAGGTAATGCCAAGGACTATTCTGTTAAAAAAGGAACCCTGATAGTCCTGCCCCAGGCTAATAAAAGAGCAGTAGCTATCAACAAAAGGTATGTTTCTGGTGAAGGCGACTTAAATCGGGATTTCCCCCGAACAAAATCTGAATCACCAGATAATACCCTATCCAAGGCTATATATAATGCAGTTAAAACCTATGATGTTGATTGGCTTATGGACATGCATGAAGGATATGATTATTACAAAAATAAATCTACCAGTTCAGTAGGTCAGAGTTTAATCTATTATCCAGCAAACTCTACTAAAACAATAGCTAGCAAAATAGTAAGTAATTTAAACAAAGGCATAAGCACATCATCTAAAAAATTCAGCCTCTTACGCTATCCAGTTAAGGGTAGTCTGGCAAGAAGCACAGGCGAGTTCCTGGACGTAAACAGCTTTATTTTTGAAACCTGTACCAAACAAAAGCTATCTACCCGTATTGATTATCAGCTGAAGGCTGCTAATACACTTTTAGCACAATTAGGAATGAAATAGTATTTATCGGCGTATATAGCCTCTTCTAACCTGACCGGGAGAAATGATTTGTCCGTAAGGATTAACATAGTTCTCCCGGTTTTCATTATAGTGTGGGATGCTTATTACTGTATTGATAAAGTTCCTGTCTGTAATTCTGTCGGTATTGCTGCGACTACTCATCCTTCTAACAACGCTTCTTCTATTCCTACGGGAAAGGGCCACAGTTGGATTAGTTTGACTATTTTCCTCATTAATTCGTTTTGATAGGGCATTAACCGCTTTTTTTTTCTTATTTTTTTTATATTGTTTAACATTAAGTTTCCATTGTTCACTAAAATCATTATTTTCGTCCCACCACAGGTTGTTATTAATCATATATGGTATTATCTTTAGTTCTTCTTCATAATCTTGATACATATCAGTTTTTTTTATATTAGCCCATAGTTTATCAAAGATATTTCTAAAAAAATCCTGATTGCCTTCATAAAACGCTTTTTGAGCCTCAATGGTATCCAAGTATTTCTTAGGCAATTGAGCATAATTAGCAGTAACGATTTTAGCCAGGCATAAAATTGCAAGGGTTATATCAGGTGACACTAACCAGCTTCCCGGAGTACGGTATTCAAAACCGCCGTAATCTTTTATTCTATAATCACCCAAATAACCATATTTTCTCCTGCGGCGGGCTGCTGAGACCGGATTTTCTATGAGAAAAACCGGTATGCCGACATAATTATCAAGAGCCCTTAAAATATCAAAGTTTAATTTTATGTTACTAAAATGAATATGACCCCCAATCGAATAACGGCCGCCCGGTTGACTTCCGGCAATCCATTTTACATTATGATATGGTGCCATTCTATAAGCATTTCTTAAGGCATATTTTATATTAGCCATTAATCCAATTGGTGAAATATCTGGTTTAGGCCTTAATTCAGCTATCGGACGCTGCTGCCGGTTAGGAATTCTAATATTATCACACCCAACAATCCCCTCCCGGGGAAAAAATCTAGAAGCTGAAAGCATTTTGTTACTTTTTTTACTAAAAAGCATAAATTCAGGATCTGCCCCCAGCTTAATCTCTTTTGCATTTAATATTTTATCAGTTAAATATATTTGTTTAATAATATTAGTTATTAAAACCACATCTCTTTTTCGAAGAATAGGTGATACATTTACCGCTTTAACTTTGTATCTTCTTTTACCGGTCAAGATTATTTGTACCATTGCTATATCCAACCCAAGTACATAAGCAGTA
This sequence comes from uncultured Syntrophomonadaceae bacterium, assembly GCA_964482585.1. Lineage (GTDB taxonomy): Bacteria > Bacillota > Syntrophomonadia > Syntrophomonadales > Syntrophomonadaceae > CAYZYO01. The sequence continues at coordinate 7,932 of CAYZYO010000072.1, read as the reverse complement.
CGTTTGGCTATTTCCACAACTTTATTATTTTCAGCTATTTTGATATAATGGGTTTTTTCTTTTGCTTTTGCATAAGTTGAAACCCTAACCGATATACATGCCAGATCACAGATTAAGACTTCATAAGATTTAATTATAGTATCCTGGCTATCAAGATATGCTATACGATTTATGTCTAATATGGCAGCAATAAAATCCTTATTATGACAGTTATTAATTATTCTGGAAGAGTTTAAGGTCCTGAAGGAACTTGAATCCTTATCCTTTATTTCAATATCCATGTAATCTAAAGAACTAATCTTAAATTCTCTGACTACTGCATCTAGTTCGTTTTGAAGACTTTGGAATAATAACTCACCGGTATCATTTTGCCGGTAATAAATGTTTAGATTCATTATAACTCAGTCCTTTAATTATTACTCCTGGCAGCAAAAATAAAGAAATCTACTAGATTTTGTAAGTGTTGTATCCTGATGTCATCCTCATCAAAACTACCCGGTTTGGAATTAACTTCAATGATCCACAGTTTTCCATTAGAATCTAAACCTATATCAAGTGTTAGAACTGCCAGAGTTAAACCAAGTTCTTTCTCCAGTATCCATGGTATAAGTACACATACTTTTCTTAATTGGCTATTAATCTCAGCCTTCATTTCATCAGATTTAGCACAAACCGCATCAATAACCTTTTCATAAGATGCAGCAGTACCACCATTGGAAATATGAGTAACAAAACGATTCTTTTCGGCAACCCTTACTGCTGCACCAGTCATTGCCCAAATTCCTCTTCCGTTTTTTTGCACCTGTGCTCTAATATCAAAGATCCTTCCTTCATATTTACAAAGGTCTATTGCCTGCTGAAGTATGTACCTTTTATCATCTTTGATAATTTTTTTTATTTGTTTATATAACAAATCAAATGAAGAACATTTCTGCCATTTGATACTTGGCAACCCTGCACAAGCATATTGAAACACGTTTCCAGAAAAATGTTTTAGCTTTATTACCCCCTTTCCTCTATAGCCTCTTCTGGGTTTTAAGAATAATTCTCTATACCTTGTAGTAAAATCTTTTAGTTTTCTGCGACTTAATAAAACCGTTTCCGGCAAAAACTGCTGCCCTTCCGGTGAATTACTTATAGCCTTATGGACCTCCCATTTATCCAGAAATCTAGTATTAAAAAAACAGATGTTTTTATCACTGGTAAAACGTTTTATTATTAACTTTATTGCTTTTTTTTCTTCAATTTGCCGGTTTAAAATGCGGTTATAAACTATATCGGGAAAAGGATAAACCCCGGACTGCCATTTTTTATTTTCTCCATAGGTATAGCCCTCAATGGTTTTTTCTTTCCAATTAATCCCTTCACTGGCAAAAAAGAAAATAAAAATGTTCTTTTGATTTCCATAATAAATCAATTCCTTAAATAAGCGGGCCTTTTTACCTGAGGGATATGGTTTGTTAGATTTGCTGCTTCTAGTAGTTAATACTCCTACAACCGGCTTCATACATTCTTGTTCTCCTGGGGAATAATCATTATCGCCTGTTTCAGTTTCAGTAATACTTTGATAATTATTAATGAACATCTAAGAGCTCCTTCGATTAAATTTATACATAATATGAATAAACAAAATACTCGGTGCAAAAGTATAGGGGTTTTATAAACTAAAAATAGCTGCTATACAAACAGCAGCTATCTACGGAGCATTTATCTATGTACTTTTATGTGCAATTTAGCATAATTAAATTTTTATCATTAGCCGGTTATTGGTACCAGGTAATAGAATCACCTGTTACTGTTTCTTCCAATACTCAACAAACAACAGCACTAGAATCGGATATATTTCTAACCTGCCCAAAAGCATTAATACACTTAAAACATATTTACCGGCATCTGGTACAAAGGCATAGTTCTGGGTTGGCCCAACTGAGCCAAATCCCGGTCCAACATTTCCAATACATGATACTACTGCAGCAAAACTGCTTAGAATATCTAGCCCAAGAATACTCATAATAACTATTCCTATTATTATAAGAAAAATATATATAAAGAAAAACTGCAGTACATTAATGACTAATCCGTCGCTTAAAATACGATCACCAAATCGAACCGGAATTAGAGCCTTGGGATGAATCATTTTTTTTATTTCAATTTTTACCCGCCCCAGCATTATTAAATACCGGCCTACTTTCATACCCCCTGCTGTGGAACCGGCACACCCTCCAATAAACATAAGCACCAGGATTATTCCCTGTCCAACCGGTGCCCATTTAGTGTAATCAGCAGTTGCATAGCCGGTAGTTGTTAATATTGATATTATCTGAAAAAGACTGGTCCGCAGTTTTTCTTCTAAGACAGGTATTTCGTTTAAACCTAGTAATGCAAGACCTGAGCCAACAATGATTATTAAGCTGTATAATATAAATTCCCGGTTTTTGAAATAGCTTTTTAAACTATGATTTTTATAAGCCAGGTAGTGCAGGGAAAAATTTGTTCCAGCAATAAACATGAATATAATAATAGTCCACTGTATTAATGAATTATAATAAGCGATACTATCATTTTTAGTTGAAAATCCACCAGTAGCCATAGTGCTAAAGGTATGGCAAAAAGAATCGAAAAGATTCATCCCTAATACGTAAAGTAGAATTAGTAAAATAATACTCAAAATAACATAAGTCAACCATAAGATTCTAGCAGTCTCTTTTACTCGGGGACTGATTTTGTCAGAAACCGGTCCCGGCACTTCGGCCCGGAAAACTTGATTGGCCCTGGATCCAATGCCACTTATAACAGCTAAGAATAAAGCCATTATTCCCATTCCGCCCAGCCATTGGGTCAGACTTCTCCAGAAAAGAAGACTCTTGGGAAGTGCTTCAATATTAGTTAGAATAGTGGCACCAGTAGTTGTAAAACCGGAAACAGTCTCAAAAAACGCATCGGCAAATGATACAAAATGACCGCTTAACATAAAAGGTAACGTTCCAAAAAAAGATGCTGTTACCCATCCCAGGGTAACCACTGCAAAACCTTCTCGATAGTTTAGTTCATGATTACTGCCACCTATTAAACTCATCAAGAGTCCAAAGAAAATGGTAATTCCGGATGCAATTAGCATTTTCCAGATAATATCTTCTCCATAATAGACAGCCCAAAAAAACGAGGATAGCATAGCTATCCCAATGATAATTATTATTTTTCCTATATAGTTTATTACTACATTTGGTCTTATCACCGTTTTCCTCCGTTGATAAATAGTTTTTCCATTTTACTGATACTTTTAGGAAGAGAGAAAACCATCAGGTGATCAAAGGCCTTAATAACATCATCTCCACTCGGTATAATCACTTTTTCATTACGTACTATAGCTCCAATTACTGCACCACTAGGAAACTTTATATTCTTTAGCTTTTTGTCTACCGCAATAGCCTTAGGCTGGGCTACCAATTCAATCATTTCCGAACTGTCTTCACTTAAGACAGTTACTGAAATAATGTCACCCTGGCGTATATATTTTAATATTGCTCCTGCCGTTAGAATACGCGGACTAAAGACCTTATCAATTCCGATTTGTTCTACTAAAGGCATTACATCTGATCTCTTTATTTTAGATATAGTCTTGCGCACACCTAAATTTTTAGCTATAAGAGATGACAAAAGATTGATTTTATCATCATCGGTAACTGCTATAAACAAATCTGATTGCCCCACGTTTTCAGCTTCAAGTAAGTCAAGATTGCTGCCGTCACCATTAATAACCAGGGCCTTTTTTAGTTTACCGGATATAGCCCTGGCTTTTTTAAAGTTTTTTTCTATTATCTTTACATTAACCGGTATTTTTTCCTTTTCAATGATATAAGCTATATACCAACCAATACGACCGGCTCCCAAAATAGTAATATTCTCAATAGTCTTTCTGTATATACCTAGTGCTTTTAGAACATCTGGCATATCTCTGGTGTTGGCCATAACATAAATATGATCACCGGCGTTTATCAGGTCTTCACCTGAAGGCACTATCATTTTATGTTTACGCTTTATTGATACGACTACATACTTAGAAGTATTCAAAAGTTTTAATTTCATTCCGGCAACAGGCGATTTTTCATGAACATAAAGTTCTAAGAGTTTAACCCTGCCATCAGCATAATACTCTACATTTAAGGCTTCAGGGTTAGTAATAATTTTTGTAATCTCCTGTGCAGTAACCCGTTCCGGGTTAATTATAAGATCAATCCCCAACAGTGCCTCTGGAGAAAAATGAGGAGTTTCAATATATTCGGGGTTTCTTACCCTGGCAATAGTAGTTTTTATTCCATATTGTTTGGCTAAGAGACATGCAATCATGTTAAGTTCGTCTATCTCGGTAACAGCAACAACCATATCAGCTGTTCTTATACCTGCAGCTTCAAGAACAGAGGAAGAGGCACCACTCCCTTTAATCACCTGCACATCTAATAACTCTTCAATTACCTCATATCTTTCCTCGTCCTGTTCAATAATTACTACATCGTGTTCTTCGACTGAGAGCATTTGGGCTATACTAAATCCTACTTTACCTGCTCCTATAATTATAGATTTCATCTGCTTAACCACCTAAACATTAAATCTAAAATGAATAATATCCCCGTCTTTTACTATATATTCTTTTCCTTCTAATCTAAAAAACCCTTTTTCTTTTATTGTATTCATGTTTTTAAATTCTTTTAAATCATTATAATCGACTACTTCTGCTCTTATAAAACCCCTTTCTATATCTGAATGTATTTTTCCAGCCGCTTGTCTAGCTGGTGTCCCTTCTTTAACCGTCCAGGCCTTCACTTCATCTTCTCCAACCGTAAAAAAGGATACGAGCCCCAGGGTTCTGTACATAGTCCTGGAAATTTTTACTATTCCTGCTTCTTCTATTCCCAATTCATTCATAAAGGTATCTTTTTCTTCGGCCTCTAATTCAAAAATTTCCCTTTCCAGGTTTGCCGATATTTCAATAAGTGGCAGATTATGTTCCTTAGCATAAATTGCGGTTTCATTTTTCTTAAAATAATCCATTTTTAATAATTCATCTTCCGAAACATTCAGGCATAATAACATTGGCTTAATAGTAAGGAATTGATAAGTAGCCATTATTTCTTTTTCTTCCGGGTCAAGTTCAACCGCAGATAAGGGTTTTTCATCTTCCAGTGTATCTTTTAGCTTTTCTAATAATTTAAGCTCTTTTAACATCTGATTTCTCTTTTTATTACTGTTTATACGCTCTATACGCTTTTCGATTAAATCTAAATCAGCCATTAGCAGTTCATAGTTTATATATTCTATGTCTTTTACCGGGTCTATTTCATTATCAAATACCGGCACTGATGGTTCTTTAAATACCCGTACCACCTGTAATAATGCATCTGCTTTACGAACTGCATCTAAAAACATAATCGTGGCCTTTTCAGCACCTGGAACTAAACCGGGAATATCTACAATTTCTAATTGGGCATATATAGTCTTTTTAGGTTTATATAAACCTGATAAATAATCAATTCTTTTATCAGGAATCTTCGCCATTGCTGTATTAATTTTCCCTGATTTATGAGGGGTACTCTTGTTATCAGTTAGCAATTCAAATACTGTAGTTTTTCCGGTTAAAGGCATACCAATTATTCCGAGTTGCATAACAATTATCCTTTCCCAATGATTTATATTATTTATATAAAAATTCATCATTATTAATGATCTATAAACTTATTTCTGACAGAGATAATATCAGAAAAATACCGGTGACCGCAATGCCAATTACCAATAAAATATATCCCCCCTGGGAACTAAATTGAAATAACCTTCCGGCATTTCCTATATTAAAGAAGAAAAGAGCTATTGCCAGAACCAATAATAAGATGATGAACCTTGGAGCACCGGACCCCGGAAAGAAAAAAGCCAGGTATAGTGAAAAAACCAGCAGAAAAATGATGTTTAAAGCTAATAGAATTCTATAGAAATTATCTTCCTGCATACTCGTACCTTTTATTTCTTCAGGAATTTCTTGCATATCAACCGTTTCAACAGATTTGCCGGCCTTACTGGCAATAATATCGATAATTTCATTATCCTCTGGGGTTATACCGAAGTACCCTTTCCCAGTCTTAAGATAAATAAAGCCTTCCTTTATCCGGGTGCCGTAGATTCGTACTGGACCTAAGCCTTTGGCAGTATAGAGTCCGACTATGTATCCCGGCCAACTGACACCCAGAATTGAAAACAGATTAGTCCTGCCCTTTACTTTGACCACACTATCTATTTTATCCCACGGTATTTTTATGCTCATTATTCCCCACTTTATAATAAGATTGTTTTCATTTATCCTGTAGCTGAGGTTTAGCGAACCGAGTAATACAATAATATATATTCCTAAAAAAAAGTAGGCCGGAATAAATAACATTACTTTTAAAACCTCATCATCTTCCCCGAGCGAATAACCGATACCCCATAAACAGAAACCAAATACTAAAACACCCATAATAAGACCAAATAGAATACCATAAGATTTCCTTGGATAATATTTCATATTTATACTCCTCCATCATTACCTGGGAATTTTGCATAAGTAAAGACTTTTACCATGATACTTTGTATGATAATTGAACCGGAGACTGAAGTTTCCTTACAGGTGCCAGAACTCTAATTATATAAAATAGTTATTATACAAAATTCTCACTTATTATAATTTTTGTTCCCCTTAGGAAATTAATATTAAAATTGTTGATCCAGTCAGTATACAACATTGTCAAAGAAACACGCCGACCGGAGACTAAAGTCGCCTCTATCGACATAAGAATCAGGGTTTTGCCGTGGAAGCAATTTTAATATTCATAAAAACCTTTACCCGCCTTTTTCCCATAATAGCCTGCTCTCAGCATAGTTGAAAAAAGTGGATGGGGCCTATATTTACTATCTCTAAATTCATCATACAGAGCCACTACCATTGAATACAAAATATCTAATCCGATAATATCAGCCAGTTCTAATGGCCCTAAAGGCATACCTGCGCCATACTTCATGGCAGTATCTATGTCCTTTTTATCTGCAACTCCCTCTGCATATACAAAAATAGCTTCATTAAGATATGGAGCCAAAATTCTGTTTACAATGAATCCTGGACTTTCTCTTTGTACTACTACTCCATGTTTGCCGATCTTTTCTACATAATCTTTAGCAATATTAATAGTGTAATCTGAAGTCTCTATACCTTTCACTAATTCAACTAACTGCATACTAGGAACCGGATTAAAAAAATGCATACCTAAAACCCTGTCTTTCCTCTTAGTTGATGATGCTATTTCGGTTATCGAAAGTGTTGTAGTGTTGGTTGCCAGAATCGTATGTTCAGCACAGATATTATCCAACTCTGCAAATATTTGTCTTTTGACCGCTATATTCTCAACTACCGATTCAACTACCAAATCTACATCTTGAAGTTCTGCAAGATCAGTAGAACCTTGAATCCTATTTAAAATAACTTCTTTCTCTTCTAGTGTCAGCAGTCCTTTATTAATCATTTTATTGAGGTTGTTTTCAATAGTTTTAATCCCGTCATTAACCAGTACCATTTGTAGATCTCTTAAAACTACTCCAAAGCCTCCCTGGGCAAATACCTGCGCTATACCAGCCCCCATTAAACCAGCTCCAAGTACTGCTACTCTTTTCACCCCAAATCTACCACTCCCATTTAATATATAATAGAGCTAACCTATATTATAAATAATCTGCTTCTCATTAGAATTTACAGTCTATCTCCCAGACTAATACCAACAGCTCTCGCCGCTCTTACCAGATCTCCATTAGGATTCACCTTTTTAATTTCCTCAATTGCATTCTTTATATCAACAGTTATTATATGTTCTCCATTCAAGCTTACCATGCAACCATATTTTCGTTCCATAAAAGCAT
>CAYZYO010000071.1:0-13024 GCA_964482585.1 uncultured Syntrophomonadaceae bacterium | reverse complement strand
TCGGGCGGCACCACCCAATACCCCCTTTAAAAAAAAAAAACCCCACCCCGGGGGGGGGTTTTGTCGCCTGTTCCACCCGCGCAAAAACACCCGCCCCCGTGCCTTGCATGTTTTTCGTTCCCTTGTGTGATAAGCCTATTGTCGACTCATATTTGTTCCACACTTGGGACACTTTTTTTCTATACAAGGCTTTCCTAAATCATGGGGTTCTTTCTGCCCACAGTTTGGGCAAACACAACAACCATCCGGACCTGCACCAAAACCACTGTCGCGGCGTTTACCTCCAGTTCCCCTACCAGTTCGGGGACCCTGTCCTCGTGGCCCGGTCCCATCTCCTCGCGGCATTTAATCACTCCCTTTCATTATCATTAAATCTCAACCTAAACAAAAAAAGAGCTGGTATTATTTAAATTGAATTATTTTTATTTTTTCTATCCCATTTTGTTTGGCTACATCAATCATATTACGGGTTCCCCTAGATTGACCATCCCAAAATGCTATCAAAGAATGTCCTTCCTTGGCTCTCCTTTCATTTACTGTATACTCAACATCACCAAATTTGTCACTGTAATCAGTTATTATTCTGATCCAATAACCCTTTTCTCTAGCATATCTTTCACCAAGCTTATCTGCTCCTCCGCGGCCGCCTGATATGACTGCTATGTTATCAGATATGTCGTGTAAAAACAGGTCACATTCCTTTTTTAAGAGATTATAATCTTGAAAGTTTCTTGATCCTGTAATAATTACCTTATACATAAATACCACCATTCATTAATATACAGTATATTAGTTTTTATAAATCACCTAGAAAAAGTATAGCGCAAATTTATTCCCAGGTACAGGAAACAGTTTACCTGGTTGCACTAACCTTATGGTGCTTGTTTTACAGCTTTAGCCTGCAATAGTGTACGAGCTCAAGAACACTTAGATGGGCATTGGCTTCTAAAAATAGTAAAGCGGTTATTATATAATAACCGCTTTACTTAATCCCTACTACAAAAATTATTGATCTTTATTTATCTTGGAAACAATCTCTGGAACCATCTCTACGAGTTTATCAAGAGTACCCCGATTATTCAATGGTAAAACACTTACTTCATCATTTTTTATTACAATCACCGCTGTCGGGCTTATCCGCCCACCAGCCCCGGCACCTCCTCCTGACCCATCATTACCTTTAGCATCTTTACCACTGCCACTGCCATTTCCTGCGCCAAAGGCAATACTGATAACAGGAATTAAAGTTACATTGCCAACCTGAATAGCTTCACCTATAACCGTCTCGGTGTGAAAGAAATCCTTTAGTTTTTCAAATAGGGCCCCTATTTCCTGCTCTACGTTCATTTTATCTTCCTCCTCCTTGATTTATTATTAATATATTATTCTAATACCCTTTTACCCGGATAAAGGTTGCAGATTCTTAAAGCCTTTTTGTTTTTTAACCTTAGAAATCAGCTCCCGGGTTTCTCTTAAGATTAAAAACTTCAGCATCCTTAATACAATTACCAATGGAATTACACTTCCCCCCACAGCATTCTCTGTTTCCAAATATTCTTCATCCCATATTGGTTGTACATCAAGGCTAATATACCTGCCCCACCCATCTATTAACGCTAACATACCACAAAGCCATGCCGTATAACAGGGTTCATAAAAACCAAATTTTCCTTTGATAAGAATATACTTCGGCTTAATAATCTTTAGTAAATCCTTAAACAGTGCCAGGGAGTTCTTCAAAAACCGCTTATTTAATATAGCCTCAAAGGTGTTCCAGGAAAAATCCTGGTGCTTTTTAACAGCATCTTTTTCTTTTGATCTTTCTCGCGCTTCAAGGTTTAAATTCCAAGTAAAACCAAGAACTTTAATGGCCAAATGCTTTGAGCTGCCATCAAAACACAACCCGACACCGTACAGAAGCCCGCCTCTTAGAGACATATCCAGGAAAATGTTATTCTGATAGCCGAATTTGATTCTGTAACTTATGGGTATAAGCAACAATAATATTATTAGGGAAAAAGCAGTAAAGGTAATTCCTAACAGAATATTTATAATCAAACTCATATGATTTTCACCCCTGAAACCTTAGCAGTCTTCCAAGAAAATTGGTATTATTGTTCTTAATATATCTGGTACTGATATCACCGGCAGAATTATCAATTAATTTTATCAAATAACAAAGCCCGGATCTATTTCCGGGCCTATTACTATCTTTTAAACCTATTAAAAGGTTGGAAGATTATCCAGGTTATTGCTTATATCCAAGTCTGGTTCACTTCGGATTATTTCTCTGCCATACTTTTGGAAAACATCTACCTGGTCTATTTGTCCTTCCTTAGCCATTTGCAGTGCCTGACTGTAGTTTAGCTCCTGCCCGTTATCCATTCTGAAGTCCGTAATATCTCCATCCTTATTCTTTCGTACCGCTATTATTTTCACTCTGTACTCACTCCCTTTTTTAATAGTCTGTGCAGTAAGCAAAAAAATATGATAGAAAGCTCCAGGACATTAAAAAGATGGAGAGCATTATTACTACATGCATTCAACATCCGGGTACATCTGCTTAAACTCCTGATATATCATATCCCAGGGTAAATCGTGAAAATAACCATAGTCTTTAAGATACTCTATAAAAGGCTCTCCGCCTAAATCAAGATCAGGTAGCATTGCATCATTTACCCCATCAAATTCTACAGTAGGCATCCCTATTCTCCGGCAGGTATCTTTATCAAACACAGCTGCTGCCTTAACCCATCTGCCATCAAGGAAAAACTGGGTATATGCATGAGGGAAATAAACATTTCCTCCAAAATTCTCAACCAGAGTATTTGATGCCTTATAATTTCTGATTGTAGCAATAAGCATACGGCTGGGAATCCCACAGACACGGCCAAGGGCAGTTAAAAGTACAGATTTTTGCAAACACCATGCACTTTTGCGGTTAAAAACATATGCGGCTGTCAAATAGTCTTTGTTTAAAGAAAATTCGTTGGCACTGTAATCATAATAATCACGCACAAAATAAAACAACTCAACTGCTAAATCAACTTTGGATCGATGCTTTTTACCGAGCTCGTTTGCAGTTTCTGATATGCCAGGATCATTATAATCAAAAAATTCAGTAGGTTCTAAGTATATAGTGTGCTGCATTTTTGCTCCTTTAGTCCTGTTAAATTTATTACTAATTAGAATAACAAAAAATTGTTTTAACTAATAGGTATAAAAGTTTTTTATGAACATCTTAATCTAATCTATATCCTTAAATGGCCTGTCTAATCTTTTTTACCAGATTAATTGCTGCTGTTTGTCCCTCTTCATGCAGGGTATTAATAACTGCACTGCCCATAATAATACCATCACAGAAGGGCGCAATTACCCCGGCCTGCTCGGGGGTGCTGATACCAAATCCTACCCCTATAGGCAGATCAGTTTCAGCCCTAACCCCGTTTAGATACTCCTTTATTCCCCGAGATAGATCCCGTCGGATCCCGGTTACTCCTGTTAATGCAACACAATAAATAAAACCACTGGCAGCAGCAGCTATCCTGCTTAACCTTTGAACCGGGGTATTAGGTGCAACCAGAGGAATGACTGCCAGTTGATAATCCCTCAGAGCTTCCCTGATAAGCTGACTTTCTTCTAAAGGCAGGTCCGGGACAATCAAGCCGTCTGCACCTGCATTATACATAGCTACAGCCAGATTATCCAAACCATACTGCAGGAGGGGATTATAGTAACTCATCAATACTAAGGGTATATCGACTTCTGCCCTCAGGGCAGAAGTCATCTGAATAATTTTTGCAAGGCTGGCTCCACCTTCAAGGGCTCTCTGGTTGGCTGCCTGAATTACCGACCCATCTGCAACCGGATCAGAAAAAGGTACTCCTAGTTCAACTATATCGACTCCGCAAATTGCCAGCTGTTTAACCAGGGATTCAGTGGTTTCCAGAGAGGGATCTCCGGCTGAAATATAAATAATTAGACTTTTGCGCCCCGCTTCTCTATTGGCTTTAAACGTATTGGTTATTCTAGTTATGCCCATTTAAGACACCTCCCTGTTTAATAATAGCCGCCACCTGCCGCACATCTTTATCTCCCCGCCCGGAAAGATTAATAACCATAATTTCATCTGGAGGCATCTGTGGAGCCAGTTTAACTGCCAGAGCCACAGCATGGCTGCTTTCCAGGGCTGGGATAATACCTTCGGTTCTGCTTAATAATTGAAAAGCCTCCAGGGCTTCTTCATCAGTTATACCCATATACACAGCCCTTCCATTATCTTTTAAATAGCTGTGTTCCGGACCCACAGCCGGATGATCAAGACCGGCCGATATGGAATAAGCTACTTCAACCTGGCCGTCCTTATCCTGCATAAGATAGCCATACGACCCCTGCATTACCCCTGGACGACCAGCACTAAGAGATGCCGCATGCTCCCCGGTATTTAACCCGCGTCCGGCAGCTTCAGCTCCCCACATTTTGACCCCGGCATCCTCTATGAACGGATAAAAGAGCCCCATAGCGTTGCTGCCGCCGCCTACGCAAGCGATCAAGTGATCCGGCAGTCGACCTTCTATTTTAAGAATCTGCTGCTTAACCTCCTGCCCAATAACTGCCTGGAAATCCCTTACCATCATAGGATAGGGATGAGCTCCAACTACTGAACCCAGAAGATAGTAAGTATTCTTTACATTACCAACCCAATCACGCATTGCTTCGTTAATAGCATCCTTTAAAGTAGCACTGCCCGTATTAACAGGAATAACGTTAGCCCCCAGCAGTTCCATGCGAAATACATTAAGCTCCTGGCGACGGGTATCTTCCGTTCCCATGTATACTTCACATTCGATACCCAGTAAAGCAGCTGCTGTAGCTGCAGCTACTCCATGCTGACCGGCACCGGTTTCCGCAATTAACCGTTTTTTCCCCATTCTTTGAGCCAATAAAGCCTGCCCCAGGGCATTATTAAGCTTATGTGATCCGGTATGGTTTAAATCTTCCCGTTTTAGATAAATCCGGCACCCCCCGAGCCGCTGGCTCAGGTTCCCCGCATAGTAAATTGGGGTTTCCCGGCCCGCATAAGTCTTAAGATAATATTTTAAATCTTTTAGAAAGGCTTTCTCCTCCATAGCTTTATAATAGGCCGTTTCCAGTTCTTCTAAAGCCGGCATTAAAGTCTCAGGCACGAAGCGCCCGCCATAAACACCAAAATAACCATTCTTATCCGGTAATTTCATTTTTCATTCTCCTTTCAGGTATATCTTAAAACCCGGAATTCGCGACATTGACACTGTGCATAAACCGGAATACCTTGTATGAGCTCTTATGGCCCGGCCTTTCCTCAACTCCAGTAAGAACATCAACTGCATAGGGATTTGTTTCTTTTATCGCTTTAGTTACATTGGCTGGATTCAAACCCCCGGCTAAAATAACCGGTAAATTTATCTCTCTCCGGATGCTGGCAAATGCTTCCAGGCTCACCCTAACTCCAGTTCCCCCGGGCAAAGAAGCCGTATACGAATCTACCAGCAAAGCTGCTATTTTAGTCCCGGCCAACGCCCGGGCAGCAGTTGCCGGATCATTAATCTCAAAAGCACACTTACCGTTTCTATCTATACGTAAAGCCTTTATAGTCTTTATACCCAGCAGGTTTAGCCTCTCAGCCAACTCTTTCACTTCACGCAATGTTTCCTGATAATGCAGCTGCACTATGTCGGGACGAAGGGTCCTGGCTGTTTCCAGGACTTTGGATACCGGCCCTCCGGTTACTACACTGGTAGAAACAAAAGGCGGTACCCTAGTAATCAGTTTCACTGCTTCAGACCTGGTAAGGTTCCAGGGCACCGGTTCGGGATAATCAACTACAAAACCTACGGTGTGTACCCCAGCATTAACACATAACTCTACATCTTCGTGGTTCATTAGACCGCATATTTTTACCCGGGTCATAGGCCTTTCCCCCGCATTATATTAAGATTGCGATATATTTGGGCAGGATCCCTGGCCTGCAGAATAGCTGTTCCTACCAGGACTGCATGTGCACCTGCTTTTGCGGCCCTTTGTGCATCTGCCGGTGAAGAAACAGCACTTTCACTTATCAGCAGGGCCTCAGGTCCTGCTAGCCCGGCCAGCTCTTCAGTGGTCTTTACACTGCCGTCATCTGTCTCCAGTTCTGTAATATTGCGATTATTTATCCCCAGCATGGTTAATTTCAGCCCATTTACAGACATAATTTCATCTTTGTTGTGAGTTTCCACTAAAGGCTCCAGCCCGAGGATATGAGCATATTCAATCAGCTCATACAGCTGTGCTTTTTTTAATATTGCTGCAATCAAAAGCACTGCACTCGCGCCCATTTCTGCAGTCTCCATCAATTGCTCCCGGCTGATTATAAAATCCTTGCGTAAAACCGGCAGCGAAACCGAATCAACAATCCGGGGTATTATTTCCCGCGAGCCCCCGAAATGTTCTTTTTCGGTTACTACTGAAATTACCCTGGCACCAGCAGTTGCCAGTTTTTTAGCTAATTCTGCCGGATGGCGCCCCTGAAGCAGATCACCTTCCCGGGGTGACCTGGATTTAATATCAGGTATCACCGGAATCCTGCCGGAGTGATATTGATTCCATAGAGCAGAGGAAAAATCTTTGTTTATGGTATTCATATCTCTCAACCCCTGTAAGCTAAGCAATCGATCTTAAATCTCTAGAAATCATGATCAGCTGGTTTAATTTTTCCTGAGCAGCACCACTATCTATGATCTCTCCCGCCAGTTCAATTCCTTCCGCCAGGGATCCGGCTTTTCCCCCTACATATAAAGCACCGGCAGCGTTAATAATCACCGCGTCGCGGCGGGGCCCTTTATTTCGCCCGGAAAAAACATCCCGGATTACACCGGCATTCTGTTCCGGAGTGCCGGTATAGATATCTTCAAGGGTACATCGGGTTAACCCAAAATCCTCGGGGGATATTTCATAGGATTTTATTGATCCATTATGAAGCTCGTTAATCCTGGTTTTGCCAAGAAGGGAGATTTCATCAAGCCCATCCAGGCCATGTACAAACAGTGCGTGTTTATACCCTAGAGAAAGGGCAACTTGAGTAACTACATCTAACAGCTCAAGCTTATACACTCCTAAAATATGCTGGCTGGCACCAGCAGGATTTATCAGCGGTCCGATTACCGTATAGAAAATGGTCTTAATTCCAAGGGCCTGTTCCGGTGGAAGTACTTTATTCATTACCGGATGGAAAAGAGGTGCGTAAATAAAACATATACCAGCCTGTTCAATAATAGTCTCTACCGCTTTAGGCGATAGATTAATCTCTACCCCCAGGGCTTCCAAAACGTCAGCACTGCCGGAGAGGCTGGATATAGACCGGCTGCCGTGTTTAGCTACTGGAATACCGGCAGCAGCAGCTACCAGGGCTACGGCAGTGGAAATGTTAAAGGTGCTTAGCCCTCCGCCGGTCCCGCAGGTATCCATAAGGTCTTTATTCACCCTGGGAGAAATACTCTCACAATTATCACGCATTGCCTGGGCTATCGCACTGATTTCTGTAATTGTAGGTCCCTTCATTAATAAGGCCACCTGGAAGCCTGCAATTTGAACTTCACTGAGTTCATCATTGTTAATAACCCGAATTAAACTGTAGGCTTCATCGTAGGTTAAATCTTTCTTAGCAGTCAATTTCCTCAAAACATTCTGTATCAAAATTCTCACTCCTTTAATCTTTTTGCTGTAGATTTCCCTCCTGGAAAAATAGCAACTTAAGATAAAGCGAAATGAGCAGATGTTTCTAAAAATTTACCTGTTGGATATACTGCTGCTTTAGTTTTCCTTAATCAGTCATATTGGTTGATAAAAATATTGTTTCTTTTAACTGGATTTACCCACCTAAGCCTATTTTTGGGTATAAAAAATCCAGCGCTTTAAGCAAGCCCTGGTTATATACGCATAACTAAGCTCCACTCACAGCTAATCTCAAACTCATCTCGTCTCATCTCATCTCAACCAATATTAAGTTGTTAATCTAAAGCTTACTCCTGGAGTTTATCTGTGTCAATAGTAAACTGAGAATTTTGCCTGATCCTTTCCTTCAACTCATTAATCTGACCTGTAGAGAAGACTTTATCTCAGGCTGGACTACTGAAGCAAGCCCAAAGGAGCTAAAGATTCTTCCTTGAAACTCAGAACATTATGCAAAACTCTCAATTAATAACATATTGGCTAAATATTTTGTATCAGCAAAAAATACACTTTACACCAACCGTATTATACGTTATATGATTTTTTTAGTTTGTTTGATAGATACCATAGCACAATGAATAGTATACCTGGAATAACCAGAGAAGCAAACTCGAATTCTCCTGACAATTGCCCTGATGCTATTCTATCAACAGCATTGAAACCAATAACACTGAGTATAATTAAAACTCCCCCAATTAATTCTTTCTTAAAGGATACAATTACTCCAAGGGTAAAAAGCAAAGGTATAAATATCATTAAAGAAATTTCTGTAAAACTCAAACTGCTTAATTCGCCTATACTACCCTCGCCAACAAAAAACAATAGAAATAATCCAATTATAAGCAGACATACTATTCTTACCGTCCAGCGGATAACTGAGATAATTCTATTCTTGCCAATACTTGTCATCTACCGTTCCCCCCCCTAATTACTAAAAATTTTCTTTAACAGCAGCAATAAACAGTTATTGCTTTATTTAATTACTATTAATTGTATTTATTTATCATTACTAATTTCTTAATCAATTATAAAAATTTTGCAAGGTAATTGGCTATCATACATTAATTCCAGCCTTCCAAATTAGGACAGTCACCTTCTACATTTTGCTTTCAAATTGTTTGCCATTGCTCAAAAGAGATAGAATAAAACTGCTATTAACCGGCTTAATGATTCTTAAATATGTCTAGAAAGCCTTAAGTTTTTAAATCCCAGGCAAACAGTGTTAACGTTCAGCAGGTACAAAGTTTAGAGAACCTGATTAATAATTAAATATAAGCAAATAATCTATTTATTTTAACTTTTGCTTATTATATAAACAGAAGTTTAATTAGGATTTGCTGAATTTTTAACCATATAAGCAAAGAATATATTAAACCTATTTTAGTATCTATACATAATACATACTATTCCCTGCAAAAGTATTTTAGTCTTGCAGGGGATAAAATCATTAAAACGTGATAGATTATATGTTTTCTGTCGTTCACAAGATTTGCTATTGATATGTAGAAAAAGACATATGAATATCATTTGCTATCTTTCCTGACTATTTCATTATTATGCTTTAAAATACTGTCCTGAGGGATATAACCGCGCACCGACGAAATTGGATAGACCATGCTGTTTCTTCCTATAATCGTGCCCGGGTTGAGCACCGAATTGCAGCCCACCTCGACATAATCCCCGAGCATTGCACCTACTTTCTTCATTTCAGTCTTTATTATCTTGTTACTTACGTGCACATTCACTGAACTCTTGTCGGACTTCACATTTGAAGTAATAGAACCGGCACCCATGTGAGCCTTGAAGCCAAGAATTGAGTCACCAACATAATTGTAATGCGGTACCTGCACCTGGTTGAACAAGATGACATTCTTCAACTCAGTTGAATTCCCCACTATAGCATACTCACCAATAATAGCTGAGCCGCGTATAAATGCACAGTGACGTATTTCTGCATATTGGCCGATGATACAGGGCCCGCAAATACACGATGAAGAAGAAACTGTCGCTGTCCGGGCTATCCAGATATCTTCGGCAGGATGATAGTAATCCTTTTGTGAAAGGGTTACCCCCAACTCAAGAATAAAGGATTTTATTTTAGGTAACACTTCCCAGGGATATTCACATTCGATAAAAATATCTGCAGCAATTGTTTCCTTAAGGTCAAATAAATTAAATATTTTAATTCCGTGAGTCATCTTCTAATCTCCTTTCTGTCCTTTTCCAAAATGATTATATCAAATTGCCCTTGACATAAACAGGATTTTTTACCCGCTGGAAGCCAATCTATTAATCGTTTTAACATTCTTGATTTTATCTTAAAAGAGCATTTATCTTTAACAAAATTTTTTATATAATTAGTAAGAAAATAAAGACTTAATGCAATCACCTTACCGGACAGATCGTAGATTAAACCATAGATTGAACTGTAGAGGCGACTTCAGTCGCCACCCTTTTACCCTGAATTCCAGCTGGCCGGCGACTGAAGTCGCCTCTACGGTATAAGATACGGTACAATATAAGAATTAGGGATTCACTGTAGAATTAAGGTAAAACATTATAAATTGTTTCAGATGCAAAACAAAAACATCTGCGTAAATCTGTGTTCATCTGTGGTTAGTTCTCATTGGTGGTTGTGTCCTGCAGGCATAGGTGGTTAATAGAATTAAAAAAGAGCTATATTGCTTTGCATAGTTTGAATCATGAATTTGTATATTAATAAAAATAGATAGGAGAATAAAACATGGATATTATCATCAGGGAAAATTATGAACAAATGAGCCGATACGCGGCAGAAATCATTGCCAGCTATGTAAAATCCAAACCAGACTGTGTACTCGGACTGGCAACTGGTAGTACACCCATTGGTACATATAAAGAACTGATCAGATTTTATAGGGAAGGTCTTGATTTTTCCCAGGTCAAAACATTTAATCTTGACGAATACCTTGGAGTGGGACTGGATCTGGAGACACCTTATGATATGGATCAAAGTTATGCCAGGTTCATGTACGAAGAACTGTTCAAACATATCAATATTAAAAAGGAAAATATCTATATACCCGATGGTCAAACCAAAGAACCGGAAAAATTTTGTATGTGGTATGAAGAAGAAATCAAAAAGGCCGGGGGTATTGACTTGCAGCTTTTGGGGCTTGGCGGTGACGGGCATTGGGGTTTCAATGAACCTGGCTCATCCCTCGGATCAAGAACCAGAGTAGAGGCATTGACAGAACAGACCCTGGATGATAACTACGAAGCTTTCTACAAAAAGGCTAATATTGATCGAAGCCAGATGCCTCATTTTGCTATCACAATGGGTATTGGAACCATACTGGAGGCGAAGAATATTCTAATGATCGTAAATGGCTCCAGGAAAGCTGATATCGTTGCCAAATGCCTGGAAGGACCAATCACATCGCAGGTAACTGCATCGGCCATACAATTACACCGTGGAAACATTACGGTTGTGCTTGATGAAGCGGCAGCTTCTAAATTAATCCATTCTGACCGTTACCGGCATGTAGAAAAAATGAAACGTCAATACGGATTATAAGAAACATAAACGAGAGTATGCATATTGATGGGATGGTGGTGTCATCCATAATCATAACTTGTTATATTGCTAAAATTAGAAAATAACAAACCGCGCAAACCTGCGCGGTCACTTGTTTCTTTATGGAGCCGATGGGCGGATTTGAACCGCCGACCTGCTGATTACGAATCAGCTGCTCTGCCACTGAGCCACATCGGCTAAAATTATTATCACATAGATAATACCAATATAATTATGGTCAGTCAATATACCTGGGAATAACAGAATTCAATCCGGGGGCTTTCGCCCCCGGATATTCATGGTATTGTATTGTGACCAGGCAGCTCTAAATCCTGCTAAAGAGTCTGAAGAAACTTTGTTTTAAAAATATTTCAACTATTTTCCAATTACCGGGTGCAGATTCCTTTTATACGTGTCTTAGAAACAATAACCTCAGCTAGTGGCAATAATTATTTTTTCTTTAGCATTCACTTATTTGCCCTCTTTCTGCCCAGTCTTCTACTACAAGATTCCAGTAATTATTATTTGCTTAGTCGTTTGCTGATAATCAACCTCTGCACTTAATGATTCACTGATAAATCTTAGCGGCACAAAGGTTCTACCCGGCTCCATAATAAACGGAGCACAGTCTATGGTACTTTGCTCACCATTAATTATCACGTCTGGGCAACCAATGGTAAGGGTAATTACCTTGTTGCATCCTGATATTATAGCTTGTTTGGTTTCTGCAATCCATTCCACTTCCGCCCCTAGCGCTTCGCTGATGAAGCGAATGGGAACCAGTGTCCGGTTGGCTGCCGGGTGTATTAGGGGCACGGCATCCAAGGTGTAGGGATTGCCATCAATATCTGCCGCTGTGCTTCCAATAGTAAGTGTAATCACTTTCTCTATTCCCTCGGAACTAAAAACAGCAAACCTGGTTAAATGGTTGACAACAATTACCGCGTAGTAAGTATCGGTTTCCTGATCGTACTCTGCTGCAGTCTCTATGTCCACCCACTCCCCGGTTTCCTCATCATAGTATTTGATTACCGGTCGTTCTCCTTCAGCAATGTCTTCCGGGTCATAGGCAATTTTTATAGTGATGTACCCTTCGCCAAATTCTCTGTTTCCGGTAGTGGTGATTTCATAGACGTCGCTGGCCATTTTAAGTCGCAGCCCTTTTGGTACAACTTCATTAGTTTCCGGATAAGTCACCTCGACTGGAGGGCCATCAGCTGTAGTCACCTGAACCGAGGAGCCGTCCGACGTTATGCCATGCGCTTACTATCACTGGAAAATACCAGGCTGCCCTCCAAAATACTGTCATAACCTTTTCGTTTTCTCCCATCAACGACAATAAACTGCCGCTTATCTTTTTGAGCTGCATATGCCATTCTTTTGCTGTTTGGGCTAAAGATAAGGCTCCCGATTAATATGCCATCATAAGGTGTTCTTTCTTTTCCATTTATTAAAACAAATTGTTTGTTGTCAGATTGGGCCACATATGCTACCTGTCGACTATCCGGACTAAAACAAATACTTCCTTTAAGGATGCTGTCATATTGATTATGTTTCATTCCGTCGACCACCACCAGCTGTTTATCACCTATCTGTCCAATGTAGGCCATTCGCTTTTTGTCAGGACTAATGGTTATAATATCCATAATATTCGCAGAACCATGAACAGCCAAGGGATACTCAAAATTGCTGATCAGTTTTTTGTTTGCCAGCTCCCGA
>CAYZYO010000070.1:0-13362 GCA_964482585.1 uncultured Syntrophomonadaceae bacterium | reverse complement strand
ATAATCTATTTTTAAGCAAAATTAAATGTGCCATATTTTTTGAAATGCTCAACGAGTCCTCCATCAGTTAATATTTTGAGCATAACATCAGGAAGTGGAGTAATTTCAATATCTATATTTTTTGTGCTATTGTGTAATATACCATTTTGTAAATCAATACTTAATTCATCACCTGCATCTAAAAGATCGGTATTACACTCAATCAAAGGAAGTCCTGTATTGATACAATTACGATAGAATATGCGGGCAAAGGATTTGGCTACAACTGCACTTATCCCTGCATTAATAATCGCCAGTGGTGCCTGTTCCCGTGAAGATCCGCATCCAAAGTTTTTACCGCCAATTATTAAATCACCTTTATTAATCTTAGAATAGAAATCCGGATCAAGGTCTTCCATCACATACTTGGCCAGTTCTTTCATGTCCAATGTTTTAAACTTATGACGACCAGATATTATGTAATCAGTGTTAACATCGTCACCAAATTTATGAACTTTACCTTTTAAATCCATAATAGTCTCCTTTCAGTCGACAATTATTATATTAAAACTAAACATGTCATTTTTTAATCAGTTCTTTTTAAACTATATAAATTCCCGGGGATCAGTTATTTTGCCGGTTAACATAGAAGCAGCAACTGCAGCCGGTGAACCTAGATAAATAAATGCCTGGTTGTTTCCCATTCTCCCTTTAAAATTACGATTAGCGGTAGAAATTACATTTTCCCCATCAGAAGGTACTCCATTATGAGTTCCTACACAAGGCCCACAGCCTGGAGTTACTACTGCAGCACCAGAGGAAACAAATATTTCTAATAATCCCTCTCTTATAGCTTGAAGCATAACTTGACGCGAAGAAGGGGCAACAATAAGTCTGCAAGTTTTATTTATTTTTTTGCCTTTCAGTATATCAGCAGCGATTCGCAAGTCTTCTATCCGCCCATTGGTGCACGTGCCAATAACTCCCTGCTGAACAGGAGTTCCTGCAACTTCACTTACCGGTGATACATTATCTACTGTATGGGGTTTAGCTATTTGAGGCTCTAGATTAGATACATCATACTCTTCTATTCTGGAATAAACAGCATCCGCATCAGGATTTACAGGTATAAATTGTTTTTTGCTGTGCTGTTTTACCCATGCTATAGTCTTTTCATCTGCCTGCATAAGGCCGCATTTAGCTCCCATCTCAATTGCCATATTACTTATCGTAAACCTTGATTCCACCGACAATTCTTCAATAGCCTCACCCGTATATTCTGCTGCCATATAAGTGGCACCATCAGCAGTAACATCTCCTATTAAATAAAGTATAAGGTCTTTAGAGAATACCCCTTTTGGCAGCTTACCATTTACAATAAACCTTAAAGTCTCCGGCACCTTAAACCAGAGTTTACCTGAAATTAGGCCAGCCGCCAGGTCAGTTGACCCCACTCCGGTGGAAAAGACATTTATAGCTCCATAGGTACAGGTGTGGGAATCGGCCCCAATAACCAGATCTCCTGGTACAACATGTCCCTGTTCAGGCAGCAGCTGGTGACAAACCCCATCTCCTATATCATAAAAGCTAATTCCCTGCTCGTCAGCAAACATCCGCATCTGCTGATGTAATTCTGAAACCCCCTGTAAAGGACTGGGAGCACTATGATCGACTACCATAGCAATCCGGGATGGATCAAATACCTGTATACCCTGCATTTCATGAAAGGCTTTTATAGCCAGTGGAGAGGTCCCATCCTGTCCCATAACAAAATCAAGATTAGCAACCACTATATCATTTGCTCTAACATCCTTACCACTCTTACTTGATAATATTTTTTCCGCTATCGTTTTTCTCAAGATTTACTCACCCTTCTCTTTCATACGTTCTTCATAGATATACATTAACTCTTTATCAAAAAGAGAACGTTTTAGATCTATCGACAATTTTCTAACCATCGACAGTATTTCACCGGCTTCTTGATCATTTAAAACTATTCCATACTCTTTTTTAAACTTTGATCGCACTGCTGCTGAACCTGAATGTTTACCAAGAACCATCTGTCGCTCTAATCCGACTTCCTGTGGACTAAATACTTCATAGGTAAGCGGATTTTTAATAACTCCATCACCATGAATACCTGATTCATGAGCAAAAATATTTGAACCGACAATAGGTTTACTCAAAGGCAGGATTCTGCCAGACGCCCGGGCAACATACTCGGCTACTTCTCTAAATAGAGTGGTATTATAAGGAAAATCAATATTCATCAGGTATTTAAGCCCCATAATAACTTCTTGTAAACAGGCATTACCTGCCCGTTCTCCCAGGCCATTTATGGTTACGCCAACATAATTGGCTCCCGCATAGACTCCGGAAAGAGCATTAGCTGTTGCCATCCCGAAATCATTATGGGTATGCATTTCAATATTAATTCCTACAGCATTAATCAGTGTTTTTATATAACGGTAAGTTGCTAGCGGGGTTAATGTGCCGACAGTATCACAAAATCGAAGACGGTCAGCTCCATTATGTTTGGCGATCAGAGCAAATTCAGTTAGAAAATCCATATTTGAACGCGAAGCATCTTCAGCATTTACTGAAACATAAAGGTCATTGTCTTTAGCAAATTTAACTGCATCAGACATTCTTTTTAAGACATCTTCATTGGTAGTCTGCAGCTTATGTTTAATATGAATATCGGATGTGGATATAGAAATAGCAACCGCATCTACTCCACAATCTAACGATTCCTTTATATCTGAAATTACTGCCCGGTTCCAGGCCATTATACTGCTTTTTAATCCTAAATTTACAATTCGTTTAATACACTCTTTTTCAAAGCCCCCCATTACAGGTATCCCGGCTTCAATCTGGTCCACTCCAATTTGGTCAAGATAACTGGCAATTCTTATTTTTTCAGCATTAGCAAAAACAACCCCAGCTGTCTGTTCCCCATCACGTAAAGTAGTATCAACAATATATACTTTGGAGCCATCCTCCAAAAACCAATCTCGATTCATACTCTCCCACGGCATTACTTGTCACTCCCCTTATTGTCCAAAATGGTAATTATCTTGCTCAGGAAACGGTCACAATGCTTCTAATTTTTTCATTAAAATCTTGTTAACCATAGCTGGATTGGCCTGTCCCTTCGTAGTTTTCATAACTTGACCTACAAAAAAGCCAACTGCCTTCTTTTTCCCGTTTTTAAAATCCTCTACTGCCCCTGGATTTTTTTGTATTATATCAACAATTATTTTTGATAACACATCCTCATCTGATATCTGTACTAATCCTTTTTCTTCAATTATTAACTCTGGTGTTTTTCCGGTATTAAACATCTCTTCAAAAATAGTCTTACCCATCTTGCCGCTAATTGTCCCGTCATCAATCAATTCAAGCATTTTGACAAGCATGCGGGGTTTTATCTTGCAAAGACTTATATCCATATTATTCTGGTTTAAAAGTTTATTCAGTTCACCCATCATCCAGTTGGTTACCGGTTTGGCATCATGGCAGATATTTACACATTCATCAAAAAACGCTAGATATTCTGGGCCAAGGGTAATTATTGAAGCATCATAAGCTGATAGTCCATACTTCTCTATCAATCTTTCCTGGGCCTCATCTGGTAATTCTGGTAGACTGCTGCGGGTTTGTTCTATCCATTCCTTACTTATTCTTACCGGTGGCAGATCAGGATCTGGAAAGTAGCGATAATCATTTGCTTCCTCTTTAGAACGCATACTTCTGGTTACTTGTTTTTCTTCATCCCAGGTTCTTGTTTCCTGTATAAGTTCATCCCCATCGTCAATAACATCAATATGTCTTTTAATTTCATAATCTATAGCTTTTTCCAGTGCCCTAAAAGAATTTAAATTCTTTATTTCGGTCCTAACACCTAATTCTTTTTGCCCCTGCGGTCTAACCGATATATTAGCATCACATCTTAAAGAACCTTCCTCCATTTTACAATCAGATACCCCGGCAAATAACATCAATGAACGTAGTTTTTCGATATAGGCTCTTGCCTCACTGGAACTTCTCATATCCGGTTCTGATACTATCTCCAAAAGAGGCACTCCAGAACGATTAAGGTCTACAAGCGAAAAAGCCGTAGAAGTAATAGTCCCTTGATGGATTAATTTTCCGGCATCTTCTTCTAGATGAGCACGGGTAATCCCGATTCTTTTCTTATTACCATCAATATTGATATCCAGATACCCCTTTTTGCATATTGGCAGATCGTACTGTGATATCTGATATGCCTTAGGCAGGTCA
The DNA here is from genome assembly GCA_964482585.1 of uncultured Syntrophomonadaceae bacterium. Classification (GTDB taxonomy): domain Bacteria; phylum Bacillota; class Syntrophomonadia; order Syntrophomonadales; family Syntrophomonadaceae; genus CAYZYO01. Next base: position 9,099 of record CAYZYO010000070.1, on the reverse strand, counting down.
GGGTAAAAATAACTTTTCCTATCAAACTTACAATAATTAGCTATCTCGCAATTTAAAACCAGCCCGGCTCTAATTGCAAATTCGACTACCTTCTGATTTAATACCGGCAACATTCCAGGAAATCCTGCACAAATCGGACAAGTTTGCGTATTCGGCTCAGCACCAAAAGCTGTTGAACATGCACAGAATATCTTGGTTTCGGTCTTTAATTCTACATGTACCTCCAGCCCAATAATTGCTTCAAAATTTTTACTCAACTATTCCACCCCCTACTACCGGTTCTTGTTTATGATAACCGGTGTTTTGCTCAAATGCATATGCTGCCTTCAAGAGGGTTCCCTCGTCAAAGGGTTTGCCAATTATCTGCATACCTACAGGTAACCCCCTGACAAATCCGCATGGAATTGATATGCCAGGCAGGCCTGCCATGTTAACTGGTACAGTAAGAATGTCATTCATATAAAGGGTTAATGGATCATTTTGTTCTTCTATTTTAAATGCAGTCGTTGGTGTGGTCGGTGCAACTATTATATCAAAATTGTTAAATATTTTGACAAAATCGTTATTAATTAGCCTTCTAATCTTTAATGCTTTTAGATAATAAGCATCATAATATCCTGCACTGAGTGCATAGGTCCCCAGCATTATTCTCCGTTTTACTTCAGCACCGAAACCGGCAGCCCTGGTATCACAAAATAATTGTAAAACATTATCTGTTTCTAAGGTACGCATTCCATATCTTATTCCATCAAATCGTGCCAGGTTAGTACTGGCTTCAGCAGGTGCTATTAGATAATAAGCTGGAAGCGCATATTCGCTGTGCGGAAGAGATACTTCCTCAACTACAGCTCCTAGTTCTTCAAACTTATGCAGAGCCTTGCTGACAACCTCTTTAACCTCTTCATTTACACCCTGTTGGAAATATTCTTTAGGGTACCCAATTTTTAATCCTTTGATATCAGAATTCAGGGTTTTCTCATAGTTGGGAACTTCAGAATCAACACTGGTGGAATCCAGGGGATCGTATCCTGATATGCTATTTAAAACAATGGCACAATCTCTAACATCTTTACTAACAACCCCTACCTGGTCAAGGGAAGATGCATAAGCTATAACACCCCATCTTGAAATCCTCCCATATGTAGGTTTCAACCCGACTACTCCGCAAAAAGATGCCGGTTGGCGAATAGAACCACCACTGTCTGTTCCCAGAGCAAATGCCACCTCATTAGCAGCTACTGCCGCTGCTGATCCCCCCGATGAACCTCCCGATACTCTCTTCAAATCCCATGGATTACGAGTAATAAAAAATGCTGAATTTTCAGTAGAAGAACCCATGGCAAATTCATCAAGATTAAGTTTTCCTAATAGAATTCCCTTTTGTTCATTTAATTTTTTGACAACTGTTGCATCATAGGTAGGCACAAAATTCTCCAGCATCTTTGATGAACAGGTAGTTTTTACTCCACAGGTACAGATAACGTCTTTTAGTCCATATGGTATACCTGTAATACTCGACTCATAGTCCTGGTGATCACAAGCATAGGCCTGATTTAATGCAAGTTCCTTAGTAAATGAAACAAATGCCTTAACTTCATTATCAACCGCTTCAACCCGTTTAATAAATGCTTTTACTATTTCTTCTGATGAAGTCTCTCTTTTTCGGAGCTTATCTCTTAATTCATGCAGTGTAAATTCATACAGTTCCATAGTCTGCTCCTCCTCATATTATTTTTGGCACTTTATACTGGCCTTCTTCAACCACAGGAGCATTGGCTAAAATTTCCTCTTTGGGAGAACTGGATTTTATTATATCCTTGCGGAAAACATTATCTATTGGCAGAATATGAGTCAGTGGTTCAACATCATCAGTAGCAACCTCATTTACTTTTTCTATATAATTAAGTATAGAACTTAACTGTTGTGCAAAAACCTCTTTTTCTTTTTCACTAAGTTTGAGTCTTGCTAATCCAGCAACATGCTCAACTTCTGTAATTGTCAGGGCCATAACCACTACCTCCTTATTTTGTGAAAACACTTACGACCTATTATACCAAAAAGAGTAATACTAAGTATACTAAGTAGAAAAAAGAAACCTCAAAAAAACTGTTATAAAAAGCCTTTTCCATTTATCACCTTTTACAGGTGCTCCTGCAGATACTTTTTGCATTTTAGAAATAGAAAAACAGGTAGGCAAAGTATTAAGACACTACTTTTTTAGGTTATGTAGGCGCTTTATAAGGGAATTAATTCTCTAGCAATAGGTTTTTCTTTCCTATCATCTTCAACAGATCTTCTTCATCAAGAATATTTATCCCCAACTGGAGTGCTCTATCGTATTTGCTGCCCGGATTTTCGCCTTTTATAACATAATCCGTGTTTTTACTTACGCTATTAGTAACCTTACCTCCAAGTAACTCTATATTTTCACTCGCTTGAGAACGAGTTAGTGAGGCAAGGGTTCCAGTTATTACAAGAGTTTTTCCTGCCAGAACGTCATTGCTTATTGCTGTCTCTTTTGTTTCCATAGTATTAACCCCCATTTTTTTAAGGTTTTCTATAGTTTCCAGGTTGCGGGGTTCTGCAAAAAATTTGCCTATACTTTCTGCCATTTTTACTCCAATATCCGGTATTTTTATTAAATCTTCCGGGTTCAATTTCTGAAAATCATCTATATCATAATAATAATCACAAAGTACGCGGGCAGTTTTTGAACCAATATGGTTTATGCCCAGAGCAGTAATGAGACGGTAAAGCGGCCTGGCCTTACTGGCTTCAATAGCCCTAATTAAGTTTGCTGAAGATTTCGGCCCCATTCTATCTAACTCCAAAACATCATTTTGAGTAAGCAGATATAAATCGTCAATTCTTCTTACCAGATTTTTTTCTACCAGCTGTTCAACCACTGCCGGCCCTAAACCGTTAATATTCATTGCTCCCCGTGATGCATAAAATATTAAACTCTCTTTTAATCGTGCCGGACAATTAATATTTTCACAGCGGTAGGCAACTTCGTCTTCCAATCTCGTCACTTGACTGCTGCAGGCGGGACAATATTCAGGAGGCAATATTTCCTTTTCATTACCTGTTCTTTTATCTACTAAAGGCTTTATTATCTCTGGAATTATATCCCCAGCCTTATGTACCAGTACCGCATCCCCAATACGAATGTCTTTTTCTTTAACTAGCTCAAAATTATGCATGCTGGCTCGACTAACTGTAGTTCCGGCTAAAAATACCGGTTCAAGAAGAGCTGTAGGAGCTATAATCCCGGTACGACCAACATTAATCTCTACCCCCAGAAGACGACTTTCCCTTTCCTCCGCCGGGAATTTATATGCTACTGCCCAGCGTGGACTTTTGGCTGTCTGACCTAATTTTCCACGTTCAGCAAAGCTATTTAGTTTAACAACCACTCCATCAATCTCATAATGTAAATCATGTCTTTTATCCTGATACTCTTTAATATACTCATAAATAGACTCAATATCAGGACAATAACGGGCTTCAGGATTTACTGGAAAACCCTGTTCACGTAAAAGATACAGTGCTTCCTCCTGGTTCTCTATTGGCAGCCCTTCAAGATAAATAATATCGTAAATAAATCCGGACAATGCTCTTTTGGCAGTAATAGACGAATCTAACTGCCTTAAAGAACCGGCAGCTGCATTTCGTGGATTGGCAAAAACCTTCTGTCCTTCTTCTTCCTTTTCCTGATTTAGTCGCAGAAACTCTTTTTTGGGCATAAAGACCTCCCCACGAACCTCCAACCGGGGAATCTTCTCCGATAATCTTAATGGAATATTTCTAATGGTCTTGACATTAACCGTTATATCCTCTCCTACTAAACCATCACCTCTGGTTGCAGCATTTACTAAAACACCGTCTTCATAAACAAGCATTACGGAAACCCCATCAATTTTTAGCTCTGCCATATAAGAAACCTGCTGTACCGATTTTAACACTCTACTATGAAAACTATGCAGCTCTTGAATGGAAAAAGCATTATCTAAACTCAATAAAGGAAAACGATGGGTTACAGTTTTAAATCTTTCCTGTAGGCCTCCTCCAACTCGTTGAGTAGGAGAGTCTTTCGTAACCATCTCGGGATATTTGCTTTCCAGTTCAATTAGTTCACGTAAAAGGAGATCATACTCTGAATCACTAATTAGAGGATTATCTAAAACATAATAATGGTATTCATGTTTTCTTATTTCTTCACGAAGTCGGTTTATTCTTAAAGTATTGTCAGTCAAAATATACTCTCCTTCATAACATGAAGATTTTCCATAATTGGTTAGTTAGAAAATATATGATTTACTGATTACCCTTCACCTCCGCAGTCCAGAATTAAATTCTAGGTAATAACATATCAAATATGAACCGGCGAATGAATTCGCCTCTACGAGGTGAGAAAAAAACATTTTATCGGTGGTTGTGTCTGGTTATGGCAAGTTGTAACAAAAACCCTAATTCTTGTAGAGGAGACTTTAGTCTCCGGCTTAAGGGAGACTGAAGTCTCCTCTACAGGGGTAGTCCCTTTTTCCAATTATTATTGATGTATAAATACTACTTTTGGCAGTGGAATAAACTATGCAAAATCCTTAATATATATATCTTTCTTCAGGGTTTATTACTATTATTATAGATTACAGCCCATAAATAATAAAAATTTTTAGCCTGTATTATATGGATCATTAACTAATCTTTTCTAGAATAGCTATATCTAAACGCAGCATTCTGACTCCTGCTCGTTCAAAATTTATAACTGCAATTTCTTCATCACCTCGAGTTAAACTAGTTATAATCCCTATTCCAAACTTTTTATGGATAACTGTATCACCTTCTTCTAACTTACAGGCTACACTCTTTTTCCGCTGCGGGGACTCAATTAAACTGTCTGGTATTTCTTTTAAAAATCTAGAAGGGGGGTTATTGCGCTCATATCCATAAAGCAGCCGGGATACAGCATTAGTTAAATACAACACTTCTTTAGTCCGGGTAATACCAACATAGCACAATCTCCGCTCTTCTTCTATTTCTTCAACAGTTTCACTACGATAAGAAGGAAAAACCCCTTCTTCCATACCAGTCATAAAAACTATTGGAAATTCTAACCCTTTTGCTCCGTGGTAGGTCATAAGCACAACCGAATTTGAATAATCAATATCGTCAGTATCCTGGGATAAAGATATTAAGGCCAGAAAATCTTCTAAATCTTCTCCTCCTTCTTTTTCGAATTCAATTGCTCGTGATCTCAGCTCAAAAAGGTTTTGTATCCTTACATCAGCATCAGCTATGTTGCTTTTCTTAAGGTCTGCTAAATAGCCACTCATATCAAGCACATAATCCAGGGTTTCCTTTAACGAACTCTCTGACCTGGCAAGGGTTTCAAAAAATTTAATCATGCCGTAAAATTCTTCAAGATTAGAACCCATTTTTTTGCTAATACCAGGTATCAATGTAGGATTAGCCAGGGTCTCAAGTATTGATAAGTTTTCTTCAGCCGCATAATTTTCTATTTTTTCCATAGTCTTATCACCTATTCCCCGGCGAGGAGTATTAATTATGCGTTTAAAACTGATTATATCGTTATTGTTACAGGTAAGCTTTAAATAAGCGATCAAATCCTTAATTTCTTTCCTATCATAAAATTTATGGGCCCCAATAATTCTATAAGGAATGTATTTACGCTGTAGGGCTTCTTCTAAAACACGCGATTGAGCATGGGTCCGGTATAAAACAGCACAATCTTTATATTCCTTTCCCTCGCGATCTACCAAATCTCCAATAGTATCGGCTATAAATCTGGCCTCCTGGAAGCTATCACCTGCACAGAAGTGAAGCAGTTTGTCTCCAGATGCTTTATCAGAATATAGATTTTTCTCTTCTCGGTCTTTATTATTTTTTATAACTGCATTGGCTGCAGAAAGTATATATGGAGTGGAGCGAAAATTCTTCTCCAGTTTAATCATCCTGGCATCCGGGTAATCATTTAAAAAACGTTTAATATTATATGGTTCTGCTCCTCTCCAACTATAAATAGATTGGTCTGGATCTCCAACTATAAAAATATTCTGGTGGCCACCAGCTAAAAGATTAGCCCATCTATATTGTGCATAATTGGTATCTTGATACTCATCAATCATAATATATTTAAACCAGTTCTGATATTTTTGCAATATTTCTGGATAATCTTCAAATAGCTTTATACAAAGTAATATCAGGTCTTCGAAATCAAGCGCATTTAAGTTTCTAAGCCGGGAATTATATATGCGAAAAATACGATAATACCTGTTCTTTATTTCATCAGGATATCTCAAGTTTTTAAAAAAACCCTCAGGATTGACCATGCTGTTTTTCGTCTGTTTAAATAAGTACAATACTTCTTCAGGCTTAGTTTCATAATCATTTTCTTCTTTTAGGATTCCTTTAACCAGTGATTTACACTCAGTTTCATCTGCAATACTAAAGTTAGTTTCATACCCCAGAGAATTAATATCGATTCTTAATATACGATAACAGGCCGCATGAAAAGTCTGTATCCATTGTCCTGAGTAATCAGGAATTATTGCTGCTACCCTTGATCTCATTTCCTGGGCAGCTTTATTAGTAAAGGTTATTGCCAATACTGAATTAGGAGAAACACCTTGTTCTATTAAATATGCAATCCTGGAAGTTAACACTCTAGTCTTCCCACTTCCAGCACCTGCAAGAACTATGCAGGGACCTTTTTTGTGCAAAACAGCTTCCTTTTGCTGATCATTAAGGTCTTCAAGTATTCCTTGCATTTAAATTTACCCACCTTTTTGTTTATAAGTATTTATCTATAATACATATATAATAATAACACAAAGATAAGCTCGATTTTAAGCCTATTTAAACTACTCACATATCTTAATAGTAATGAATATACACAATTTTCCTAAAACGATTAGTTCTATTACTTGATTCCACTGCGAAAAGTAGTATTTATACATCATCTGTTAGTTGGTTAGTTGGTTAGTTGGTTGGTCAGCTGGTCAATTAGTTAGTTGTTGGATAGGTGGAAAAATAAAGTGGCCGTAGAGGGAGACTTCAGCCCCTCAAAATTCATTATTATCTGGTTGACCGGAGACTAAATTTGCCTTTACGATACAAAAATTAAAGTTTAATCTCAAGAATGAAAAACTATAAATATCTTTAAATTTAAGTTATCATAATATTTAATACTGTAATTGAAAGCAGACCTGTTTTTTAAGAAGGGATTTTTATGAAAGTTGAAACCTTAAACCTGCATGGGTTAAACCTTGATGAAGCTGTTCAAAAAACCAGACAAAACCTTGCCTGGTGTATGAATCATGGAGTAGATGTACTCGATATAAACCATGGAAAAGGTTATCACAGCAGCCGGAACTTTTCAGTATTAAAGCATGAAATTAGAAAGATATTAAAATCCGAGACATCCATTAAAGACCATGGTTACCGGGTAATCTATGGAGAATCCAAACTGCCTATTGCTCTAAAATTTGATGAAGGACACACCCTCATTGTAATCAAGGGTTTAGAATCAAAATATATAGGGGGTCACAAACAACAAAGAAAAGATAAAGAAATCTTTTCGGTTGAAGCCAGGCAAAAAAGGAAAACTAAAAAAAATATACGTGCTTTAAATAAGAAAAGGCATAAATAATCCAATCTTATCATTAAATCAGTAGCAAACTACTTACTCCTCACCTTATTTATCACCAGTAATCAGGTTATCTTATAGTAAAGGGGGTTTTGAAAATTAGTTATCCATGCGAAGACTGTAAACTTAGAAAAAGGGCTGAGAAGAATCCAAACTCGTTAATCAGCAAAATATGGCATTGGCACACCCGCTGGTGTCCGGGATGGAAATCATATAAATTACAAATGAGTGAGCAAAGCAATAAAAAGCAATCATAATCCAATTCTGTTTTTATTAGATTCTATTTATTCCTGATAAGTTTATAAGCAGCTATAATAATAAATAGTAAGACTCCACCAAAAAAATACCCCGCTATAATATCTGTAGTATAGTGTACATTAAAATATACCCTGCTTATTCCTATAAAAAAAATCAATCCTCCCAAAATACCCATGGTCAGTTTTCTTCTCTTTATTTTTAGATTATCTAATACCAGATAAGTAATAAAACCATAAAATACAGTTGCTATCATTGCATGACCACTTGGAAAACTAGCTCCAAACGTACTAATAATTTTTTCTCCTGGAGGTCTTTCGCGATTAAAAAGGAGTTTCAAATAATACATACTTACCCACGAAATAAGTAAACTCATATACACAAAAATCCCTTCCAGGTACTTTTTGTATTTTATAAAAAAGATCATTCCTAATAGAGCTAAAATAATAAATGCTAATAAAGAACCTAAAAAACTAAAAAAAATAAAAATCTGGTCAAATAAACTGCTATCCAGTTTATCCAGCCATCCTTTCACCAGGATATCGATAGGTAATTCTCTAGTAAATAAATTCCCCATTCCATAAGCACTCCTTATATTGTTATGTGGATTATATTCATATATAACGAATATACCAATGATTATGAATAAATTTTAATTAATTATATAAACTAATTGCGAATGATAAAGTCGATTTGAAAGGAGGTGCTTTTTTGAAAAGGGACATTGCCCCTTATAAAGGTTTTTTTGGTTCAAATTCTATTGAAGAATTCTTTAACAATAATTTTCTTTCCAATATTCCAACAAATATTCGAAGTAACATAAAAGAAACCAACCGAGAATATATACTAGAAGCTGAGCTGCCTGGTTTTGATAAACAGGATATTAATATTGAATGGCATGATGGTTATCTTCATATAGCTGCTCAACAAAATAAGGACATTGAAGAACAACAAGAAACTTACCTTAGAAAAGAACGGTATTCTGGAGCAATCTCTCGAACCTATAGAGTTGAAGGAATTCAAGCCGACCAGATAAATGCAGAATACAACAATGGTATCTTAAAAGTTATAATGCCCAAATCAGAAGAATACCGCGACAAACGAAGGATAATTGATATTAATTAACTTAGGCCTGACCGCGGCGCCCACGGCTTCACAATATTACGCCCCAGAAA
>CAYZYO010000069.1:0-13559 GCA_964482585.1 uncultured Syntrophomonadaceae bacterium | reverse complement strand
AGGGGTTATTTTCTATGGAATACAGGAAATGGTATAATTCATATCCTCCTGGTGTACCTCATACCATTAATTATCCACACCTGCCGCTCAAAGATCATTTTTTGCAGCGTGTACAAGAACATCCAGATCGTGATTATATAATTTGGGAAAACATTCGTATATCATATGAACAATGTAATACTTTATCCCGCAAATTTTCCAACAGCCTTATTGAAATGGGCTATAAAAAACAGGATCGGATAGCATTGGCAACTGTCAATAGACCAGAATATATCATTGCCCTGCAGGCCTGTTTTAAGATCGGAGCTGCAGTGGTACCAACCAATCCCCGATTTAAAACTGAAGAACTTCTACGGCAATTCCAAGAAACCGGTGCCTCGATTGCAATTATAATGGAACAATTCGCTTATAAAGCACTTGAAATCATGCAGTCAGGTAAAACATCATTGGAGCATATTATTATCATCGGCGGCTCTACTTCCATGAATTTGCCCGATTGTAAAGGCATACATTCTTGGAATCAAGTAATTAATGAAGGCCAGGATATTGAACCAGATGTAGCTGTATACCCTGAAGATATTGCAATTTTACAGCATTCAGGGGGAACTACAGGAGTACCAAAAGCCGTTATTCTTAGTAATTCTAATCTTGAGGCTATGGCTTACATGACATACCACTGGTTTACACCTCCGTTGGATGGAGATGTAATAAGATGCCTGGTTCCGCTTCCTTTATATCACGTCATTGGATTTGGGAATAATGTTAATTTTAATTTAATCGGTGGAGGTACGGTAATCCTAATTGACTCCCCTACACCAGAGAAAATCATTAATAATATTAACCAATATGAACCCAACTACTTTACAACTGTGCCTTCAATGCTGGCTACTTTAAGCCATTATCCTGACACCAAGCAGTCAAAAATCGGTAAATTAAAAGGTATGATGGTAGGGGGAGCACCGCTGCCGCTGGAGGTGCATAAAGAGTTTGAGGAGATGTATGGACTAAAAATTATGCAGGGATATGGCTTGTCAGAAACCATCACTATTTCATGCACTCCCTTTTTTAGAGAACAAAAACCTGGAACAGTAGGCCTCCCCTACCCTGATACCGATGTCAAAGTCGTTGATGTGGAAGATGGTATAACGGAAATGCCTACAGGAACTCCGGGAGAACTTATTGTAAAAGGTCCTCAGGTTATGACCGCATACTGGAATAATCCAGAAGAAACTTCCCGGGTTTTTAATCAGGATGGGTGGTTTTACACCGGAGATATAGTAACTCAGGATGAAGACGGATATATAACTATCGTTGACAGAAAAAAAGATCTGATTATTTCCAGTGGATTTAATGTATATCCTCGCGAAATAGATGAGGTAGTATATACTCATCCCTCAGTATTGGAAGCATGTACTGTAGGTATCCCTGATAAAAAGCGCGGAGAATCAGCAAAAGTCTTTATAGTATTAAAACCCGGAAAAACCTTGGAACCCCAGGAAATCCTGGATCACTGTCGCCAACATCTGGCAGATTACAAAATACCAGTATCCATAGAATTTAGGAATGAACTTCCAAAAACAGCAGTTGGTAAACTCAGTCGAGTAGGCCTAAGAAAATTAGAAAATATGGCTTGATTATTATCATATTAATCTGGGGTGGTATTACGGTTTTTGATTACAGGCGGGTCTGTCATAACCTTCGCTAACGCCGGCGCAAATTGGCCTCCTGAGTTTATCAGTTGGCATTGTAAATAACCATTTCCCCGAACAAACAATGCCTATTTCTAGGCATTGTTTGTTCGGGGACCGCCCTTTCTAAGCCGATTCTTCGGGTATTGAGAATAAAACCTCCTGCCAATATCATGCCTGCCGATGAGTATGAAATCTAATTGTAGTGACAAAATGACACTTGTGAAAAATGTAACATCGGCTTGCTGAGGGTTCTAGCAATCGACCTGATAAACTCAGGTGACCCCAGATTATGTTTCCAGACTTATTTCTCTTATTAATTTTTTTAGAGCCTTTTTTTCAATTCTTGAAACATAGGACCGTGATATTCCAAGCTTACGGGCTATTTCCCGCTGGGTTTCCTTAAATCCATTAAACAGGCCATAACGCATCTCAATAACCTGCCGTTCTCTTTTGGATAATATATTCATTTTCCCTCTTATCTTTGCTTCCTGTAGTTTCCTTTCAACTTTATCAATAATTTCATTATCAGTAGCTAAAATATCAATTAAAGATATTTCATTACCTTCCTTATCATAACCTATAGGATCATATAGGGATACTTCCTGTTTTACTTTTTTAGTATTGCGCAAATGCATTAAGACTTCATTCTCTATGCATCGTGCCGCATAGGTGGCTAATCTTACTCCCCGGGCATTATTATAGGTCTTTATTGCTTTAATTAATCCGATAGTACCTATTGATATTAAATCCTCCATTTCCTCCTTGCTGTTTTCATATTTGCGAACTACGTGAGCAACCAAACGCAGATTATGTTCTATAAGCTTATTCCTGGCTTCTTCATTTCCGTTTTCCATTTTCTCAAAGTATTCTTTCTCTTCTTCTTCACTTAGTGGATGGGGAAACACCTGGTTATTAAGATATCCAAACAAAAGCAGGCTTCCTTTAATCACAGCTGCAACAGCTAAAGCCCATTCTAGAAGTGTCAATATACCACCTCCACAAAAAATAAAGAGTTTTATACTATATGAGGAGGAACGATAAAATGTGACACTTAAATATCGGTAATTTAAGGATTTATATTATAATTTTGGATAATAATACATTGCTATACGTTCTTAAACGAACAATTCGTGGTACTGCAACACCCTATATGTTCCTGAATCTTCTTAGCTACAGCCTGATTATGTCACCATAACCAATAATACCGGCGGCACAGCAAAACTGCAGGTTTTACCGGTGGATAACTTGTCGTTCCCTATTGGAATTAAGGTTGTGGATTTACTAGGGGCAGCAGGACTAAAAGCTTATCACAGTGCCCGGGAACAAGCACTGCAAACCCTGGATAGCCAGGAAATTACTTGGATAGATGCGGAGATAAACGAAGACAATTTTGGATTAACACGTAAAAACGGTCATTGGCACCTACAGGGGAGAATAAATTATCAAAGCAACAGCACGCCAGAAACCATGGAGTTTAATATCAATATCATGCCTCCCGCTAATTTTGTATTTTACGATATGCTCTATCCCGGTTGGCAGAGTATAAAAGATCGGGTTCCCAATGCTCTGGATGCATTCACCTCCCCCAGTAAGGATATAGCTGTTGTAAAAACCAAAAGCAAAATGTACTTTTTTGGCATCAACGGTGGACAACTGGACAGTGTGCCCCTGGGGGAAATTGCATTGGAAGAAGGAACAACGATTATTATGGCTGAATGGGCAACCGGGTTTTATGTGGATGATTGGGAGAAGAATTTTATAAATAATGGCGCGCGCGTGTTGAAGAACTGACCAGGATCGGAACACTTCAAACTCCCCCTTAAAAACCGTACACATGGAGGATAAAAAGATGTAACGAAAACCCCCTATCTTTAATACCCTTTTGAGCAGACCTATAAGGAGATGATGGAGGATAATTAAACTCGGAAGGACAGGGGCTGCTGCGCAAGGAAGCCGACAGACTATGTAAAAATTCCGTTTAACAGAAGGTTTTAAAGGGAAAAGAATAGAAGTAATAGAGTGAAGAGGGGTTTTAAAATAGCCTACATTCAGGAGGCCCACATCAAATTAACCTTATTTCCTGAAGCAGTAATGAACATATTATAACAGATAACCCATTTTAGGGAATGGCAAACTATTATTGTCACTCTGCCACCCCCTCAATACCTCTGTTAGGAACAGCATACAGTATTTCCTGTTATTTTCTATCGAATGAAACGTAATAATAGGTTATAATGCTTTTAGAAAATTTTTGGCGTTATATAGATAAAAGAGGAGGAAGATTAATGAAAGACAGTGGTTATAATCCATACGAAAATGCACAATCCCAGTTTGATAGGGTGGCTGAAATTATCGGCCTGGATGAAGCAACCAGGACCTTGCTACGGCAGCCGATGAAAGAATACCACTTTACTATACCTGTACATATGGATGATGGCAGTACCAGAGTTTTTAACGGGTACCGGGTTCAACATAATGATGCCCGGGGACCGGCAAAAGGCGGCATAAGATTTCATCCCCAGGAGACTATTGATACTGTCCGGGCTCTTTCCATGTGGATGACCTGGAAATGCGCAGTAGTTGATATTCCTCTGGGGGGAGGCAAGGGTGGAATCATATGTGATCCCCGCAGCTTAACTGAGAATGAACAAGAACGGTTATGCCGGGGCTGGGTCAGGCAGATAGCCAAAGATGTTGGCCCGTTTATTGATGTGCCGGCACCAGATGTAATGACCAATGCCAAACACATGCTTTGGATGTTAGATGAATTTGAAACTATTCATGGTGGCAGATTCCCCGGTTTTATAACTGGCAAACCTGTAGGTATGGGAGGTTCTCTGGGAAGGACTGAAGCCACCGGATACGGAGTAATCTATACGGTTAGAGAAGCACTTAAAGAACTGGGGATTAATCCTAAGGATACTACCGCTAGCATACAGGGATTCGGCAATGTTTCTCAATATGCTGCTAGATTATACTGCGAATTAGGAGGCAGGGTTTTATCCATCTGCTGCTGGGATCATACTGATCAAAAGGCCTATACCTATTATAAGAAAGACGGCCTGGATATAGATCAATTGTTTGCAATTACCGACTCCTTTGGCAGTATCAACCAGCAAAAGGCACGTGACATGGGATGTGAAATACTCCCAGGAGGTGCTTGGATTGAGCAGGATGTAGATATTCTTATTCCTGCAGCTCTAGAAAACCAGATTACCAGGAATAATGTTGGGAAAATAAGCAAACAGGTTAAATTGATTGCTGAAGGCGCTAATGGACCGGTAAATACTGATGCGGATGAAGTCATTAGAAATAGCGGTGTTTTTGTTGTGCCTGATTTCCTGGCCAATGCCGGGGGAGTAACCTGCAGTTATTTTGAACAGGTTCAGTCAAATTCCAACTATTTTTGGGAGAAAGAAGAAGTGCTCCAAAAACTCGATACTAAAATGACGGCAGCATTTAAAGCGGTTAAGGAACTATCAGACGAAAGAAACTTGTATATGCGTGATGCCGCTTATGTTATATCAATTAACCGCGTTGCCCAGGCAGTCAAGATGCGCGGCTGGGTATAAAGAAATAGTAGGATTTTTTAGCCTTGTAGGAAAATAATTTTTCAGGGTGGTTCATTTTATGAATGATTGGGAAATATCTGATGAATATTTATTAGACTGTTTGAAAGAAAGAGCCAAAGAGCTGAATTGTTTATACCAGGTGGATGAGATTTTAAATAATTCCCGGTTATCGCTGTCTGATATATTCAAGGAGGTAACCCGGGTTATTCCTTCCGGTTGGCAGTTTCCTGAGCTCTGTAAGGCTAGAATTATTTACGATAACTGCAGTTACCAGACACCAGGTTTTCATACCTCTCCTTTTTTTGATAGTCATGCTATTAAAATTGACGGTAAATTAATAGGTAAAATTGAGGTTTTTTATATCACCAGGGTTGTAAGGAGCCCAGAAGGCTACTTTCTGGAAAAGGAACATAAACTGCTTAAAACTATTGCTGATCGTATCGCTCAGATAATATTACAACGTCATATGGAACAGGTACTGCGTGAATGGAATACTAAACACGGGGCTTCTAAAAATAACGGCACCTATAAAGAGTGGATGGTGATTGTTGATCTTTTACAAAGAACCGATCAGAATATGCTCTTAAATATATGTAAAAAGATGATTAATCATCTCTGCTGGAGCGGCATTAAAGAAGCAGAAGAAGTACTTTGGAACTTTGGCTCGACCTCAGGATCTTTCTTTAAACCAAACGAGTATAATTATCCTAGTAAAAAATTACCGCCCAGCAATTTAGCCAAGATTAGCGAAAATACTTTTAGAATTGCTGCTCATCATTTAAGTGATGACGAAATCTCTATGAGATTGCAAAAGTGGATTCAGGAGGAAAAAGCCTATTCCCTGATTAAAGTAATTGGCTGTATAGATACATCGCTTCAGGAAATAGTAAAGGTAATTACCCGTTACAAAAACGTTAGCGGGGAGAGCAGTGTTTTTTATTCTCCCAGGGAACACTGGCTTGTGGTTGCTTTAATACAGCGTTTTCTTTCCGATAATATGGAATTTATCGCCATTGCCAGACCCCATTTAGAATCAATTAATTTTTATCATATTGTTAACCGCTTAATCTTTCCAGATGCAAGCCATGGCAAAATTGGTGGTAAGAGTACCGGTTTATTTTTTGCTGAGCAGGTTCTTAAAAAAGCCAGTGGGGACCACCCTCTACTGCATTCGGTTAAGGTACCTAAGACCTGGTATATCACAACTGACGAAATTAAAGATTTCCTTCACTACAACAGCCTTGAGGAATTAAATGTGCAAAAATATAAAGATTTATATGAGATACGTATGGATTACCCCAATGTTATTCAAATGATGAAAAACTCAGAGTTTCCAGAAGGAATCATAAAAAGTCTGGCAATGGTTCTTGACGATTTTGGTGAATGTCCCATTATCGTTCGCAGTTCAAGCCTTCTTGAAGACCAGATGGGATCAACGTTTTCCGGTAAATATAAAAGCTTATTCCTGGCCAACCAGGGTACCAAGCAGGAACGCTTAGAAGCACTTATGGATGCAATAGTTGAAGTCTATGCTTCTATGTACAGCCCGGACTCTATTCAATACCGCTCCGAGAGAAACCTGTTAGATTTTCACGAAGAAATGGGAATTATGATCCAGGAGGTTGTTGGAACTAAAATTGGCCATTATTTCTTTCCCCTTTTTGCCGGAGTAATATTTAGTAATAATGAATTTCGCTGGGCCCCCAGGGTAAAACGCGAGGACGGGCTAATACGTATGGTAATGGGACTTGGTACTCGCGCAGTTGACCGGGTAAGTGACGATTTTCCAGTCCTGGTTTCCCCCGGGCAGCCTGGACTCAGGGTTAATACAGTGCCGGATGAAATAAGAAGATATTCACCTAAAAACATTGATGTAATAAATTTGAAAAAAAACATCTTTGAAACTGTTGACATTTCTTCACTGATTAAAGAATACGGGCACTTGATCCCTAAACTGCATCAGATTGTTTCCATCTATGAACAGGATTATATTAAAAAACCCCTTGCTTTTGATATTAACCTGCAAAAAGACGATTTACTGGTTACTTTTGATGGGTTAATTAAAGATACCTCATTTCTTAAGCAAGCAAACCTTATTCAAAAGATATTGAAAGAAACTATGCAAACCCCGGTGGATATTGAATTCGCTTCTGATGGAGAGTTTTTTTATCTATTGCAGTGTCGTCCGCAGAGTTTTGGTACTGACAATGTTCCAGCACCTATACCAAAAGATATCTCCCCTAAAGATATTCTTTTTTCAGCTAACCGCTATATATCTAATGCCCAGATTATAGATATTTCCCATATCGTATATGTCGATCCAGAGGGTTATAACCGTTTGAATAGGTTAGAGGATCTGATGCAGGTGGGAAAAGCCATAGGCATACTTAATTCCCTGCTGCCTAAAAAACGGTTTATACTCATGGGTCCAGGCCGTTGGGGCAGCCGCGGTGACATTAAAATGGGAGTACATGTCAGCTATGCAGATATAAATAATACTGCTGCCCTTATTGAGATTGCTCGCAAAAAATCAAATTATGTACCTGAACTTTCTTTCGGAACCCATTTCTTTCAGGATTTAGTAGAGTCAAATATTCGCTATTTACCACTTTATCCAGATGATAAAAAGGTTATTTTTAATGAAACTTTTTTAACCAAATCAAAGAATATTTTCAGCCAGATACTGCCAGATTACGATCACCTTTCTGATGTTGTAAGAGTTATTGACCTTGCTGCAACAAATACCGGCAAAATGCTAAGAATATCCATGAACGCAGAATTAGAGGAAGCTATTGGCTATCTGGCCTCTTCTTTTAACAAGGCCGAAGAACCTTATAGTGAAGAACTCACCACCAAGCTTGATACTAAACAACAGTATACTCCTTATGTAGATGATAGATTTTGGCGCTGGCGTCACTATATGGCAGAACGTATAGCCGATAGTATTGATTTAGAGAAATTCGGAATAGCGGGCATTTATCTATTTGGAAGCACCAATAACGGTACTGCTGGTCCTGGCAGTGATATTGATCTGCTGATTCATTTTCAAGGAAGTCCAGAACAGCGTAAAGCGTTAATGAACTATTTAGAAGGCTGGAGCTTATCTCTGGCTGAGATGAATTATCTAAGAACCGGTTATGCTTCAGAAGGTTTGCTGGATATTCACCTGGTTACTGATGAAGATATCAGGAATAAATCAGCTTTCGCTTTAAAAATCGGGTCAATTACTGATCCTGCTCATCCTTTAAAAGTAATTAACTAAGGTTGTATAATTATAAATTCTTCATATGATTTTCTCTAAAGTGAGATTGCTAAAAATTAACGGTAAATACTACTTTAAGCAGTGGAATCAATTATGCTAAATCCTAATATAAAAAGGTTATACTGAATATGGAGGTTAACTAAATGAATAACAACCCCCATTATTCCTGGCAGGAAATATATTCCCATGCCAGGAATGCAAAAATGATGAATATTCCGGAAGCCAAAGAGTTCCTGGCAAATGCTGTGTATTATGGGCCCTTTAATGGTCCTTATACTACCTTATATGAAAAAAACGACCGGTGGTACCAGGTTATCTGTCCCTGTCTGGCATGCCTGGGAAAAACCCGCTACGATTTTACTGAAAAAATAGTGGAAGTAGTGGAAGTAACCCTGGATACCGTTGAAGGTTAATATGCCTACGCATTATATCCGGGAGTAGGAATCATTCAGTAAAAATTATTATTCAGAGTTGAACCGGTATCACAATCTCAATCCATACTATTACTGGTTTATTAATAAGACATGCAGCAGCACCCAATTTTATTGCATCTACCTGGTTCATGATTTTTTTATTATGATCTCTGGGTTTTGGTTATTAGTTACCCCTGTTTTAATCCGGCTATTTCCTCCCCAATCTGTTATTGATATTCGATTCTTTCTAGACTTCCCCGGGTAAATAAATACTTAATTTAAGAAGCGCGGGGTATTGCTGCTTTATATTACATAAAGGTATTAATAAAGTGCCTGATTACATCTACTCCCCCTACCATAGCTCCAATACTGCTGCCCAGGTTAGCCAGGGCCACCACTATTAAAATATGGGTTATTTTGTTGTGCCAGAACCCCTTGAGGGAGTTAATGTCCTGGACCATGTTTTCAAAATCCTGAACCCGGGGTTTTTTAATTACAGCCTCTACCAGCCCGGCAAACCAACCGGCAGCTAAAAGGGGATTTAACGAACTGATAGGTGAAACTGCAAAAGCGGTTAATATGGACAAAGGATGCCCAAAAGCCAGCAGGACACCTAAAGCAGATAAAGAACCGTTCCAGAGTACCCAGGCTATCATTTGATCAATCCCGGCTCCTCTATCTACCGAAAACGTCGAAGCAATTATTACCAGGATTAAAAAAGGTATCGTCCATCCTACTATTTTATTGATTTTAGGAGCAGGTAAAACCTCGGATAGCTCTTTAAGATCATTTTCAACTGCCAATTCCCGGGTAACCCCTGGGATATGACCGGCACCTAGAACTGCAACCACCTTGCTTCCCGGAGCATCTTTTATCCTTTGGGCCAGATACTTATCCCTTTCATCAACTAAAACCGATTTTAGCCGGGGAAAAGACCGGGTTAATTCTTCTAAAGATGATGTAAGCATGTCACTGCTCTTCATTTTTTCCATTTCTTCTTCACTGATTTCTTCAGTAATAAACATGCCGGCAATTATTTGAAAAAACAGCTTCATTTTGCCCCACAGGTTAATACCGCGCCATAAACGCATCATGGTAGTCTTTATATCCCGGTCAGCCAGCCACAAATCGGCTCCCACACTATCAGCTGAAGCAATAGCCTGGAGCATTTCCTGTCCCGGTTTAATGCCAAACTGCTCCGCCATCCTTTTCTGGTAGGAGGAGAGTATCAGGTTCACCAGCAAAAGCATAGCCTCTTTATTCTTTATTACCTGTATAATATCTGTGTTCTTCCACCGTTCACCATTAGAGATATTTTTATAGCGAGATTGGCATAATTCTATACAAACGGTATCCGGTCTTTCTTCCTCAATAACATGATTTACTTCTTCGGCACTTTTTGGGGAAACATGGGCAGTTCCGATAAGTGTTACCTGTTTGCCGTCAACTTCTATATAATGGACATTTTCACTGGTCAAAAAATATCACTTCCCGCGCAAATTTGTTTATCAATAACAACAATAATAATACCAGATATCTTTTTATCTGGCACCTTTGTATTTAACCAACTGAGGATTTGGCATAATAGCTATTTTATATCACAGAATTTCCGAACCCGTAGAGGAGACTTCAGTTGCCGACCAGCCGCAATTCAGCGTGTCAGGACGGCAACTGAAGTCTTCTCTACAACAAAAATAAGAAAAAACAAAGTCAAAAAATCCGTGTTTATCTGTGGTTAGTAGAAAGTCTCCTTTACGATATAAATTAGGGCAGGTTTCAACCTGCCCGTATTTTTAAGCCAGCATTTATTCTTCTATTTCTTTTTTGCGGGCTTGGATAATGATTCCTCCATCATCTGCTGAAATATCTACCAGATCGCCCGGGCCTATTTCCCCAGCTATAATTTTCCGGGATAACAGGGTTTCTACTTCCTGCTGAACTGCCCTTTTTAAAGGACGAGCACCATATGCCGGATTATATCCTTTATCTGCCAGGTAATCTAGTGCTTTTACATCCCAGCTAAGTTTGCCCCGGTTGTTTTCCTGGAAGCGTAAAGCCAGTTTCTTTAATACCAGATCGGTAATTTTTTTAATCTCTTCTTTTTGCAGGGCGTGGAATACTATTACTTCATCAATCCGGTTGAGGAATTCAGGACGGAAATTCTGCCGCAGCATTCCTAAAACCCTTTCCTTCATCTGTTCATATTCCCCACTCCGGTCCTGGAATTCGAGAATTTCCTGGCTGCCTATATTGGAAGTCATTATGATAATGGTATTGCGAAAATCTACCGTTCGTCCCTTGCCATCAGTTAAGCGCCCATCATCAAGGATTTGTAAAAGAACATTAAACACATCATAATGCGCCTTTTCAATCTCATCAAATAGGATTACTGAATAGGGCTTTCTCCTTACGGCCTCGGTAAGCTGTCCACCTTCATCATAACCGACATAGCCCGGAGGGGCTCCAATTAAACGGGCAACCGTATGTTTCTCCATGTATTCGGACATGTCCAGGCGAACGATACTTTTTTCATCATCAAAAAGCGCTTCCGCCAGTGCTTTACTCAATTCGGTTTTCCCCACCCCGGTAGGACCAAGGAATATGAAACTGCCAACCGGCCTGTTAGGGTCTTTCAGTCCACTTCTAGACCTTATAACTGCATCAGCTACTGCATCTACTGCTTCATCCTGGCCTATTACTCTCTCATGCAGCAGGTCATCAAGATGGATCAGTTTTTCCTTTTCTCCTTCTAAAAGGCGGCTTACCTGTATTCCGGTCCAACGGCTAACAATCCGGGCAATATCCTCTTCATCCACTTCTTCTTTTAAGAGCATACTGTGTTTTTGTTTTCCGGCTAAGAGTTCTTCTTCCGCTTTTAGCTTCCTCTCCAATTCATTTAACCGGCCATATTTTAATTCTGCTATGCGGTTTAAATCATATTCTCTTTCCGCCCTTTCCATTTCCATACGGCATTCTTCAATTTCCTTTTTAATGTGCCGTACCCTGGAGATAGCCTGTTTTTCAGACTGCCACCGGGCCTGCATTACATCTGCTTCCGTCCTTAAATCCTGCAGCTCTTTAATTATATTTTTATGCCGCTCTTTGGAAGCCTCATCTTTCTCCTTTTCCAGGGCTGCTGCTTCTACTTCCAGCTGCATAATCCTCCTGGTTATTTCATCAAGCTCTGAGGGCATACTGTCTATTTCAGTCCGCAGACGGGCCGCGGCTTCATCCATAAGGTCAATGGCCTTGTCAGGTAAAAAGCGATCGGTTATATACCGGTCTGATAACACCGATGCCGCCACTAAGGCTGAATCCTGAATACGCACCCCATGGTGTACCTCATAACGCTCTTTTAAGCCCCGCAGGATGGAGATGGTATCCTCAATTGAAGGCGGATTTACCATTACCGGTTGAAAACGCCTTTCTAATGCTGCATCCTTTTCAATATGTTTACGGTATTCATCAAGCGTAGTTGCCCCAATAGCCCTTAGTTCTCCCCTGGCCAGCATAGGCTTTAACAGGTTGCTGGCGTCCATTGCCCCTTCAGCTGCACCTGCTCCTACAACCGTATGCAGCTCATCTAAAAAGAGTATAATCTGCCCGCTGGCTTCCTGGACTTCTTTTAACACTGCTTTTAATCTCTCTTCAAATTCACCGCGATACTTGGCTCCAGCTACTAGAGCCCCCATGTCCAGAGCAATCACCTTTTTATTTTTTAATCCCTCGGGAACGTCTCCGGCAATGATCCGGCGGGCCAGTCCTTCAGCAATAGCTGTCTTACCTACTCCCGGTTCACCGATTAGAACCGGATTGTTCTTGGTGCGCCTGGACAGTATCTCCATAACCCGGCGTATTTCTTCATCCCTGCCAATAACCGGATCAAGCTTGCCATCCCCGGCCAGCTTAGTTAGATCACGTCCATAACGTTCCAGGGCTTCATAGCTTTCCTCAGGATTATCACTGGTAACCCGCTGAGACCCCCTGATAGCACGCAGAGCATTAAAAACCAAATCCCGGTTAATCTTAAAAGATGCCAGCAGGTCTTTTAGATCGGCATCTCCCTCAGAAATCAGGGCTAAAAACAGGTGTTCAACACTTATATAGTCGTCTTTAAGATTTTGGGCTTCTTTTTCCGCCTGGGAAAGTACCCTGGCTACAGCACCACTCAAGTATAAAGAACCTTCATATCCATATACTGCAGGTATTTTATCAATAAGGTTTTTTAACTGCTGTTCAAATGCGGACAAACTTACTCCCCCCTGCTCAAGGAGGCGGGGAATTAAACCCTCATCCTGTTTTAACAAAGCCCACATCAGATGCTGACTCTTTACTTCCTGGTGATGTTTACCGGCGGCAAACTGCTGCGCATCTGCTAAGGCTTGTCTTGATTTCTGGGTAAACTTCTCAATGTTCATTTAAATCACCTCGTTTTCTTAAGGTATTTTATTTCTTCTTCTAATTTTTCTATTCTTGCAAGCAGATCGGTTATAATCGCTGCTCCGGTTAGATTTACCCCCAAAAAGCTCTTAAGCCGTATCACCTGATTAAGCCTTCTGAGGTCTTTAGTATTAATACATTCATCTTCGATACTAACAATACCCATTTCTTCAAGTATCTC
>CAYZYO010000068.1:0-13591 GCA_964482585.1 uncultured Syntrophomonadaceae bacterium | reverse complement strand
CCAGATTGTGGGAAGGAGTTTTTAGTCCCAGCATCCGAACAGGAATTCTACGCTGAGAAAGGTTTTGAAAATGAACCAGGAAGATGCCCGGCGTGTAGAAGAGCTCGTAAGCAGCAGCGTAATAATTATGGGGGTTCTCGTTATAATGAAAATCGCCCAATGTTTAAAGCAGTTTGTGCTGAATGTGGACAGGAGGCTATGGTGCCATTTGAGCCTACTGGTGACAGACCAGTATATTGCAGGGATTGCTACAGGGAAAAAAGAAACCGCAGTTTCAGATAATATTTAATAATAAAGGGCTTTAGTGGATGCTAAAGCCTTTATTTGTTTGAATTAATTGATAGTTATTTATAGTATCTTTTCCTCAATTGTGAAAAAATAATAACAACCTAACATCATATTTTGTTATTATTAATAGAAGTAAACTATAAGGGGGGGTGTATTGTATGGTTTGCCAGGTTTGTAATAATAATGCGGAATATGTTAAATGTGCCCAATGTCAAACGTGTTTATGTCAGGAATGTGCTACGCTTTATATTGTTGGTAATGGTTGTTCGACTACTCCTATCTTCTTGTGTCCAGAATGCCTGAAGGAGTACCAGGAGTAGTTGAGTCTTAAGCCATGAATCATTTTTAAGTTAATTAACCTTAGGTGTTGCATGAGAAATCAAGATTCTTATGTAAGAATTTAACATGCTTAATTCCTCTCTAATATTATAATCGGATTATCATCTCATTCATTAAGTATTCAAATAAGATATTCATATATGTTAATTGGAAGTTTTGTCAAAAATTCACCATTTTCAGTTCTACTTTGCCTCAATATAACAGTCAAGCCGCAGACTAAAAGTCTCTTCTATAAATGCAAGAGTTCTAATAATATAAAATAGCTATTATGCAAAATCCTCAATTAAATCTTGACGGTTGGATTTTTATCCCGGCTTTATTTTAATAGCATTGGTAATATTAAGAATATTCAATATTAAATAATTCATAGGGATTGACCTCTAATATTAAAGCCAATCTCAATCCGGTGCGAATATTTGGTAAAACCTCACCATATTCAATTTTCTGATAATGGCGAAGAGAGATATCTAACAAACGTGCAGTCTTTTCCTGGGATAGTTTCTTGCTTAATCTAGCTATTTGAATAGGTGTTTGATTCATTATTTTCCCCTTCTTTTCTTACAGTATGTGATTATTAATAGAAATAAATGCGTAAAAGCGTTTAGAAATTATAGCAAAACCTGAATTTAAATATAGATAGTAATTTATTTATTATTTTAATAATATTTTAGCTTAAGGTCTCTGAGGTTTCTCGATTATATTGTTTTAAGGAGTATTAATAGAATAAAAAAATTGGCTAAATACTTGTTTTTATTAATATGAAGCGAATATGCAACAAATTTAACAAAACTAGAAAATAAGATATAAAAAGTTAATATATAATAAAAAAGGAGGAAAATAACATATGCCCGTTGAATATATTTTTTTAGAGGGTTGTTGTTGTTTTTTTAGAGGGTTGTTGTTGATTTTACTATGAAGATTTCAAGTTAAATGAAGGGGGAGAGTTTTTTATGAGTTATGATACTATTATTTTGGAGAAAACAGAGCATATTGGGATAATAACTTTGAATCGGCCAGAGCAGCTTAATACCTTTAATGTTCCTCTGGCAACAGAGCTTAACCAGATCTTGAAAGATCTGGATGCAGACGATGACATCCGGGTGATTGTAATCAAAGGAGCCGGAAAAGGTTTTTGTGCAGGTATTGACGTTGGTGATCTAGAAGGAAAAAGTCCGTTAGAATACTATCAATGGATTACCTTAATGGAAGGCTGGGCCTTAACCATATCTCAAATAGGAAAACCAGTTATTGCTTCTGCCCATAACATAGCTGTTGCAAATGGAATTGGCATAGTCGCTTCCTCAGATTTAGCCATTGCAGCAGAAGGCACCAAGTTTGGAGCAACAGCAGTAAATGTAGGTTTATTCTGTATGGGACCTGCTGTACCACTGTCACGCAATCTGGGCAGAAAGAAAGCATTGGAATTAGTATTAACCGGAGATATCATTGATGCTGAAGAAGCATATAGAATTGGATTAATTAATAAAGTTGTTCCTAAAGATAAGCTTGAAGAAGAGACAATGAAGCTGGCCAGGAACCTGGCAGCAAAAAGCCCGCTGGCAGTTCAGCTGGGCAAGAGATCATTTTTCGAGATGTCTGACTTAGAGTATCAAAAGGCATTTGAACTTGCTAATAACCATTTTGCTATCTTATGCACATTAGAAGACACCCACGAAGGTGTGAAGGCATTTTTAGAAAAGAGAAAAGCAGAATGGAAACTTAAATAGATAATAAATACGTTAAAAACAATTCCGGGATTTTGAATTCCGGAATTGTTTTATTTTTAACAAATAACTTTTTTATTTTTCAATGAGCACGGGTGCATCAACCGGGCAAATGTCTGCACAAAGTCCACATTCAGTACAAAGATCAGGATCAATAACGTATTTATCGTCTCCTTCACTGATTGCTTCTACCGGGCACTCGTCAACACATGCACCACAAGAAATACACTCATCT
Organism: uncultured Syntrophomonadaceae bacterium; assembly: GCA_964482585.1. Classification (GTDB taxonomy): domain Bacteria; phylum Bacillota; class Syntrophomonadia; order Syntrophomonadales; family Syntrophomonadaceae; genus CAYZYO01. The sequence goes on along the minus strand of CAYZYO010000068.1, from coordinate 11,005 downwards.
GTAATATAATAGGCCATTTATATTTTCCCTCCTTTTTTACACTAACTTGAATTATAATTAACCCAAATTTTTTTGTCAATTATTTGAGAATGAAGGCTAAAAGTTGTAGTCATATTATTTGTGATTTATATTAAAGGTTTGCATAATTTGAAAATTTACTAACTTCGATGACAGTCAAACCAGAGATTAAAGGCTCCTCTACGGATTCAAGAGTTCAATTGTAATAGTCATTATGCAAAACATCATTAACTAGCCATTTTGATTTTGAGCTAAAGTGACATGTCGGAGTTTTGATTAAGCGAAACTCTCAAATAAATAATTTGATAAATAAACAGATGTAAGGTTATTTAATAATTTGCTAAAATATATACATTGAGTTTATTTAAAGATATGCTTAAAACCTGTCACTTGGGTTTTGGCGTCAATCGCCAATAACGATTATTGGAGGAAAAAATTGGATTTAACATTTTTATCAGGGGTTTTTGCAAGTCCCTGGAGCATTATCCGAAGTTTAATAGATATTTCGATTGTTGCCTATTTATTTTACCGGGTATTAAGGTTAATAATGAGAACAAGAGCTGAACAACTGCTTAAAGGATTAGTACTTCTACTGGTATTTTCTGTTATAGCAAGTTATTTAAAACTGGATATGGTAAAATGGCTGGTGGATAAACTATGGATACTATTTGCCATAACCCTTCCTATAGTCTTTCAACCAGAACTAAGAAGGATACTTGAACAAATTGGTAGAGGCAGTTTTTTTACCAGACACAGTACTGCAATAAAAATGGAGGAATATGAGACAATTATCCGGGAAATCAGCAGCGCTGTAGCTGTATTGTCTCGTAATCGAGTGGGGGCCTTAATTGTTCTAACCCGGGAAACAGGAATTGTTGAATATCTGGAAAGTGGTGTACATTTAGATTCTCTGGTTTCTGCCAACCTTTTAACTAATATTTTTGTACCCAATTCTCCTTTACATGATGGAGCGTTAATAATAAGTGATGGCAGAATATATAAAGCTGCTGGTTTTTTACCTTTAAGTGATAACCCTGATCTGGATAAAGAACTTGGTACGCGTCACCGTGCAGGTTTAGGTATTACCGAATTATCTGATGCAATATCAGTCATAGTTTCAGAAGAAACTGGAATAATATCCCTGGCTAAAGAAGGAAGTTTACAGCGCTATTTAAATCCCCAGAGCCTAACAGATATACTTATCGGGGAAATGGTTAATGAGGTAAAGTGGAGTGATTCCTTTAGAAGGAGGTGGCGCGGTGAATTCAGGAAAAGAGATGAAAAAGAATAAAACTTTAGGGCTTAAAATAGTATCAGTGATACTTGCTGTATTACTGTGGTTTTATGTAGTAAATCAGGGTGCATTAAACACCGCAAGTAATTCCGTGAAGGTCAATTTGGATTACCGTCATCTTCAAGCTGGACTTAGCATTAATGCGCCAACTACGGTTAATGTCAAACTGTGGGGTGTTTTTCAGGAAACTAATGATCTAACTGCTTCAGTTGATTTAGCCGGTTTAAAAGAGGGATCTTATGAATTGCCTGTATATGTAGAACCAGTAAAAGGGGCTATGTTTACAAGTGTTCAACCGGATAAGGTGAAGGTTACCCTGGAAAAAATTAAAGAAAACAGTATACCTATTAGCTTTGATATTAGACAGAATCCACCGGCAGGATATGAAATGCTTGATATAAAAGCTGTTCCTGAAAAATGTATAATACAAGGTGCTGAAGACGATGTTAAAAAAGTCTCATCGGTAGTATGTCCTGTTGATTTAGAAAACTTTAAGGATTTCAGTTCTTTTTCAGGAAAATTATTAGCCCTGGATGCCAGTGGGAATCCTGTTAGTAACGGTATAACAATGATTCCTGATACAGTTACGGTATATGTTGTTATTAATGAAAAGATGAGCAGCAAAAAAGTAAGTATAAGCCCGTCAGTGTCTGGAAATCTGTCTGAAGGCTATAGCATGGTACAGGCAGTAGTATATCCTAACAATATTACGGTTATTGGAAGTGAAGCGAAAATAAAAGATATTAGTGAATTAACAACAGATGAAATAGATATCACTGGACATCGAGAATCTTTTGAATCGGAAAAACAGGTTATAGTACCCGAAGGAGTGCATGTATACCCTTCAAACGTTCTCATACATGTTGAAATAAGTAATCCGGATAATGATTAGTTTATTTTTTTGGCAATTATTGTTTTTAATTATAGAATACATTTTAGCTATTCTATGACAAAGGGTTGTTACAAAAAAAATTAATTACGAATAGTAATAAGTAGATAAATACACTTAAAATCTAAAGATTTTAATAATTTGCTTTTTAGGCTATTATTTTTCTTCAGGAAAAAGGAGCATAATTATCAAAATTTCTTGGAATACAGATACTGGGAGGTAATATACTTGGGAAAATTATTTGGGACAGATGGAGTAAGAGGTATTGCTAATATAGAGCTAACACCGGAATTAGTTTTTAGCCTGGGGAGAGCCGGAAGTTATATCTTAGCAAAACAGGATCCTATCATCCGGCCGCGAATTCTGGTTGGCAAAGATACACGTATTTCTTGTGATATGTTGGAAGCTGCATTATTGGCAGGAATATGTTCTACCGGAGCTGATGTACTTACGGTGGGAATAATCCCAACTCCTGCAGTTGCTTACCTAACTCAAAAATATCAGGCTTCATGTGGGATAGTAATATCAGCTTCTCATAATCCGGTAAAGGATAATGGGATAAAATTTTTTGATCCTAATGGGTATAAACTACCTGATAAATTAGAACAGGAGATTGAGGAACTGGTGTTAACGGATAATCTACAGCTACCTTGTCCCCAGGGAGAGGATATCGGTCGGGTGTACGATGTTCAGGAGGCTCTTAATAATTACTTAAACTATCTCATCAGCTGTTACGCACTTAAAGAAGATCTCGACAATATGACAATCGTAGTAGATTGTGCCAATGGTGCTGCATACCAGGCGGCACCTGAATTGTGGAGAAGGTTGGGAGCTAATGTTATTGCTATAAACGATAATCCCAATGGGATAAATATTAATGATGGATGTGGGTCAACTCATACAGATAGCCTTAAAAAAGCAGTTATGTATTATAAAGCAGATATTGGTCTTAGTTATGACGGAGATGCAGACCGCTGTATAGCAGTTGATGAGCAGGGCAGAGAGCTGGATGGGGATTATATCATGCTTATTTGTGCCCTTGATATGTACCGCAGGGGAGAATTAAATCCAGCTAAAATAGTAGCAACTGTAATGAGTAACATTGGTTTAGATATTGGCCTAAGAAGGGAAAATATAAGTATTGAAAGCTGCAAAGTAGGGGATCGTTATGTATTAGAAAAGATGATAGAAACTGGATCACTACTAGGAGGAGAACAGTCGGGGCATATAATATTTTCTAAATATGCTACTACCGGAGATGGGATATTAACTTCATTGAAATTGGTGGAAGTAATTAAACGTACCGGTTTACACCTTTCAGAATTGGCCAGGGAAATGGAAAAACAGCCTCAAATAATGGTAAATATTGAAATGCAGAATAAAGAAAAGGTATTAACCCATGAAATTGTGGTTGCGGCTATTGAAAGAGTGGAAAAGAAACTGGGAGAGTTTGGGAAAATGGTTGTTAGACCTTCCGGAACCGAACCATTAGTTAGAATAATGGCCCAAGGACCAGATAAACGACTGCTTGAAGAGGTGATCCATGATATTAAGGAAGCTATAAGCAAAAGTCAGGAAAAAGAGTAATTGGCCCTTTAAGGGGAAGCGACTGGCCCGGCACTTGTTTTTTTACCGCCAACGTGTAGCCGGGGAGCATACATGTGAGCCCTTACTAGGTGGTGTTATTACCTCTTTATAAACTATCCTGGACAAATAGTATTTGTTATAAACAATGTAACAGATATCCTGATAAAATAGGTGTGCATGGACCTGTAATTTAATTTGTTTAAAAAAATGTAACAAAAATATTGATTTAATTCTTATTATATGATATTTTATATAAAATTGGATAAAGCTCCGAGTTCATTAGCCTAAAGTTGTAAACCAAGGTTAATGAGCCGATGGGTATAGACAGAAATGTCTGTGCCTCCCGCATTTGGAAAGGAGTACACTAATACTTATAGTGAAATAAGTTTATTATTCGTATTCCTTTTCGGGATACGATTTTATTTTTGTTTTAATTTAATAAGAATCTCCGAGTTCTTTAACCTACGGTAATTTACTAAGGTTAATGAGCCGATGGGTATAGATAGAAATATCTGTGCCTCCCGCATTTGGAAAGGAGTACATATAGACTTATATTCACATAGGTTTATTATCCGTATCCCTTTTCGGGATACGATTTTATTTTTGCTTTAATTTAATAAGAATCTCCGAGTTCTTTAACCTACGGTAATTTACTAAGGTTAATGAGCCGATGGGTATAGATAGAAATATCTGTGCCTCCCACATTTGGAAAGGAGCAAGGTAATACTTATCTAAATAAGTATAAAGGGCTGTGCTTTTTCCGGAAACACGGCTCGTTTTTTCGTTTAGTTCTTCTATAAGTATTTACAGCATAATTGTTCTATTTATACCATGGTTGAATCGCGGGAAAAGCTGAAAAGCTTTTGCATACAATCCCAATCTTTTTCTACCCGCTTACAACTGTAAGCGGGTAATCTTTCTTTATGCTCTGGATAGAGGATGTAATTAATACTACATAACTTTTGTAAATATCCTTGCAGGCAAGAAAGTAATATTTGCAGTATCTTGGAAAACTTATTGATAAAATGTATTGAATATGAAATATCAGTATAGCGTATTAAATAAAAATACCTTATGACGACATAGTAATTTTTAATTACATTATAAACATAACAAATAATTATATATGTTTATTAATTGTATTATACCAAATTATTAATAATAAATCAGATAGTATGAAGCTGTCTAAACTTGATGTTAGTGTGGACTTGTTGTATTTGTTGATTAGTTTAATATTTTAAATAAAAGCCATGAAGGTAAAGCAGGACCATGAAGGTCTTTTCTCGGGTTTGAGAAGACTTTTATAGTTGTGCTTTTTTTATGCAATTATGGAAAAAGTATTTTAGTACCTGGATCATTGAAAATGCTATAGAGAACGATAGAAAAACACGGACAAGGATTACCTTGGATGAGACTAAGAGTGGATACTGCAAGAACAATACAAAGGCAGAAGCTTGAAGAAGAAAGAGCTAGTAAAGGACTGAATTCATGCTCAACTATATAAGCAGACGTTTGCTGCTGCTGCTCATAGTAGTGCTGGGAGTAACGATAATGATTTTTGCTTTGATGAATCTTGCTCCCGGAGACCCGGCGGAAATGATCGCCATGGCTCGCTACGGTTGGGAAAATCTTACGGTAGAAGAGGTAGAACATATCAGAATAAGCGAAGGACTTGATGCCCCGGTATGGATACAATATATGCACTGGCTGGCATATGCCCTGAAGGGGGATTTTGGATGTTCTCTGGTCACCGGGGATCCGGTGCTGCAGGAAATAATAGTGCGGGCTCCCGCGACCTTGATGCTGGCTCTGGCCTCCCTGATAGTGTCTTTGCTTATTGCCATACCTGCCGGGATTATATCCGCGGCCAAACAAAATTCATTGATTGATTACCTGGCTAGAACCGGAGCTTTACTTGGAGCCAGTATGCCTAATTTCTGGATGGCATTGCTTCTGATACTCTTGTTTTCAGTGATCCTGGGCTGGCTGCCAGTATTCGGGTATGGAGATTTGCGTCATATTATTCTGCCGGCTGTGACATTAGGTACAGGTCTGGCTGCTGTCAGTACCAGGCTGATCCGTTCCAGCATGCTGGAAGTTCTTGAACAGGATTATATTACGACAGCCAGAGCGAAAGGGCTGCAGGAAGGAAATATTATTTCCCGGCATGCTTTTAAAAATGCTTTTATACCTGTAATAACCGTAATTGGTCTCCAATTGGGACATCTTCTGGAAGGTACGGTAATCGTGGAATCTATTTTTGGCTGGCCCGGATTGGGTAAGCTGCTGGTTGACTCCATATTTGCACGTGATTATGCCTTAATCCAGGCCTGTGTACTATTGGTTGCTGTTTTCTTTGTTCTAATAAATTTACTGGTGGATATTCTGTATGTATATCTTGATCCCAGGATTCGCTATGAAAAGAAAGGATAGCGATGATGAGCATTCTTAAGAACAAACTGACCTTAATCGGAATGATTATTATAATGCTGTTGCTTTGCGCCGCTATATTCGCGCCTGTCCTGGCCCCTCATAATCCCAATACGCAGTGCTTGAGCCAGGCGCTCAAGGGGCCATGCCTTGACTATCCCTGCGGAACTGATGAATTTGGACGTTGTATTTTCAGCAGGATTATTTATGGAGCCAGGGTATCTTTAGAGATAGGTATTGCAGTAACAGCTGTATCTGCTGTCATTGGAGTCGTACTTGGTATGGCTGCCGGTTACTATGGCAGAGCGGTAGATGAAATAATAATGCGTATAGTTGATATTTTCCTGGCCTTCCCCGGCCTGATTCTGGCTTTGGTAGTAGCGGGTTTGCTCGGTCCGGGTATAGGCAATGTTATGCTGGCTTTAGCCCTGGTAGGATGGATGGGCTATGCTCGGGTAGTGCGGGGAACGGTCCTGACTGAAAAAGAGAAAGAATATATCGAAACCGCACGGTCGCTGGGAGCAAATGATTTATATATAATGTTTCGTCATTTGCTGCCGAATGTAATTGCCCCGGTTATTATCCTGGCCAGTGTCGGAATTGGTTATGCCATCCTGGCTGCGGCAGGTTTAAGTTTCCTGGGTCTGGGGGCTCAGCCTCCGACGGCGGTCTGGGGATCAATGTTAAGTGATGGTAAAACATATTTGCAAACAGCACCTCATCTGACTATTTTCCCGGGGTTGGCAATTTTAGTTACGGTATTGGCTTTTAATTTTTTGGGAGACGGTTTACGTGATTTACTTGATCCCAGGCTTAAAGATAAAGCATGGAATAGGGGGTAAATTATGGCATTATTGAGCATCCGTAATTTGACCACGATTTTCAACTGTGAGGAAGGACAACTTAAAGCCTGCAGTAATGTGAGCCTTGATATTAATCCAGGACAGACACTGGGACTCATCGGGGAGACGGGCTGTGGAAAATCTGTCCTGGGAATGTCTGTCTTAAGACTGCTGCCGGGCAACGCAGTTACTAATGGACAAATTATTTACAATAATCAGGATCTGCTTAGTCTGGCAGAGAAAGAAATATGCAAGGTAAGAGGAAGTGAAATCGGGTTTTTACCTCAAAGTCCGGCTACTTCGTTAAATCCTGTGTTGAGTATAGGAGAACAGCTTATGGAAGGGCTGCAATTACACCGGGGGATAGTCAAAGAGAAAGCCAGGATAATAGCCCAGGATATCTTAAGATCACTTGGCCTTAAGGATTCCGCCAGGACGTCCGCGGAATACCCGCATCAGTTGAGCGGAGGAATGAAGCAGAGAGTTTTGGCTGCTATCAGCATAAGCGGGCAGCCGTCACTTTTGATCGCTGATGAACCGACTAAAGGGCTGGATGCCGTGAACCGGATTCAAGTGGTTGATCTCCTGCGCCAGTTAAGTAGGAAGACCGGGGCTTCCTTGCTTCTGATTACTCATGATCTCAAAGTGGCTGCCGCTCTATGTGACGAGATTGCGGTGATGTATTCCGGAGAAATAGTGGAGAAAGGTCCGGCTGAACAAGTGCTGAACAATCCTTTACACCCTTATACGCAGGGTCTGGTGGCTTCATTGCCAGAGAGAGGTTTATATCCTATACCTGGACACAGTCCCGCCTTACTGGATGACATCCCGGGCTGCAGGTTCTATTCACGTTGTCCTGTAGGAAATGAAAAATGTAAGTGTCAGCCGGTAACAAACAGGGAAGTGGACGGAGTTCATGTGAGGTGTATGTACGTTGATCAGAGTGGAGGAGCTCAGCAAAGAATATACGGCAGGGGTTTTCAATCGGAAGCAGTTTAAGGTTTTGGATGGAGTTGGCTTTACGGTGAAACCCGGGGAAACCCTGGGTTTGGTAGGGGAGAGCGGCTCCGGCAAATCTACTGTGGCCAGGACCATGCTCGGTTTGATTCCGCCTTCTTCAGGCCAGGTTTATTTCCAGGGACAGGAGGTTCTAACAGCTAATGGACGGATGAAGAAAGAATTCTGCGGTAAGATGCAGATTATCTTTCAGCATCCGGAAAGTGCTTTGAACCCGAGGATGAAAATCTATGAAAGTCTGATTGAACCGATGCTTATTCATAAACAGAATTTAAGCCGGGAAGAAATGAAGAGTAAGAGCCGGAAATTGTTACAGCAGGTAGGATTAAGTGAGGAACACCTGACCCGTTATCCGCATGAACTGAGCGGTGGGCAGATTCAACGGGTAGTTCTGGCACGCGTCCTTTCTTTAAGTCCACAGTTTCTTGTTGCTGATGAACCCACTTCGATGCTTGATGCTTCCGTCCAGGCTCAGGTATTGCGAATCCTTAAACAGATCCAGGTTGAAAATGGGATTGGACTCTTGTTCATTTCCCATGATATTGAGGTAGTAAGCTGGATGAGCGACCGTATTGCGGTTATGTATAAAGGGCAGATAGTGGAGAGTGCACCGGCCGAGGAACTTTGTCAAAACCCGCTTCATCCATACAGCCGTTTGCTGGTAGAGGCCTTTTCCTCTTTAGAGAAGCCTTCGGCAAAGCAAGTATGGGTGAAGGATGAAAAAATAGATAATGCCAGCAGGTGTCATTACTATTCCCAGTGTCCGCAGGCAGGACCAGCCTGCAGGCAGAGACCGGTTTTAAGGGAAACGGGAGCAGAACACTATACAGCCTGTTGGCTGCTTTAGTTGTTGCTTGTAGAGGAGGATAGATGCTTGGAAACAAAAGATTTTACTGTATTTCAACCGCAAGTTGAGGGAAAAAATTTATTAGGGCTGATGCGCGGATATCAGCAGGCCAATTTTCTCTATCAGGCATTTACTACAGGTATATTTGAGTGCCTGGCGGATGAGCCGCAAAAAATTGAGGATATTGCGGAGAAAATGGGCTATCAGGCCGATAGGACGAGGTTCTTTCTTGATGCACTGACGGCAATGGAACTGGCGGTAAAAGAAGGGGAACAGTACCGGATAACACCGCTGGCTAAAACATACTTGTGCCGGGACAATCCTTTTTTCCTGGGTGATTTACTGGACATGCAGTTTTCGATTAAGCAGGGCAGTGCCTGGTCAATGATGGGCTCGTGGCTGCAAGGAAATCCGACGGGGGAAGAACATAATCCCCAGGTAATTTTCCAGGCTTCGTTTGTAAGAGCAATGGCCCAAAGAGTACTCAGTGATAACAGTATTTTTCATACCGTGGAGATGATCAGTCGTCATCCCGGTTTTGCCGAGGCCACAAATATTTTGGATCTAGGTGGGGGACATGGGCTGTTTCCTATGGCCCTGCAAATGAAAAAGCCTGATCTGCAAATAACTGTTTTTGACCTGCCTCAAGTCAGGGGAGTGAGTGAAGAATATGTGCACGTATTCGGAGGGGAGGTTGATTTTTGCCCTGGCAATTTCTATGAAGATGAACTACCTGGCAATCAGGATATTATACTTGCATTTGATATTTTACATCCGGTAGTCCCGGCTCAGAAAGAAAAAGTATTTGCTAAAGTTTACCATGCTCTGCGCAAAGGGGGATATCTTTTTTACAAGCTCTGGTTCCTGGATGAGTCCAGGACCAAACCGCTACGGGCAGCGCTATTTGCGCTAAAATGCAAAATCAGCAATAGTGATTCTCATGTATATACTTATCGGGAAGCGATAGAGATGCTGGAGAAAATAGGTTTTGAGGTAGAAGATATGCTGCCGGTGGGTGATAATGCTTCTGGTATACTGGTCGCCCGTAAATAAGCAGCCTAAAATGTCTGATAAAATAAGGGGAGTGTTAATGGTGAAGAAAAATAAATGGATGGTATTTTTACTTATTGTTTTGAGTGCGGTTCTTATACTTGGAGGATGCGGCAAACAGGGGCAGACAGAGGAACAGGAGCAGGTTCTGAAAGTGGCCATCGGTACAGACATCAATACCTGGGATATAGTGAAATTTCCTGACGGTGATGCTCGTTTTGTCTGGTCACAGATCTATGAGACTCTGGTACGTCTTGATAAGGACCTTAATTTAATACCCGGCCTGGCGGAGTCATGGGAAGCTCAGGAAAACGGTAAAGTATGGATTTTCAATCTGAGAAAAGATGTAAAATTCCATGATGGGACACCCTTTACATCGGAAGCAGTCATATATTCTTATGGGGATCGGGCTTATGTTACTACGGTTAAAACACTGCAGATTGAAAAGGTTGAGGCAATTGATGATTATACGGTTAAATTTACCTGTGTTAAACCGATGCCCTTGCCCACTTATCTGACACATATTGCCTGGCCGGTGGTAAGTCCCAGCAGTATTGATTCTGCCGATGAATTTCAAGAGCCGATAGGAAGCGGACCATTTAAATATGCCAGCTACAGCAAAGGACAGGAAGTAGTACTTGATAAAAATGAAGATTACTGGGGTGATGAAATTAAACTGGATCAGATTGTCTTAAAGATAATTCCTGAAGCCTCTACCCGGATTATGGCACTGGATTCAGGGGATGTAGATATGAGTATCAAGATACCGGAGAGTGATGTTGACCATCTGGGAGAAAATCCGGATATCACTGTATATAGAAAACTGACTACTTTCACCGATTTTATTCAATTCAACTGTGCCAGGACACCTTTTGATGATTTGAATGTCAGAAAGGCAGTGGCCAATGCTATCGATACCGAGGGAATTGTTGAAAACATCCTGGATAACATTGGCTTAGCGGCTCAGGGGCGGCTTTATTCGCCGGTTATGATGTACAGCAGCCAGGATCTTGAGCTGTACAGCCAGAACC
>CAYZYO010000067.1:0-13716 GCA_964482585.1 uncultured Syntrophomonadaceae bacterium | reverse complement strand
AAGGAATACAACTAAATTCAGGTGAATAACGTACTCCTAAATCTAATGTTTTCTTGCTGGGTTCCGGAGGAATAATGCATTCATGCCCGGTATTTTCTACCAGCCATTTTAAAGCAATATATGAATATCCCATATGAGGAAAACTAATCTTCATCTCTTATCCCTCCGGTAACGAATCATATCTAAAAAAGCCTCAATCCTGGTTCTCACTCCTGCTTCTCCAGTATGTTCATCTATAGTAATTGATAAATACGGTAATTCAGTTCTCCTTCGAGTTTCTATCTCCAGCAGCCGGTCAACCATTGAATCCGGTCCGCAAGCAAAGGCAGTTACGTGGATAATTCCATCTATATCACTGCATTGCATAAAGTGCAGTGCCCCATATACAACCCGGTTGGAAAAATACCAGAACATACTTTTAGGAATGGTTTTGGCTTGCTTATTCATAACTTTATCACTTAGCATATCTTGAGTATATATCTTTACATTTTCTTTCTCCAGTATCTTTAAGAGCCCGGCATTAATATACCCATCATAAAGTGTATATGGATAGCCAACAACCGCTATTTTCAAATCGTACTTTTTTTCTGGTAAAAGTGATACCTGAGTGCCGTTAAAAAGAATATCCATAGCTTCACTTGGAATCCATTCCTGGTATAAAAGGCTTTGATATTTTTTATATACCTTTGAGGCTTTCTTAAAGGCTTTAGTAATACTATCAGGAAAAGCTCCTAGTTGTAATCCCAGCTCGTAAAACACATTAAATAATTCCTTTTTTCCTTTTTTTAAATCAATTCTAGGTTCAAGTATTTCAGGCAAATCATAAAGTGCCTGTCTAATCATATCAGGTAATCCCAAAAATTTAGGGCAAAAGGTTTCGGTCCCAAAATCCCCGTGTTTGCGAACACTTACCAGCCGCGGGCAAAATATATAATCTGCCTTTTTCGCCAGGTCAGCAACATGACCATGATATACTTTTATCGGTATACAGGCATCATTTACAGCTTCTTTTACGCCCTTGTCCAAAATTGCCTTGGTTGTTGGTGTTGATGTAATTACTTCATTTCCAATTTCTTCAAAGAAACTCTTCCAAAATGGATAATAATTAAAATACGCTAAAGTACTTGGTATTCCTATTATAGCCACTTAACAAAATCCTCCTGAAAATCTTAAAAATTTCTTTCAATATTCTCTACATTTTTATGCGTACATCTCCTACTCTGCGAGTAAACCGGATTTTATCATAATATTCTACTAGAGGCAGGGCATACTTTCTTGTAGTGTTAAAGATATCTCTAGCTGTAGCCAGGCTTAGTTCCTTTTCCCTGGTAAAATAGTCCTCCAACTGTTTCCTTCCTTCTTCTATCGCCTTTGTGGAAATATATACTTCCGAACTCAGCTTAACCAGTGATTTTTGATTGGTTAAATAGGTAATCAGCTCTATAAAATCTTGCTCTTCAATATTCACCAGGGCTCTTAATTCATTTAGTGATGGTGGATGAAAGAGCTGCTCTTCTAAAGCTTTAGTAATAATTTTTATAATCTCCTCTTCCTTTTTTCCAGGCATAGGCTGGTGCCCGACTAATTTTATCTGGTTGTTCTGGCTAAGTAGTGTTCCCTGGTTTTCAAATTGTTTTAAGATTGAATTAAATGTTTTACTGTCCAGCCAGGGGAAAAATCTGCTTCTCATATCTTCCTTGGGATAGCCTTCTCTAAGAGAATAATCCCGGTGATACTCTCTTAGTTTATCTATTATTTTTTTCTGTATTAACTCTAGACCATAGGTGCTGCTATAATGGTTTTGTTTTATTTCTACTATCTTATTATCTTCAAGAAGTAGCAATATTTCTTCCTTTAGGTTTTCTTCAGATCTACCTGTTCTCTTTACCAACTCCTTTATCGAAGTAATATTAGAGGGTTTGGAGGTTAGTTCATGTAAAATCAGGTCATAGAGACTTCCTTCTTCTTTTATGCTTAATTCTTCTAAAACTTCCTCTTTATATCTCTTTTGTTTAACCGCATTAGAATCTATAATAGTTCCCCCACCAATAGTAATAGCGGGAGAATAATACCTTACAACAAATGGATCACCTTTATAACAAACTACCGGCTTTTCCATAACTATCTGAGCATAGCTTTCTTCACCGGGCTTTAGATCATCTCGGTCTAACAATACTACCCGTCCAAAAGTTTCTTCGGTACCTAAGTGGAATCTTATCCGGTTCCAATTTCTTAAGGTTTTGCTGCTGGAGTGAAGTAACCGCAACCTGGTATCCACCCTAAAACTAGGACTTAAATACCCCGTTGTGGCAATAAGATAACCCCTTTTTATCTCTGATAAGTCGATTCCCTGCAAATTAACAGCTACTCTTTGTCCTGCGTATGCTGTATTCACTTTTTCATTATGGACATGAAGAGTTCTAATTCTTACTGGTTTTTGTACAGGCATCAGCTCCAAAACATCTCCAATGCTTACCTGTCCAGACCATAGGGTTCCGGTTATCACTGTGCCGAATCCAGAAATGGTAAAAACACGATCTATAGGAAGTCGAACCTGTCCTAATGCAGGCCTTTCTTCAATATCCTCAGCCAAATCCTCAATACATTCAATAAGCTGTTTTATTCCCTCTCCACTTATACTTGAAACTACTATTACCGGCGCTCCTTTTAATACTGTATTATTAATATATTCTTTAATTTCCTCCTCTATTAACATCAACCACTCTTCATCCACCAGGTCCATTTTAGTTATCACTACAATTCCTTTTTTTACTCCTAGCAATTCTATAATGTCCATATGTTCACGTGTCTGCGGCATAACTCCCTCATCTGCAGCTATCGTCAATATAACCATATCTATCCCAAAGGCTCCGGCCAGCATATGCTTAATAAACCGTTCATGGCCAGGCACATCAACAATAGCTGCCTTTTTCCCCCCCGGCAGTCTAAAGGGAGCAAAACCAAGCTCAATAGATATCCCTCTATTTTTTTCTTCTTTCAACCTATCCGTTTCTACTCCAGTCATAGCTCTTACTAGAGTTGTTTTTCCATGATCGATATGACCAGCTGTTCCAATAATAATCCTTTTCATTCAGTTCCCCTTATTTAATCCTTTTTTCTAACAACTTAACCAGCAATTCGGTTATTTGTTCCACTTCTCCTGCTAATAAGGTTCTTACACTGATAACCATTTTATTTTCCTGTTTTCGAGTTAACAAAGCTGGATTCATTAATCTCAATTCCTTGGCTGCAGATTCAAGCTTCATCTCGAAAAATTCTAATTCTATTCCATAACCTGGCAGTTTATATGTTGGATAGGCCCCTCCGCCTACCATATCTTCAACTGAAATCATAGATAAATGTTTTATTTTACTTGATTTCCCAATTTTAATTGATAGCCTATTATAAAGTTCTTCTGCTTTTTTCTTCAGTTCTTCATTACTGATAGTTAACATGCGAATCACCGGGATTTCTTCCTGGGGTTTTCCTGCTATGTATTCTATTAAGGTTCCTTCTAAAGCAGCAACTGTTAATTTATCTACTCTCATTGCTCTAAGCAGTTGATTTCTTTTCATTTTTTCTATATATTCTTTTTTCCCCACAATAATCCCCGATTGCGGTCCGCCAAGCAGTTTATCCCCGCTAAATGTTATAATATCGGCTCCTGACGCGACACATTCTTGTACTGTAGGCTCATCTTTTAATCCCCAGCTGTCTAATTTATATAATATGCCACTACCTAAATCCTGCATAACTGGAATCCCTTTTTCTTTCCCGAGTTTTGCTAATTTTTCCAGCTTAACTTCTTCACTAAATCCTACAATCTTATAATTTGATGTATGGGCTGAAAAAAGTAGTGCGGTTTGATCATTAATTGCCGAAGCGTAATCTGCTATATACGTTTTATTAGTAGTACCGATTTCTACAAGTTTAGCCCCACTCAACTTCATTACCTCAGGTAATCTAAAAGCTCCTCCAATTTCCACTAACTGTCCCCTGGATACTATTACTTCTTTATTTTCGGCCATAGCTTTAAGCCCTAGCATTACAGCTGCAGCATTATTATTAACTACCAGTACATCCTCGGCTCCGGTCAAATAGGTTAACAATTGTTCAACATGCTGGTACCTCGAACCCCTTATCCCTTTTTCTAAATCCATTTCCAAATTATTATAACTCTTTGCAATATGACTGAGATTACTAATTGCCTTTTCCCCTAATGGCGCCCGTCCTAAGTTAGTATGTAAAACTACTCCGGTCCCATTGATTACTTTTTGCAAATTTTCTCTAGTATTCTGCAAAACCAGTTTTTCTAAATTGTCGTAAATATTTTGCATTACTACCTCTTGATCAACTTCTTCTTCAAATAATCGAAGCTGCTGTCTTACTTCCGCAATTGCCCTTCTAAGCATGTTTACAATAAAATCTCGATTGTATTTTTCAATTAACAATTTGACTTGTTTATTTGTTAATATTTCATCAACCGGGGAAATTTTCTTAAGGTTTTTCATTTTATTACTCCCTGATTCTACTAATTAACTGAATTATATTATAATACAATTTTTTTATTATGTCTTTTACCGCCCGGTAAATCAAGGCAATTAATATTATTATTCCTAATAGTCCAAAAATAGGGTAGATTGCGCTAACCAACGAAGAAAAGCTCTGCATAGCTATTGGCAAAGCCATTGTCATACACCAAAGTAAACAAAAAGTGTAGTTTAGCCCGGTAAAAGATGACCAGCGCTGGGAAAACCCATAGGCATTAGCAATAGCTGTAGTTAGTATTCCCACCCAGAGTACTATTGTATATACATATTTTACTTCTATAGATATTTTCCCGGTAATGTAAAGCATTGGAACTTCATAGTTTAGTACAACAGGCAAAAACTTACAAAGTGCTAAATAATTTAACAACAGCAAAATACCTAATACTAAACCACCCCATACTGCTCCTATTATTCCATTACGTCGTGAAGTAATAGATTGATACTCTGTAAGTACAACCATTGCCAGCGTAAAATTATAGGCTACATATAATACACTGGATATAGGCCAGGGCAAAAGAAAATTGGCCCCCAGGTATTTAGTATATTCCTCTACCGGTGTTCCTTTAAAACTAAATACTATATACCCTGCAATAAGACACAGTAAAAGAAATTTTACTGGTACTAGAATATTAAAAGAGAATAATAGTCCTTTTTTTCCAGTAAATATAAATAGTACTACCAGCAGATAAGCCAGCAGGATACCTAATATTTTAGGCAGATATAGGTGTTCATGAAAAACTGCTCCACTGGCTGATAACATAGTACTAATTCCTAGAAAAAGAAATATGGATAGTAAAAAATCTATTACTTTTCCCGCTTTGTCCCCCATTAAATAGGCCAGTATATCTTGATAGTTACCTGCCTTTTGAATATGGGCAACATATAACAGCAGCCCACCAAATACTGCAAATAATACGGTTGAAAGCAAAACTCCTTTTAATCCACCAAACCCATATGCTACGAAGAATTGGACAATCTCCTGTCCTGATGCAAAACCGGCTCCTATTACAGCTCCTAAATATCCCATAACGAGCATTAACCGTGTTTTAACAACTTATACCCCTTTCCAAAATAGAATTTTGCATAATTAACTTCTTTATTATTGTCATTAGCTAGGTTTTTAGAGCTATTCTGAGGCTAAGCTCCAGGATCTAAAAGATTCTTCGCTGATACTCAGGGCGAGATATTGGGTTTCAGAATCATGCAAAATTCTTAAATTAACCCTCCATGCCCGGAGGAAACAACCACTTATGAAAACAAAGAGGTGATTACCCCCAGATTCACGTAGAGGAGACTTCAGTCTCCCGACCAGCCTCAATTCAGGGTGTCAGGGCGGCGACTGAAGTCGCCTCTATGGTTTTATCCGGTTGCTCCGATTTTACTAAAACGCCAGTGCATGGCCAACTTATCTAAGTAAGGTGACTGCATTAAGCGTTTATTCGTACTAAACTTTTTTAATATACAATTATTTTTTTTGAAGTACATAAATCCACTGTAAAAACCCCCTGGGTATTGTATCTGTAGGGCAGACTTTAGTCCCTTTGCCCTCAGTTATAAATCTTCATAGTGAATTTATATCTATTAACTACTTTATGCTCTAACCGGGAGGTAAATTCTTAGTAAAAGAGAGTGATTTTGCTTAGATCTCCTTTTTATTAAGACTAAGCATAAAATTAGCGAGGTTGGTTAAAATATAAGATATTATTATAGGAGGAGATTGTTTGTCAATCCCTGTGTGTAAAGATAAATACCATAGATATTCATTTCATTATAATGACCCCGATTGCCTTTATAAGTTTGAACAAATCGTTTATTCATTAATATTAAATATGAATGAAGATTTTTCTAGAGAAATAGTGTTTTTATGTGTTGGAACCGATAGAGCAACCGGGGACTGTCTTGGTCCATTAATTGGAACCAGGTTGAAAACCCTTATCCCCTCAGCAGTAACTTACGGTACTCTTGAACATCCAGCTCATGCTACCAATCTGTCCGAAGTTATGGCTGATATTTCCAGCTGCTATAAGAACCCTTTAGTTATTGCTGTTGATGCTTGTTTAGGCACTCCTAATAGCGTTGGGTTTATAAACGTAAAAGCTGAGAGCTTAAGGCCGGGGAGTGCCTTAAAAAAGACCTTACCTGAAGTAGGTGATTTTTGTATATCAGGTGTTGTTAATGTAGGTGGCTTTTTAGAGCCAATCGTTTTGCAAAATACACGTCTACATATAGTTTATAAGATGGCAAACATTATTGTTGAGGGTTTAATTCTTTCTTATTCCAGGTTTATCCAAAGTAGCCCCCCCACGCCCGGAGAACACAACCACTTATGAAAACAAGAGTAATTAACCACAGATGAGCACAGATTCACGCAATGTTTTGCCAAATGTCCAGGAATGATTGTGCAGGTAGTTCTTTCAGGTTTTTTCTTTTTTCCATATCTATTTGTCTCCGCTGTTATTTTAAACAGAGAAAAAATTTAGTTCCGTCAGTATATCTCATTGTTTGCGAGAATTCTTTAATGTTTCACGTGAAACATTTTGTTTCATTATATATCACAGTCCTATGATTTCTAATAATCTTTCTAAGTCCTCGTTGCTATAATAATAAACCTCTATTTTGCCTCCCTGGTCTTTTTCGACAAATTCTACCCGGGTTCCTAATATTCTCTGCAGTTTTTCTTCTAGATCCATGGTTTCCAAATTCTTTGTTTTGGTGTTTTTCGTTTTTTCGTTTCTATCTTTTACCCTCTTCTCTGTTTCTCTTACTGATAGCTTTCCTTTTGCTATTTCTCTGGCAATATTAATTTGGTCCTTTTGATTATTTAATCCCAAAATACTTCTGGCATGTCCTGCTGTTATTCTTCCTTTCTCAATCATTTTTCTGATTTCTTCAGGCAAACCTAAGATCCTTATAGTATTCGTTATGTGACTTCGGCTTTTTCCTATCCTTTTTGCCAGGTGTTCCTGTGTGTAGCCATACCTATTAATCATGTTTTTATAAGCTGCTGCCTCTTCAATCACATTTAAGTTCTCTCTTTGCAAATTTTCAATTAAAGATAACTCATCAGCCTCCACCTCATCTATTTCCTTAACTATCGCCGGAATGTTCTCCAATTTAGCTAATATAGCTGCTCTGTATCTTCTTTCTCCTGCAATAATCTCATATCTTTCTTCTTTTGGCCTTACTAACACCGGCTGAATTATGCCATGATCTTTTATTGATTTCGCCAGCTCTTGCAAAGATTCTTCGTCAAAACTCTTTCTCGGTTGCCCGGTGCGCACATCTATGATCTTGACCGAAATTTCCTTCACTTCTGCATTTTCTTCCTCCATATTTATATCAGCTGGAATTAACGCATCTAATCCCCGGCCAAGCCCTCTCTCCTTTCTAGCCACGTTCTAACACCTCCTGTGCAAGTTCTGTATATACTTCTGCTCCTTTTGACCTGGGATCATAATCAACTATTGGTCTTCCATGGCTCGGTGCTTCACTTAGTCTAACATTTCGCGGAATAATAGTTCTATAAACGCTCTTGCGAAAATGTTTTTTTACTTCATCTACAACCTGTATTGACAAGTTGGTTCTGCCATCAAACATGGTAAAAACTATTCCTTCAAGTTTTAACGTTTTATTAAGTCTCGTTCTAACTAAACGAATTGTCTCTATTAGCTGAGTTAATCCTTCCAATGCGTAATATTCACACTGTATAGGGACAATAACCGCATCAGCTGCGGTCAATGCATTTATAGTTAATAATCCTAATGATGGAGGACAATCAACAAATACATAATCAAATTTATTTTCAATGTCTTTGATTGCTTCTTTAAGACACCTTTCCCTGTTTGTTCTGGTAGCTAATTCAACCTCAGCTCCCGCCAACCTTATTGTAGCTGGAATTAAGTACAGGCTTTCTACCCCGGTTGGAAAAATTGCTCTTTTAATATCGATTTCTCCCATAAGTAAATCATAAATACATCTCTTAACCCTTTTCCGATTAATACCCAGCCCGCTGGTTGCGTTCCCTTGTGGATCACAATCTACTAATAGTACCTTAAAGCCATTCATAGCGATGCAGGCCGCCAGATTTATGGCAGTAGTTGTTTTCCCTACACCACCTTTTTGGTTGGCAATTGCTATGATTTTTCCCATATTGATCCACCCTTCTAAAGCTTAAACATATACCTTCGTCTACAGTCCTAAAAAATCCTCCTTTAAAATACCCGCTTCTCTTTAATATTCTAAAATTCCTATATTCTCTGCAATAATCTCACTAATAGTCTATTAAAAAAACATCCTCTATTAAAAATACCGCTAATTAACCATACTAGCCTTGATTATGTAGCTGCAAAAAAAACCAGGCTTTTCGCCTGTTGTAGGAATTATTTTTTATATTACACAGTCTTTAGTTTTTAATTGCTGCACCTTTAATTCTCTTTTGTTTTATTATCCTTATTACTAGTTCGTATTCTCCTTCATAATCATTTTCGTCCATAGATATTTCAACTCCAGTTTGTTTTGCGCGTCTTACTGTCTCTTTTATAGTATTTAAAAATATCCGGGCATCTCTAATAATCATTGATACGTTCTGCCCCTCTGGTCGTACTACTGCTTCCTTCGGTATGTTATTCTTACTAATTTTTTCAACCAGCTCTTCGGTTTCTTTTACCGTAAGTTCTTTCTCATAAATTTGATTAATTACATCGGTTTGCATATCTGCCGAATTAAGCTTTAACAATGCCCTGGCATGTCTTTCACTAACTTTCTCCGGGTACATGATTTCCCTTATTTCTTCTGGTAATCTTAATAAACGCAGCTTATTGGCTATCGCTGACTGGCTTTTGCCAATTTTTTTAGCTATTTCTTCTTGCTTCATGCCAAAGAAATTTATAAGTATACTGTAGGCATTAGCTTCTTCAAAATAATTCAGCTCCCTTCTTTGAAGGTTTTCAATTAGAGAAACTGCTGCTACCTGTGCATCATCCATTTCATGAATGATTGCTGGAATCTCCCTAAGCCCAAGCATATAACATGCCCTGACTCTCCGTTCCCCAGCAATTATTTGGTAGCTGTCTTCATCTTTACGGGCTATTATTGGTTGAATCACTCCATAAGACTTAATTGACTGGGCTAATTCTAATAATTCTTTCTCATCAAAATGCTTTCTAGGTTGATAAGGATTACGTTTAATTTTATCTAATGGTATATAAGTGATTCTTTCATCATTGCTCTTTCTAAATAATTTTTCCAGCTGCCTTCTAACCATTTGTTCCCCTCCTTATAATGGTCTTTTAACCGGTATACCCACTCGGCGAGGATACATATCAGGTGTTATATCTATTTTTTCAACTCTAACTATAGCCCTATCCTTCTCATTTACTAGATTATACAAATATACGTCAGCTACTTTCCCTGCAAGTATTTGCAATGCCCTGTTAGCTTCAGCTATTTCTCTCTCATAATTTCTTCCCTTCCATAACAAAACACTCCCCCCAACTTTTACTAAAGGTAAGCTATATTCCAACATAATATTCATTGAAGCAACAGCTCTACTACAGCAAATATCGTAACTAGCCCTATGTTCGTTCTCCCGGCCAATTTCTTCTGCCCTTTTTTTTATAACATTCACATTTTTCAAATGTAATTTTTCTGTAGCCATTTTGAGGTATTCACTTTTTTTTAAATCTGCCTCAATAAGTGTAACCCTGTTATCCGGTTTATACATTGCCAAAATTAAACCTGGAAAACCGGCACCGCTTCCAATATCAATAATTCTTTCCTTGTTAAAAGTCATAAAAGCTAATATTTTTCGACAATCTTCGATATGTTGTTCCAGTGCCTCTGTATTCGTTTTTCTGCTTATTAAATTATGCTTAGTATTTTCGGACAAAAGTAATTTTTTAAACCTATTTACATTATATTCCATTTATGTTTTTATTATCCTTCTTTTTTTTCTCTAAATAAATCATTAAAACATTAATGTCAGCTGGACTCACTCCAGAAATCCTTGATGCCTGTCCAATAGAAACTGGATTAAAAAAATTCAACTTTTGTATCGCTTCATTCGATAGTCCATAAACTTCGCTATAATTTATATCCTGGGGTATTTTTTTATTTTCTATCTTTTCAAACTGCCTTACCTGTACTGACTGTTTTTTTATATATCCTTCATATTTTGATTGAATTTCTATTTGCTCTAAAATATCAATATCATTTTCCTCCATTAAACCAAGTTCAATAAAATCATTAATTTTAATTTCCGGTCGACGCATCAATTCCCATAGTGATACCCTATCTTTCAATACTGCACTTTTTCTCAGCTCTAAAAATTCTGCCATTTTCTTATCAGCTGGAGTAAAAGTTGTCTCTTTTATTTTAACTATTTCTTGATTAAGTACCCTTTTTTTATTGTTAAAGGCCTCCCATCTACTATCATCAACCAAACCTATAAGACGACCTTTCTCAGTTAACCTGAGATCAGCATTATCCTGACGTAAAATTAACCTGTATTCAGCCCTGGAAGTTAATAACCGGTAGGGTTCATCAATTTCCTTGGTTACGAGATCATCTATCAGAACCCCTATATAAGCTTCGCTTCTCTTTAAAACAAATGGCTCTTTATCTAATACTTTTAATGCAGCATTTATACCCGCTATTAACCCCTGGGCAGCTGCTTCTTCATATCCAGACGTGCCATTAATTTGCCCTGCAGTAAATAAACCATTAACCTGTTTACTTTCCAGGGTTAGTTTTAACTGTGATGGCAACACATAATCATACTCAATAGCATATCCCGTTCTCATAATACGGACATTTTTAAGTCCAGGGATACTTTTTAAAACTCTAATCTGAACATCTTCTGGAAGACTGGTATTTAATCCCTGAATATACATTTCATCTGTAGCTCTACCCTCGGGTTCAACAAATAATTGATGAGATTCTTTGTGAGAATAACGAACCACTTTATCTTCAAAAGACGGACAATACCTTGGGCCTCTGCCTTTTATAATACCACTAAAAAGAGGCGCTCTTTCTATATTATCCATGACTATCTTGTGAGTCTCAGGATTACTATGAGTCAACCAACAGGAAAGCTGTTCCCGCTTATCCCTTGGACTCATATAAGAAAATCGTAATGGTCTTTCATCTCCTGGCTGCTCTATCATTTTAGAAAAATCTACACTCTTTTTATCAACTCGCGGAGGAGTTCCAGTCTTAAACCGGTCTAATTTTATTCCTAATTTAGTTAGACTATCAGATAATTTTACCGCCGGATACTGGTTACCAGGACCCCCATCAAATGCAATATCTCCTATTATAATACGTCCTTTAAGGAAAGTTCCTGATGTTATTACAACCGCTCTACATTTTACTTTAGCTCCGGTTTTGGTAATTACTCCGGTTATACCTTTATCTGAACTTTCAATCTCTTCTACCTCTGCCATAAGAATATCTAAATTTCTCTCACTAAGAAGTGTTTTTAGCATTTCTTTATAGTATTCATACTTATCCGCTTGAGCCCTTAAGGCTTGAACCGCAGGGCCTTTTCCGGTGTTTATGATCCTCATCTGGATATGTGCTTTATCAATGTTTATTCCCATTTCACCACCTAGAGCATCTATCTCCCTGACTAGTTGGGCTTTTGCTGGTCCTCCAATAGAAGGATTACAAGGCATAAGTGCTATATGTTCCATGCTCATAGTAATCAGCAGGGTTCTACATCCTATACGGGCAGAGGCCAGAGCTGCTTCACAGCCTGCATGTCCCGCCCCAATAACTACTACATCATATTTGCCTGCATTATAAATCATCTTTTCCTCCTCAAATATTAAGATCAAAACTTAAGTAGCAGGTTGTAAAGTCTTTTACCTGCATTAATTATTTACCTATACAAAAATCTTTAAAGATCCGGTCAATAACTTCCTCTTTTAAGTTTTTCCCGGTTATTTCACCTACTGATTCCAGGGCGCCTAAGATATCTACTCCCATACAGTCTAATGGAACTCTATCAATTGAATTGATAGCACTGGTGAGGTATTTTTTAGCATCTATTAGTGCATTTTTATGCCGTAAATTTATCATTATTTCAATGTCATCTGAATCTACTTCACCTGAAAAAACCTTTTCCTCAATAGATGTCTCTAATTCTTCTATCCCTACATTCTCCTTAACGGAACCCTTTACAACTTTAATCCCTTTAAATAGATCTTTTAGTTCCTTTTCGCTAATATTTTTTTCCTCCAGATCATCCTTATTTACCAGTACTATAATATTTTGATTTTCAATATTATCATAAATAGCAAGGTCTTCTTTATTTATTCCCCTTTCAATGTCCAAAATAAAGATTACTAAATCAGCTTTTTTAATAACTTCCTTTGACTTCTCAATTCCAATATTTTCGACTATATCTTCAGTATTTCTTATCCCTGCAGTATCCATTATCTTAACCGGTATTCCTCTAATATTTATATATTCTTCAACTACGTCCCTGGTTGTCCCAGGAATACTGGTAACAATTGCCTTATCCTTTTTTATAAGTATATTAAGCAAGCTAGATTTACCTACATTTGGCTTTCCACATATAGCTACATTTATACCTTCTCTATATACTTCTGCTCTTTTTCCTGCCTTTAATAATTGGTTTATAATATTAAGACTTTGATCAAGTATTTCTTTAGCTTCATCGTAATCCAAGTCTCCTACATCATCAGGAAAGTCCAAACTGGCTTCGACCATAGCATTTATCCGGATTAATTTATCTTCCAGTAAATATATATATTTGCTGTTTTCACCCGTTACCTGGTTCATGGCTAGTTTTAAACTCTTGTCTGTCTTCGATCTAATAACATCAATAACTGCTTCTGCTTGGCATACATCTAGCCTCCCATTTAAAAATGCTCTGCGGGTAAATTCACCTGGTTGTGCCAATCGTACTCCTGTTGAGAGAACAATTTCAAGACACCTGCGTGCCGGCAAGCTTCCTCCATGACAATTTATCTCTACTACATCCTCAGCCGTATAACTGTGTGGTGTTTTCATAATGCCAATCAAAACCTCATCTGCTATTTCATTATTCTCATCTATTATCCAACCTAATGTAAGGGTATAGCCTTTTTTCTCTTTTAGACTTATTCCTGGTCGAAATGATTTAAAAATACTGTCTATTTTC
>CAYZYO010000066.1:0-13934 GCA_964482585.1 uncultured Syntrophomonadaceae bacterium | reverse complement strand
GGTACAATACAAGAATTAAAGAATAACCGCAGAGTTAGAGGTAAAATATTATAAGTGTTCCAGATACCTATTAAAATAAAAACCAAACTGTGTGAATCTGTGTCCATCTGTGGTTAATCACCTTACCTTATTTTCATCGGTGGTTGTGTCCCCGGGCATGGGGGATTAATAGATTATACTCGCATATAAAGGCAAATCCTTTAAAGGAGAAAATTAATGGCAATTGGATTAAGTTTTAAACGAGTTTTTTTTGAACAGGATGCTATGGATTATCCGTTGGGTAAAAAATTATATAGTGATTTTAAAAGAGACGGCTTTCAGATAGAATTTTTGCGTTCACATAACCGGGTTACTGGTATACCTGGGAAAACTCCATCTGAGGCTTTTTCCCAGGGAAAGAATACCCTGGTAGTGGGAGTAAGAAGAACTCTTGATTTTGCCAGTTGTAAACCATCTGCTCATTATCAAATACCTTTGGTAACCGGCTGTGGTGGAATGTGTGAATACTGCTATTTAAATACTCAGATGGGGAAAAAACCTTATACCCGAATTTATGTAAATATCGACGATATTTTAACCCGGGCAAATAATTATATCGAAGAGAGAAAACCTGAAATAACATTTTTTGAAGCTGCTGCCACTTCTGATCCAATTGCTGTAGAACCCTATACCGGTACTATAGCTAAAGCTATTGACTTTTTTTCAGCGCTGGAATATGGTCGATTACGATTGGTCACCAAGTTCTCTTTTGTTGATTCCCTGCTTGAATTAAACCATAAGAAACATACCCGGATCCGGTTTAGCATTAATACTAATAGTGTTATTAAGGATTTTGAGCACCGTACACCAAAGCTTTCTGAAAGACTTAGAGGCTTATCTGAAGTCTTAGCTCACGGCTATCCAGGAGGAGTTATTATTGCACCGGTAATACTCCAAGGTGAATGGGAAAAAAATTATACTGCAATGTTAGAAGAAATGCGTGATGAGTTTAATCACATTGAAAACATTGATTTACATTTTGAAGTAATATCTCATCGCTTTACCCGTCGTGCACGAAAAAATATAACCGAAGTATTTCCCAACACAAAACTGCCGATGAATGAAGAAACTGACCGCAGATTCCAATACGGCCAGTTTGGTTATGGCAAATTTGTTTATACTAAAGAAAAAATAGAGCAAATGAAAGACTTTTTTTATAACACAATCCATGAATTATTTCCAGGTGCCGTAATTGATTATATAATATAGTGTACTTATATTTTACGGGCAATAACCTGAAGCTCTTTTAAGGCATCAGCTAATTCTTCAATAGTACCTGCTACATGTATTATGGCCGCCTCCTGTTCTTCACTATCTATCAATGTAATATCTGAATGCTGTACTATCGTATCTGTCCTTTTTTCGATTTTTTGAATTAATTTTTTTATATTAAGAGTAGTATACTGGCAGCCTTGAGAAAGCATTTTAAATTCTTCAGTCCAGGTTTTAAATTCTCGAGCTGAATCTCCCTGGTTATCTGCTTCTTTATTAATATTAGAACAAATGGTATCTATTGCTTTAAAGCTGCTGTCCAGTTTATCCAGTAAATCAAGAATCTCCAGCTGCATCTGCTCTAAACTGGTAACTAAATAATTGTATTTTCTCTCACTTAGATTAATCAAGGTAGTGTTATCCGCAATTTGGGCAATACTATTATTAATCTCGCTAATTCCCTTTTCGAAAATATTAACCAGGCGCCGGAGTTTAAAAGCTTTATCTCTGGATATAGCCACCCCGAAGGCACCAATGATTTTATCAGGTTCATCATCATCAAATACAGGGGAACATACAACCTTTATAGGAATTCCATAATAGCTCGCATCCAAATCCATACTCGACACTTTTCCGGTACGAATACAGGTTGCAGCCGGGCCATTTCTAAGAAATCTATCACCTGCCTTAGCTAGAGGTATATTTACCGCTTCATCTCTAAAGGTCAATATTTCCAGATCAGTAGTATAAAAAGTGGTATCTTCAGGAAATAACTTTAACATTTCTTTTGCTATTTCAGGGAAACATTCTAAAAACTTACTACCCATTTTTACCCTCCTTACATTGGAATCAGACAGTTTATTAATAAACATTATAAGCTAAAAAAAAATATATAGGTACCATTTGACCTGGATATAACACCAGTTTAGTTTGTTAACTTATTTTAATTTTTTTTATTATTATAAGTTAGCAAGCTGGTTTATTTATTTTGAATTCAGATAAATATTTAAATTAAGTTTATATTTTATCAATTTTAGGCTATTGTTATAATAGATTATAAGAATTTTATGAGTTTATTAACCTGAAATTTTTGCTAATTAACCATGTAACTTTGCCTCGGGATGACAATCAAGCTGGAGGCTAAAGTCTCCTCTTCGGATGCAGGATTTCTTAGGATATAGAATAGCTATTATACAAAATCCTTAACCTGGTTCATTTTAATAAATAATATTATTCACTTATCTTATTAAAGTTAAGAGTAGAATCGATTTAATAATTTTTTCATAGGAGCTGATTAAAATGAAATACCTGGTAATACTTGCCGATGGTATGGCTGATTATAGTATCCCTGAGCTGGATAATCAAACCCCGCTTCAATATGCTAATACGCCTAATATTGATTTTATGGCTAAGAATGCTGTCATAGGAAAAGCGGCAACTATCCCTGATGGATACCCCCCTGGAAGCGATGTGGCTAATTTGGCAGTCATGGGCTATGATCCATGCAGGTATTATACTGGGCGCTCTCCTTTAGAAGCTGTTAGTATGGGGGTTAAACTTGACGATAATGACCTGGCTCTTCGCTGTAACCTGGTTACACTTTCAGAAGAAGAAGGCTATAGTGATAAATCTATGCTGGATTACAGCTCAGGAGAAATAAGTTCCGGGGAATCCGCTGAGCTTATTGCAGTTTTACAAAAAGAACTTGGTAATGACACATTTGCTTTTTATCCGGGTATTAGCTATCGTCACCTTATGATATGGAAAAATGGAACCGGCAGAAATCTATCACTTACTCCACCACATGATATATCTGATCGAAAAATTACTGCATATCTTCCTGGTGGTGCTGATGGAAAATATTTGTTGGATTTAATGATAAAAAGTGAAAAACTGTTAAAAGATCATCCCGTTAATATAGCCCGGCGGGCTTCAAATAATAATCCGGCAAACTCTGCCTGGCTGTGGGGAGAAGGTAAAAAGCCCTCACTGCCTGGTTTCGAGGACAAGTATATGCTTAAAGGTTCAGTAGTTTCTGCTGTTGATCTGGTCAGGGGGTTAGGTATATCTGCTGGACTTAAGCCGGTTTTGGTCGAGGGAGCAACAGGCAGTATAGAAACTAATTTTAAAGGTAAGGCCAGGGCCGCACTTGATGAGCTTAAAAACGGCCAGGATTTTGTATACCTGCATATTGAATCACCTGATGAAGCAGGACACCAGGGTAACCTGCAGCGCAAAATATGGAGTATTGAACAAATCGACAAAGAAGTTGTAGGATTAGTTTTAGATGAACTTAATGATTTTGCAGATATCAGAATAATGGTATTGCCTGATCACCCGACTCCTTTATCTACCCGGACTCACAGCAGCAATCCGGTGCCTTTTATGATTTATGATAAAAATTCACCTGAAAAGGATGGAGTCAAGTATTATAATGAGTTTTCTGCCAGCAAAGGCATATTTTTTGAAAATGGTTACCAGCTTATGGATTATTTTATCAGAGACAGGAAATAGGAAAGGCAATCGACTTAAAGGCTGTCCCCAAAGTCTAAAATGGGGCCAGCCTCGTTTGTATTTAGAAATTATTTCTAAAGGCCATTTTTTATACAGCTCAGTATCCCCTTCAGAGGTATTCTATCTTATACCCGGTAAAGGAAAATATCTTATAGCTAAGACTTTAGTTCCAACCAACTAATCAACTAAAAAAGATAGAATTGTTTCCTCCATTTTTTGAGGGGAGCTCACAGTCCTATGTTTTATCTCTTTTTGATCAAGATTTTTAATTCTTACGGGTATATCAATACCGGTTTTTGCAGACAGCATTTTTATAATTTCAAACTCGTTTTTTCCCTGCAGCATTTTTGATTGCAAAATCGCCCTGGCTACACTGCTGCCAAATTTAAATGGACTGGCGGTTGACGCTATAATAGTCTTGGTGTAATCATTGGTGCTTAAAAGGTATTTTTCATAAACATTAACCGCAACCGCTGTATGGGTATCAAGCAGATAACCCCTGGTTTCCCAGATGTTATTAATAGTATCTAATGTCTCATCCTCGGAACAAAAATCCGCCCTAAAAATACTATTTATTTTTTTACAGGTAGTCTTGTCTATTTCATATCTCCCCAGAGTCTTGAGCCTTTCCATCCACAAATTCACCCGGTCAGCATCATGGTCGGTGATTTCATAAAGCAATCTCTCCAGATTTGAAGAAATAAGAATATCCATTGATGGCGAACAGGTTTTTTTGAATTCCCGGTTAGCATCATAAATACCTGTTCTAATAAAATCAGTCAAAACATTATTAGAGTTGGAAGCACATATTAGCTTATTTATAGGAACCCCCATTTTCCCGGCGTAATAAGCCGCGAGAATATTGCCAAAATTTCCTGTAGGTACCACAATGTTTATTGCATCCTTATCACTGATGTGACCATTTGCCCTTAAATCTACATAAGCTGAAATATAATATACTATTTGTGGAAGCAGCCTTCCCCAGTTAATAGAATTAGCAGAAGACAATTTCATATTATTAGCACCTAATTTTTCATTAAATTCTAGATTGGTAAAAATATTTTTAACACCATTTTGAGCATTATCAAAGTTACCCTTGACTGCAGCTACATATACATTTTCCCCTTCCTGGGTTACCATCTGGCGTTTTTGAATCTCGCTAACTCCATCTTCAGGAAAGAATACAATTATTCTAGTTCCTTTAATATCTTTAAATCCTTCTAGAGCTGCTTTACCTGTATCTCCGGAAGTAGCAACCAGGATTATTATTTCACTGGTTTCATTGGTCTTGCTCATGCTGGTAGTAAGCAGAAAGGGCAGTATTTGCAGTGCCATATCCTTAAAAGCAGATGTAGGTCCATGCCACAGTTCTTGGATAAATACATTTTCCTTAAGCTGAACCAATGGTGCAATATCCTTATTATCAAATTTTTCTGAACTATACGCACTATTAACACACCGGTTTATTTCTTCAATAGTAAAATCAGTCAAGTAGTATTCTAATATCTTGCTTGCCCTTGCTTGATAACTCAAACACTCTAGCCGGGCAAAAGTATTTTTATCCAGCTGGGGAACAGAATCAGGTACGAATAAGCCTCCATCAGGAGATATTCCCATTTTAATAGCTTCAGCTGACCTAATTGATGAATACTTTCCCCTGCTGCTCTGGTATTTCATTAAAAAACCTCCCTTAGTCTTCTAAAACCTAACTAAATAATTTTAAACCGAAAAATAGTCTGGTACAACACCTCTAATAATACTTTTCCTGAAGTCCACCAATTATACGTCTGTGTTATAATTGATAATATTATAAATAAAGTGTTGATCAATACGAAAATAAATGCTTAACGCAGTCACCTTGCTGGACAGAACCGTAGAGGCGACTTCAGTCGCCGCCCTGACACCCTGAATTGCAGCTGGTCGGAGACTGAAGTCTCCTCTGCGATATAAGATACAGTACAATATAAGAATCAGGGATAAACTGCAGAGACTGAAGTGTCCTTTATGGTTATATATAAATATTATTCTCAGGGTAATCATTGTTTAGTTTGACTTGTATTGAGATATAAGTATACTATAGCTTATATTTTTATCTTTTAGGAGGTATAGACTGTTGCAATTTATTGCTGCAATAATAGTATTTTTTATTCTAAAACTATTATGGGATATGTATAACCAACCAAAGAAGACACAAAAAACCCGTTCCCGGGCTGGAGAGGTTATTGATTTAAGTGATGCCTGGATTGATCTTGACAACATGCCCTATCAAAAACGCGAACAATTATTGAAAAACGGTGAGCTGTCTCTTTATCAACTGCTAAATGAAATATTGTCGGATTACAATTACCAGGTCTATCCAAAAGTTAGACTTGCTGATATTCTTATTCTTCCTTCCAGGGCTGATAATCGTATCCAGTACTTAAACCGTATTCAGGAAAGAAATGTAGATTTTCTGATATGTAAAGTGCCAGAATTTAAACCGGTATTGATTGTTCTGGTGGAAGGACAAGCAGAACGTAAGAAAAAACAGCTGATGAATAATTTCTCGAAAAAAGCGGCTGAAGCTGCAGGGCTTCCTTGTTTACAACTAAGTCTAAATAATTTGCCCCCGGTTGATTCTCTAGCTAAAAACCTGCGTACACTTGGATTAGATATTTAATACTGTTTACAGCTGTCTACCTTACTAATTGCCTCTCTATTTTCCTTCTTTACAAGCATTCATAACCCCCATACCTGCAGGACAACACAACCACCGATATAAAAGTGATTAACCACAGATAAACACCAATTTCAACGCAGATTTTTTTGTTTTTGTTTTGATAGGTATCTAAAACAATCCATAATATTTTCTGCAGTTAATCTCTAATTCTTAATATGGTGTCGCATCTTATATTGTACCGTAGAGGAGACTTCAGTCTCCGACAGCAGGATAAAAATAGTATCTAGGTGAGATTGAAGTTTTTCCTGCGGTTTTTAATGGATTAATACTGCTTTTTGCAGTAGCATCAGATTTTCTTACTAACCCCATATTTATTAAAGAGCATTTTGTAATTATGCAGTCAAATCGATCTTATAAAATGCTAATACATATAAGGGGCATTTTTATTACATAATAATAATTAAAGTTTACTTTAGTTAACTTCCTGATCTGTAAGAGTTATATATAATTCAAAAACATGTTCTGAGCTTCACTTAATGGTCTTTAGCTCCTTTGTTTAGTCTCAGGATGACAATGCTGAAATATCTGGCTTTGTATCGTAGAGGAGACTTTAGTCTCTGGACTGGCTAATAATAACGGTATTTAAGGGAAACTGAAGTCTCCTGCGGGGTGATAATGTATAAATCCTACTTTCCACTGGGGAATCAAAAGTTAATTGTGAAAAATCTTATGTGATAAGAAATAACTATATCATTCCATATTAAGTGTTATTTCTTGTATTTCCATATGCATCTTATAATTAGAATATACATTTTGGGTATGGCATCTAAAATACATTTATTTTAAGAAGGTAACAGGAGTGGCTGTAATATGAATTTTGACGATACTCTGCTGACATGCAGTCTCATTTTAGAAAGTAGAACAGTTCCATTGATAATAGGGGATACTGGTATTGGCAAAACCGCTCTTTTACAACAGCTGGCTAAGGATTTATCTGCACATCTTATCACAATAGATGCAAATCTATTAAAAGAAGGCGAAATAGGTGGACTACCCACTCTTAAAGATTACCCTGTTGTAATCAATGGTGAAAAAACTAGTAAAAAGACTACTGTTTATGCCCTTCACTATAAACTCCTGGAGATAGAAAAGGTTTTAACTAAAGACCCCCAAAAACAAATTATTCTATTTATTGATGAATTAAATAGGTGTGAACATGTAGTTCAACAAGAATTAATGAATCTGATTTTGAATAGGGAAATTAATGGCTATGAGATTCCCGATAATGTCTTAGTTGCTGCAGCTATGAACCCATCAAATAAATACGATAATTATTCCCAGTCGTACTATCAGGTTGTTGATATGGATCCTGCACAGGAGGATAGGTTTGTGTGGATTGAGATGGAGGCTAATCCTGAATGCTGGCTAAAATGGGGCACCATAAAAGGTAAACCAATTGATGGAGCACTAGTTTGTAATATACATCCAGATGTTCAGGAATTCATAGCTAATTTTCCAGAGTTTTTACACACTTTAGACTCGCAGGAATCAATAACGGCCTCTCCCCGCAGCTGGCAGCGAGTGTCTGATGCCTATTACGTTTATTTGCAAGCTAAACCTAAGTATTCTACTAATATTTTTTATAATGTTATAAAAGGAAATGTTGGAATGACGGCAGCACAGGAATTCCTTAATTTTCTAGATAACTGCAGAAATCCTTTATTAACACCTGAAGAGATTTTTAGCCATACTAAACTTTCCGAAGAATTAGTGGACAAAGTTAAATTAGAAAGCCACTCAAGATTATATCTTACAAGTAAACGTTGTTTAAATTACTTATTAGAATTAATTCCACCAAGAGAAAAAGAAATAAGAATATTCTCTGAATTACTAAAATTCTATCCATCTGATTTGAAGATGGCGGTTATGCAGGATATAAAACTAAATTATGCTGAAAATCTCTATAAAGACTTCCTGCAAACCGAATCTTTCATTGATGAATATTTCCAAATGTACAGCTATATAGCTTAAAGCAGGTGCCAACATGATTGATGTTAAATTCTTCGATAACTTAAGACTTAAGCTCCTTGAAGATGTACATTTTGCTAAAGAGCAGGTCCAAAGTCCTCAATTTACGCAGGATTTTTTTAAGTTAATTGAACTGGCAGTGTTTTCTCTTTTGCACAAGAATGAAAATTTCTTCGGCAGCTGTATAATCCAGATGCACAGAAAAATAGATTTTAACCTTCCATGTGCAGTAGGAATTTCTGCCGGGCTTAGCTGCTTTAATATTTTTTTTAACCCCTTGATCCTTCTGCAGTGTTCGCTGGCAGAAATAAAAGCCGAAATTAAGCATCAAATATATCATATTATCCATTTGCATCTTATTAGAGCAGATAATTTAAAAGAAAAATACAGTCCGATCGTTATCAATATAGCAATGGATATAGCTATTAATCAGTTTATTGACGACTTACCGGAATGGGAATGGACTATAACTAAAACCCAAAATGAATTCGGGGTAGATTTAAAAAATAATCAAACCCTGGAAACATACTGCAAAATTATTCATGATAGTCTGGAAAAAAATAGTGGTATCAGCAGCCACCAATTATCTTGGTCTAGACCTGAGGGAAATGAAAATAAAGATACAGCAGATTCGCCTGGTAGTCAAGAAATGTATAAAGATGAACATGATCAATCACACTGTCATGATGTATGGAAGAGTTCTGCAGCTGATATGAATTCGCAAAATATGGAAACCCTTATAAAACGATTGGTTAAGAACGCTGATAAGGGCAATTTGCCTGAGGGGTTTGAAGAAATAGTAAATAAACTAACCAGTCAACCAGAAATAAGCTGGCAAGAAGTTATTAGAAAAACTATAGGTTCTCTTCCAATACCGTATAAAAAGACTATCACCAGGAAGAACAGGAGACAGCCTGACCGGTTGGATCTAAGAGGAACCCTTCCTGATCGTATTATCAGGATTATAATCGCTGTTGATACCAGTGGAAGTATGGAATTAGATGAACTGGAAAAAGCAATAGCTGAAATATTCGCCCTATTAAAAGATTACCGGCATGAGGTAACCATAATTGAATGTGATTGTAAGATCCAAAAAGTTTACTATGCCCGATCTCCTGAGGATATTAAATGTAGTTTCAAAGGCCGGGGCGGCACTGCATTTACTCCGGTATTTGATTATATAAATAAGAATCGGCTGCATAATAGTTTATTAATTTATTTTACTGATGGCCAGGGTGAAAAAGAACTTCAGGTGAAACCCGTTAATTTTAGAGCCCTATGGATACTAACAAGTAATAATGAGCTTTCTCTAAATTATCCATATGGAATAGTTAAGAAACTAAACAGCAGCGATTTTAGAAAAGAGGTTGTATAGACTTGGATAACAGCTATACGCAGATAAGGTTTTTGCCTGATGACCTGAAAGTCAATAATAGTTTAGATCTGGATTCAGTTCAAAAAAATTGGTCACTTATTAAAAACATGGAAAAACCTGGTGAGGAACTGCAGTTAGCTGCAGTACGAAAAAGCGGTTATGCTATTAAATATATAAAAAATCCTTCTGAAAAAGTTAAAGCTGAAGCTCTGAGACATCATCCCCGTATTGCCGCCCATTATATAAAAAAACTATCTGATAGAACCTTAATTGAATTATTTGGCAGTACCCTCATAACCAAGGAACAACAGCTAAAGATGGTAAGCAAGTACTGGGCAATGATTAGATACTTGAAAGAACCTGCCCAATCAGTTCAATTAGCAGCAGTAGCCCAAAATGGCTCGGCAATAAGATACATAAAAAATCCTTCCGAAAAAGTCCAGTTAGCAGCAGTTAAAAAAGATGGTTTTGCTATTAAATATATAAGTTACCCCTCGGAAAAGGTTCAGGCCGCATCGGTTGCTGCAGACTGGGAAATGGTAAAATACGCTGATGCTTCTTTACCAGCGGTACAGTTAGCTGCAGTAAGTAATACTATCGCTTCACTGTTATATATTAAAAAACCCAGCCTCAATGTCCAGATTGCAGCCTTAAAAAACAGTGTTAAGGCACTTAAGTATATGGATTCCATCTCAAAAGAAGCACTGGTTTTTGCAGTAAAAAAGTCAATAGAAGCTTTAGAGTATGTAGACGATATCCTGGTACAAGATGAACTTGATGCTATTCTTATCCAGAAGATATCTGATCCTAAAACAAGTATCAATTATATCAAGGATTTCATAAATAGTACTAAAATAAGAAAAGATAAAGTTAAATTTATTAAAGAATTTGGAAGTAGTAAAGCCAAAAGAATTCTGGTTGATTATCAATTAGGTTTAAGTTAAACCACTCCCAGTTAAAATTATCTTTTTAATTTTTTGGTCAAATAAAGAAGTTTATAGCACTGATATTTTTAAAACCTTGGTTTATCTTGGTCGTAAAATGAATGCGAATTGTTCTTTTGGACATCTGACTTATACATTGTTTTGCATGAAATTTGTCTCTTTTCGGCTAGTACTTGTTTTGTAGCAAAACATAGTACTAGCCAGGATTACGGGCCTCATTTTTCATTTTAAGTTTACACAACGAATATTTGCTCTAGGAGGTTAGTCATGAAGAATATAGAAGTCCGATGTACGATGACTGGATTCGGTCATCGAAACCAACTTGAAAAATGTTTTTATTTTATTATAAGCGATTTTGAAAGATTTTTTGATAGTGCAAACATTGATATTGATTTAGACAGTTTTGATTATTTCACTAATTATGATGAAAGTTATTCAGGAATAAGGTTTATGGGTTTTGTAACAGCTGAAAAAAATGATTCCTTTTTTAAGCAACCCCTGGAAACAATAAGTAATAATTTTAGAGAACTAATTATGTCATTTACTGTATATGTTTCCACTGTTGATAAAACACTTCCAACAGATAATCTACAAACATACTTTTTTACTAACGGCAGCCAAAAAACGGCAGATGAAATTAACAGCAAATACCTAAAAAAGGCTTTAAGGAGAGTTGGTATTGAAAAACAAAATATTGAAAAAGAGCACCATGAAAATCTATTACAGGAAATAGAAAACTATCTATTGCATGACATGCAGTGTTTACTTAATAATAACTCTTTTCTAAGAGAAATCTGCCAAAACCCTGCGAATAATGAAACTGCTGATTTTGATTTTGATGATGTACCCGAATCGGCTTCTGATCCTTTTTTTAGAAAATTCTTTTCCTAAAATATCAAGGAGCAGAGCCCTTCTAATCTATTAAATAGATGGATTTTGCATAATTAGCTTTTTTATCATTACTCAGGTGTTTAGTACTGTTATCCGCCAAATAATCGCTGAAGCTCATCAGAATCTCGAATTTTATATTACTTTGTCACAGCGAAACTCCTCAATCTCAGCTATCGTATAGCCAGCTTTTTGTAATATTTCTTCTGTTTGTTCCCCTAATTCCGGAAAGCTAAGCCTGACTTCCCCGGGAGTTTCGGATAACTTAATAGGTATTCCAGTTAAAGCCACATCTTTTCCGGAATTTTTAAAATTCAGCAGCTTAATTATCATTTCCCTGGCCTGTACTTGTGTATTTTGGGACATTTCCTCCAAAGTGAGCACCGGAGTAAAACATATATCACTACTGGAAAAGAATTCTACCCATTCATCCCTGGTCTTCCGGGAAAAAATTCCCCTTAGATCTTCGATGATTTCTGGTTGTCTTTCTTTAGCCCACTGCAATTCAATGTATTCTACCCGGTCAACCTTATTACAAAACTGAACCCAGAATTTAGGCTCTATTGCTGCTAGACTAACGTTTTTGTTATCTTTAGTTGCATAAATATTGTAACAAGCACTACCACCGGTTAATAGGTCGTTTCCTCTTTCCGGTAATATTCCTGAACCTGACCATTCTCCCAGGGTATAAGCCAACAAACTTATAGATGCATCCATCATAGCTATATCACAAAGCTGACCTTTACCAGTCCTGGTCCTGCTGGCCAGGGCTAGGAGAATAGCAATTACCGAATATAAAGTACCACCGGCAATATCAGCTATCTGTACACCAGACATTGCCGGTGGAGATTTATAGCTTCCGGTAAGTTCTGTAACCCCGGCTAAACTAAGATAATTAAGATCGTGTCCGGCTGTATCACGTAAAGGGCCATTTAAGCCATAACCGGTTATAGCACAGTAAATTATTTTATCATTAATTTTTCTCAAGGTTTCGTAACCGACTCCTAATCTATCCATAACACCTGGTCTAAATTGGTCAACAATAACATCACTATCAGCTACCAATTTTTTAAATATTTCTTTACCCTTTTCTTTTTTGAGATCCATGGTAATACTCTTTTTGTTTCTGTTTACTGTATAAAAACGGGCACTTTCTCCTTTTATAAGGGGATATAAACCCCTGCCTAGATCTCCCCCATTAGGATCCTCCACTTTTATAACCTCGGCTCCGAAATCAGCTAAGATTTGAGTACAAAACGGTCCTGGAAGATACCTGGAAAGATCGAGCACTTTAATCCCTTCTAATGGTAAATTCATGTTATTCCTCCTCATCTAAATACTTTCTTGGGCACCTGAACAACCGATAGTTAAACTAACCATTGAAAGTACACTGATTATTACCAAGAGATAACTGTAACCTTACAAATACGGTACTGGCGCACAACACCTGTTTATAGATATTTCGATTTTGCCTCAACGTAAAATGAAATTGATTAAATTTTAAAAAAATATTGAAGCTTTAGATATATTAAATGCTACTCAAAAACAGTACCTTGACTACTTTAAGCAAGCTGCTTGTTATTAAATAAGTGATCTTAGTATGCAAATAGGGGTGTTGCCAGCTGCAGTATTAACATTCCTACAGGTTTAAATTAATTTAGTAATCTAATATCTGCTGGAAAATTTTATGTATTATTACTAATATTATCAGTATTTACATTAAAAAACAATTACTGTTTCCTGGAAGAGTACTTGTTTTTTAAATGATTATTATAATCTCAAACTTAAAATTTAACCCCCCATGCCCAGAGGACACAACCACTTATGAAAACAAAAAGGTGATTAACCACAGATGAACGCAGATCTTTTGGTTTTTGTTTTGATAGGTATCTGGAACAATTATAATATTTTACCTTTAACTCTGCAGTTAATCGCCAATTCTTAAACTGTACCGTAGAGGCGACTTCAGTCGCTGACCAGCCGCAATTCAGGTGCAAGGCGGCGACTGAAGTCGCCTCTACGGTTCTATCCGGTTGCTGCGGGTTTACCAAAACGCCAGTGCGTGGCCAACTTATTTAAGTAAGGTGACTGCATTAATCGTTTATTTTCGTACTATTTCATCTCCTAAAAAAATATTAACCGTTTAAGTATTTAATAACGGTTAATATTTTTTGTCCTATTACTCAGGTTTTTTCCCCTGGTGAGTGCTTATTTGTTATACTTATTTGCTGTAATCAAATATTCCCTTACCGG
This sequence comes from uncultured Syntrophomonadaceae bacterium, assembly GCA_964482585.1. GTDB lineage: Bacteria > Bacillota > Syntrophomonadia > Syntrophomonadales > Syntrophomonadaceae > CAYZYO01. The sequence goes on along the minus strand of CAYZYO010000066.1, from coordinate 22 downwards.
TCTTTCTTCCTAACCAACCAGC
>CAYZYO010000065.1:0-13976 GCA_964482585.1 uncultured Syntrophomonadaceae bacterium | reverse complement strand
TATTTCTGACCTCTGACCTCCGACCTCTGACCTCTAAAATGGTCCTTGATACCTACTGTTGGATGTCAGATTAAAAATCTTAAGCAGCCTCTGCTTATTTTATTTCTGACCTCTGACCTCCGACCTCTGACCTCTAAAATGGTGGGCCTACCAGGACTCGAACCTGGGACCAACCGGTTATGAGCCGGTGGCTCTGCCAACTGAGCTATAGGCCCTCAATTACTCTAAACCCCGCAAGAGTTAGTATATAAAATATCTATAGAAAGGTCAATAGTAATTTAGCATTAATAACATTTTATTTGAATCAAAAAGCGGCAACTTGTGAGGTTACCGCTCAAATTAACATTGGCTCCCCGAGTAGGATTCGAACCTACAACCCTCCGGTTAACAGCCGGATGCTCTACCGTTGAGCTATCGAGGAAAGTAAGTAAAGACCTAACGAAGAATATTATATATTGATGATGCCTGCTTGTCAAGATAACTTTTTAATTATGAAGCGATTTATTCACAAGCAGTTGTTCTCCTATTTTATTACCGTATCATAATAAGAGTTTTATTCAATATAGTCTTTGAGTTTTTTACTTCGAGAAGGATGTCTGAGTTTTCTTAAGGCCTTGGCTTCAATCTGCCTTATTCTTTCCCTGGTAACTCCAAACTCCTGTCCTACCTCCTCAAGGGTTCTGGGCCTTCCATCATCAAGGCCAAATCTTAACCTGAGAACCTTTTCTTCCCTCTCTGTAAGCGTATTTAATATCCCATTTAAATGTTCGCGTAATAGGACAAACGAAGCTGATTCTTCTGGTGATTCTGCTTCTTCATCAGTAATAAAATCACCTAGATGACTATCGTCTTCCTCTCCAATAGGGGTTTCTAGTGAAACTGGTTCCTGAGCTACTTTCATTATCTCAATTACTTTATCTACAGGAATATCCATTTCATCTGCTACTTCCGAGGGCACAGGCTCTCTACCTAGTGTCTGTAGTAGACTTCTCTGAACCCGGGATAATTTATTTATTGTTTCTACCATATGCACTGGAATTCTAATTGTCCGTGCCTGATCAGCGATTGCTCTAGTTATTGCCTGCCTTATCCACCATGTAGCATAGGTGCTAAATTTATAACCCTTGCGATAATCGAATTTTTCAACTGCTTTCATAAGCCCCAGGTTACCTTCCTGGATCAGGTCAAGAAATAACATTCCTCTTCCTACATAGCGTTTAGCAATACTTACAACTAATCGAAGATTAGCTTCAACTAACTGACGCTTGGCTTCTTCCTGTCCTGCTTCTATTCTTTGAGCAAGATCTATTTCTTCGGGTGCGGTAAGCAACCGTACTCTTCCAATTTCTTTAAGATACATTCGAACAGGATCATCAATCTCTATTCCATCTGGAATAACAACTTCTTCAGTTTCGATGTTTTCCTTTTCGCTCTCTTCCTCTTCAGTTTCATGGTCGGTTTTTACACTAATACCTAATGATTGAAGATGTTCATAAATATCATCTATTTGATTGGCATCCAGGTTGAATCCTTGTAAATCATTAACAATTTCCTGAAAATTTAAATGTCCCTTTTTCTTTCCTTTTTCCGCTAATACACTTATAGCCTCTGCAAGTTTTTTGTCCAGTTTCATTTTTTCCCCCCTTTCCGGTTGTTTTTTAAAAATGTATCCAGGTTTAATATAAATCTAAGTAAATTATCAAAGTCTCCTTGTTTCTTCAAAAAATCTAATTCTTTATATATTCTACGCCACCGTGATTTCCATTCAAGTAGTTTAACTCTATTAATAAATTCATCAATTTCATAATCTGTTAATTGCATATTTAGATCAGTAATTGTATATATTTTAGATAATAAAGCTCCTAACTCGTTTCTGGAGGCAATCTGTACAAATTTTTGTCTATCTTTTTCTTTTGATTGTATAAAATCATCATATAGTTGTGCTAGAGCTTTATAATCATACCTGGTAAAAAAAGTAATCCCAATTTCCTGTTTAATCTTATTGAAAATATCCCTGTTGTTAAACATAACTGCCAGTATCTTCTCTTCTAAGCTATAATTGCCGTATTTTATATTATCCCTTACTATTTCAATTTTATTCCTTTTAATACCTTCTTTATTATGTTTTGAGGAGTTAAACTCCCTATGGATCAAATTCTCTTCAACCTGGAGTTTCCTAGCCAGGAGTTTAATATAATAGTCTTTCTCCAGTTCACTACTTAATAGTTTTATATCTCCCCTTAGGAAATTCAATATTCGAATTTTACCCTCCAAATTTAGCACTTTTTCGTTATAAATATATCTATTTATCTTAAATTCTATATGACTTATTTTATTATTCTTTATATATTGTAAGAATTCCTCTTTTTCAGAAGAGTCTAAATATTCATCAGGATCCTTTCCACCTGGAAGGGTTACTACAAATACTCTTAATCCCTCTTTATTCAGAATATCTACTGCTCTCAAGGTCTCTCTTTGTCCTGCTTCATCTCCGTCATATAGTATCAGAACCTGCTCTGCATATCTTGCTAAGAGTTTTGCCTGTTCTGTGGTGAATGCTGTTCCTAAAGAAGCCACAACATTATGGATATTCTCCTGATGCAGCCTGATACAATCCATGTATCCTTCAACTAATATAGCTTCATTAGTGTTACGGATAATATCACGGGCTTGATATAGCCCATACAATGCTTTTCTTTTGGAAAAGATATCTGTTTCAGGTGAATTAAGATATTTAGGCATCTCATCTTCTAAGACTCTACCACCGAAACCAATAATTTCACCATTATAGTGAAAAATAGGAAATATGATCCTCTTTCTAAATAAATCATAAAATCTATTCCTATTCTCATTACGCTTAATGAGTCCAGACGTCTTAACAAATTCTTCCGAATAGCCCTTTTTAAGAAGATAATCTTCAACTCCGGTCCAGCTATCATCAGCATAACCCAATTGAAACTTTTTTATAGTTGATGTATTTATTTTGCGTTTTTTTAAATATTCTCTAGCCCTTAAAGCTTGATTGCTCAATAAAATCTGTTGATAATAAAGTGCTGCTTCATGGTTTATTTCAATTATCTTTTTTCTTTTGCTTAACTTATTATTGCTAGAACTAACAAGCTGTATTCCTGCTTTTGCAGCAAGAATCTCAACTGCCTCTTTAAACTCAACCCCTTCTCGTTTCATGACAAAAGAAAAAATATCTCCACCTGTATGACACCCAAAACAATAATACATGTTTTTATCTGGAGTGACGCTAAATGATGGGGTTTTTTCCTGGTGGAAAGGACATAATCCCCAGTAGCGGTTACCCTTGCGACTAAGGTTAATCGTTTCAGATATTATATCTACAATATCAACCCGCGATTCTATATCACGAAGGATTTGATCACTATAATATCTTCTCATTACCTCCACCTACTATTCTATGTTTATAATAAAAATCCTTCTTACTATGCGAAGATTGTCAAAATTGCACAAAATTTTATTGATAATTAATCCTTACTATTTGTAGTAAGTATCTTCTTAGCATCTGGTACTAAAGATTGGGGAATATAAATATCTTTAAAAATCGATATACAATAGGCATCACTCATACCTGATATATAATCAACTACTGCTCTTTCTATTCCCTCCTGATCAGCTATCGTTCGAAAAAGAGGACTCATTTTATGAGGGTTTTTATTATAGTAGTTAAATAAATGCTCAACAATAAAAGCCGCTCTGCTTCGTTCAGCCCGACATACCGATCCTTTGTAAATAGTTTCAAACATATACTCCCGCAGCCCTCTTAGGGCACTTTCTACCCGGGAACTTGGTTCAACTATTAATATTTGCTCCTCTTCTAATAGTTTCCTGGTATGAAAAATAGTATCAGTAACCAGAGTAGCAATTCTTTTACTATGAGTATACCCTAGTATATCCAGGTATTCCTGGGGTATGTCTTGCAAAGAAAGCAATCCGGCTCTTATTGAATCATCAATATCATGCTGTACATAGGCTATTTTATCACTCAGGCGAATAATCTGTCCTTCCAGGGTATATGCTCTTTCCTCATTAGTACCATAACCACTGTGATTTAATACTCCATTTAGTACTTCTTTACTTAAATTCAACCCACTGCGTCCTTTATGCTGTTCAACCCTGGTTAGGACCCGAATGCTGTTTTCATTGTGGCGAAATCCTGAAGAAACCAATTTATCAAGTATTTGTTCCCCGGCATGAGCAAAAGGTGTATGTCCTACATCATGAGCGAGAGCAATAGCTTCAATTAAATCAATATTTAAGTTTAAACCTGCGCCTATGGTTTTAGCTATTTGATTTACTTCCAAAGTATGGGTTAATCTGCTTCTATAATGATCACCAGGTGGAGCTATAAACACCTGGGTTTTATGCTTTAATCGCCGAAAGGATTTAGAATGGACTACTCTGTCCCGGTCAACCATGAAACATGTGCGAATTGGATCCGGCTTTTCTTCCATTTCTCTTCCCCGCGAATTAACCGATAAGGTAGCATAGGGACTAAGAAATTGGCTTTCTCTATTTTCAATTTGATGCCTGATAGTTCCCATTTATTTATTCACCTCAACTTACCATGAGACCAGTTCTAAACGTAAAAACGGCTGTAAAATACTAAAAACAACTTAAATCCCTGTTATATATAATCCAGGGATTTAAGTTGATACAAGAGATTCTACATTAATGAAAATAATATTACTTCATCGTTTTCTTAAACACCTGGTTGCCTCAGAGACTTCATAGATTCTTTTTGCCAGTATTCGGCAGCGCTTTATTGCATTTTCGTCTTCCCTGGAGGGACGCTGCGCTGCTGCACCTATATGTCCACAATCATCTTCAATAAACCCATCACCTATAATTATCATGCCCTGAACCATTAAAATATCATGTATCGTTTTAATCGTTGTCTCCTGCCCACCAAAACGTGATCCCCCTACAGCTAAAGCTCCTCCAACCACATTTAATAGTTTCTTATTCGTTCTTAAAGACCGGCTTTTATCCCAAAATGCTTTTAATTGTGCTGAAACCGTACCAAAATAAACTGGACTACCTACAAGCAGGCCATCAGCCCTGGTTATAAGATCATAAGCCCTGCCAATCTCTTTGCTTTCAATACATTTTCCCGGACACGGTGAAGCACACGCTACACAAAAAGGATTTTTCTGATCTTTTATTATTTGTTGACAATGCAAAATCTCAGTAGCAGCTCCCCGAGCTTTACATTCATCTAATGCCTGTTCAAGCATATAACCTGTATTACCATCCACTTTAGGACTTCCATTTACTGCAACTATAAGAATATCCTTCACTGGTAACACCCCCCTTTATTAATTCAATACTATAGTTGTGATTCCTCTAATAATAGATAATTTTTATTTACTTGTTTTTTGGTAATTATGAAAATCATGTGCTGAAAAAACACCCTGGCATTAAAATAGCCAGGGTGTTTTTATTATACCTATCTACATAATAAAAGATTCTAGATAAATTTTTATTTATTTTTTATTTTAGCCTGGGCTGCTGCTAATCTAGCAACCGGTATCCGGTAAGGCGAACAACTTACATAATCCAGTCCAACAATATGGCAAAACTCAATAGAACTTGGTTCTCCTCCATGTTCACCACATATTCCCATCAGCACATCTTTTTTTACCGTTCTCGCTTTTTCTACCGCCATTTGCATTAAACTCCCTACACCTTTACGATCAAGCACTGCAAATGGATTATCCTTGATAATCTTTTTATCTAAATAAACTGGGATAAATTTACCTTCTGCATCATCACGACTGAAACCAAATGTAGTCTGGGTTAAATCATTGGTACCAAAGGAAAAGAATTCTGCTTCAGCTGCTATCTCATCAATTGTAATACAAGCCCGGGGAAGCTCCACCATGGTTCCTACAGCAAACTTAAGTTCTACTTGTTTTTCCTTTTTAACCTCCTCATATACCTTAAGAACTTCCTCTTTTAATATTGCCAATTCTGCTACATCCATAACCAGGGGTATTTCTATTTCAGCAAAAGATTCAATTCCATCCTTTTTAAGCTGAGCCATGGCTTCAAAAAGAGCCCTTGTCTGCATGCGATATATTTCTGGAAAGGTTAACCCTAAACGGCAACCTCGATGACCTAACATAGGATTGGCTTCGGATAGATTGCGTATTTTTTTCATAAGCTCCTCTTTTTCTAAAAGGGTCTTATTATCAACATTACTATGTTTCAAATCATATATTTCTAATAATAATGTATCATGATCCGGTAGAAATTCATGTAATGGGGGATCAAGAAAACGTATAGTTACCGGATAAGGAGCCATGGCTTTTAATATACCGTAAAAATCTTCTCTCTGGAAAGGCAGCAGTTGGGCAAGGGCCTTTTCACGGTCAGCAAGATCTTCGGCTAAAATCATTTGCTGGACAATAGGAAGGCGTTCACCCGCCATAAACATATGTTCTGTGCGGCAAAGACCAATTCCTTCAGCTCCAAATTGTCTGGCTTTAGCAGCATCCTGTGGAGTATCGGCATTCGCCCTTACCAACAGGGTCTTTATATCATCAGCCCATTTTAATAGGGTTTCGAATTCATCGGAGAGACTGGGTTCAATCATCGGGACTTCACCCAGCATGACCTTTCCAGTGGCTCCATTAATAGTAATAATATCACCTTTTTTTACTAATAGGCCGTTAGTAATAAACTGTTTATTAGGGATATCTATCTTAATATCTTCACAACCACAGACACATGGTTTTCCCATTCCCCTGGCTACAACTGCAGCATGGGAAGTCATGCCACCACGAGAAGTTAATATTCCCTGGGCATAAATAATTCCATGTATATCGTCCGGGGTAGTCTCATTTCTGACTAACACTACTTTTTCGCCAGCATTACCTAACTTCTCGGCAAGATCAGCTTCAAATACTACTTTACCACAGGCAGCTCCAGGTGATGCCGGAAGTCCGGTAGCAATAGCTTCAATCTTAACACTATTATCTATCTGCCGGTGTAAAAGTTGATTTATTTGATCCGCATCAATCCTTAATAAAGCTTCTTCAATCGATATTAGCCCCTCATTGACCATATCTACAGCTATTTTTACTGATGCTCTAGATGTCCGCTTTCCATTACGGGTCTGCAGCATATATAACTTACCTTTTTCAACTGTAAATTCAATATCCTGCATATCTTTATAATGGTTTTCAAGCTTCTGGCAGGTATCAACAAACTGTTCGTATACCTCAGATAGTTCTTCTTTTAACCTGGAGATTGGCATAGGGGTTCTTATTCCAGCAACAACATCTTCTCCCTGGGCATTAATTAAAAACTCACCATAGAGTTCTTTGGTTCCAGTTGACGGATTTCTGGTAAAAGCAACTCCGGTTCCGCAATCCTGACCCATATTACCAAAAGCCATACACTGAACATTTACAGCTGTTCCTAGATTATGATCAATCTTATTAATCCTCCTATATACCTGTGCTCTTTGGTTATTCCAGGAATCAAAAACTGCCTTAATTGCCATCACTAATTGATCTCTAACATCCTGAGGAAAATTATTCTCCTGTTCTTTTACTATCAAATTTTTATATTCTTCAATAATTACTTTTAGTTCTTTAGCCGGAATCTCATAATCAAATATAATACTTAGTTTTCTTTTATGTTTTTCAACTACATCATCAAACAAGTTGTAGTCAATATTGAGTACAACATTACTAAACATTTGAATAAAACGCCGGTAACAATCATAAGCAAATCTCTGGTCACCAGTTAATGCAGCCAGGCCTAAAACCGATTCATCATTTAAACCCAGGTTTAGAATAGTATCCATCATTCCCGGCATGGAAACTGCTGCTCCTGACCTTATTGATACCAGTAGGGGATTATCCCGATCACCAAATCTCTTTCCTGTCTTTTCTTCAAGTTTTTTTAATGCTGCAAAAGTCTCCTCTAACATCTTATCCGGAAAAGTCTTATTTAAAGCAAGATATTGATTACATGCTTCTGTAGTAATTGTAAAACCGGGAGGAACTGGCAGTCTTATATTAGTCATTTCAGCTAGATTTGCACCTTTGCCCCCCAGCAGCAAGCGCATATTTGAATTCCCTTCTTCAAACAGGTAGATAAATTTATTGCTAGACATTACTTAACCTCCTATAATATATTTCTAATATCTTGCTGGCTGTTTCTTCAATAGCTTTATTAGTTACATCTATTACCGGGCAACCAAGCCTTTTCATAACTTCGTTGGAAAACTCCAGTTCTTCCATAATACGATCATAATTGGCATAACTGGCCTGCCCCTTTAAGCCCATAGTTTTCAATCTCTCCATACGTATATGGTTCAAGTGCTCAGGCTTAATAGTAAGCCCTATAACCTTGCCCTTTTCAGCTTTATATAGCTCGTCTGGAGGTTTTACTTCAGGGACTAAAGGTACATTAGCTACTTTAATGCGTTTATGGGCCATGTACATAGATAAAGGCGTTTTTGAGGTGCGCGATACTCCTATTAGAACTACATCTGCCAAGCTTATGCCCCTAGGATCTTTCCCATCATCATAACGAACCGCAAATTCAACTGCTTCTACTCTTCGATAGTACATTTCGTCTAGTTTACGAAGCAAACCGGGTTCCCTTCTAGGTTCAATATTACTGATATCCCTAAAGGCTTCAAGAATTGGTCCTAAGATATCAATGCAGACTACTTCAGCCTTACTACATTCTGCCTGCAAAAATTCAGCTAGTTCTTCTATAACCAGAGTATACGCTATGAGAAAGCCATTGGCTTTCGCCTGATTAACTACCTCTTCTAGTATATCTATATCTGAAATATTAGGAATACGCCTGATTTCCATGTTGCCAGAATTAAACTGGCTGGCTGCTGCCCGGACTACCATTTCAGCAGTCTCCCCAATAGAATCAGATACTATGAAAACCCCAGGTAAATGGTCTGTCAAATTCTAACCCTCCTCATTATTATTAGATGCCAGATCGAGAAACAATCTAGCAATATTGGTTTTGGTAATCTTACCTACTACCTCTAGTTTTTCATCACCGTCTTTATCAATGTAACACTTAACTATAGGTAGGCTATCTACTTCGTGTTCTACTATTTTTTTAATTGCCTCTACAACCGTTTCATCCATTGTGGTTGTAATTATATTAGGCATACGGGTCATAATTACACTAACTGGAACCTTGTTTATTTCTGATTGCCCTATGGTTGTTTTTAAGAAATCTTTGCGAGAAACAATACCGGTTAAAAAATTATTATCATCAACTATAAAAATACTTCCTGTATCCTCTATAAAAAGAGTAACAATGGCATCATAAATACTGCAGTCTTCCTTGAGCACTACCGGCATGGACTTAATATCTTTTACCCGGTATTGATTGAGAATTTTATGAATCTGATTATCTGCTTTGGCTGTCTTAAAGGTATACCCAACCCTCGGTTTAGCTTCGAGAAAACCAGACATAGTTAAGACTGCCAGATCAGGACGTAGCGCAGCCCTGGTAACCTTTAAGATTTCGGCAATTTTTTCGCCGGTAATAGGTTCTTGTTCTTTTACTATCTCAAGAATTTTCATCTGCCTATGATTTAATTCTATCATACTCACCGCCCAATTATGCTATACTTTTGGGTTCAAATCCACTAAATTATATATACTATATTGATTAAAAAAATCCTGTTTTTTTATATAAATTTATTGTACAATTTTATTGAAATCAGTTACAGAATTGCATAAATTGGCTATTGTTTTTAATATGCTTAAGCGATTAGCTTTTAATTCTTCTTTTTCAACCATCACCATTACCGATTCAAAAAAATTATCTATTTTAGGCCTTAATCCCGTTAATGCTTTCAAAATCTCTTGATAATCCTCTTTTATTAAAGCCTTTTGCACCTCATCGCGGACTGAGCTGATAATTTGGTAGAGCTGTTTTTCACTCGCATCAACCAGTAACTTCTCGTCGACAGTTTCCTTATTCCAGCCTTTAGAAAGATTGTTAGCCCGGTTATATACAACAATAAAATCCTCAAACATTTTAGTCTTCTTAAAATCTTGGACAATCTCAATCCGTTTAATAATATTGTTTAAGTCATAATTAGGTTGGTTCAATACTGAATCTATCACGTCATAAGCCATTCCCTTTTCTAAAAGGATCCCCCTCATCCGCTGCAGAATAAAGTCCATAACATCAGACACAGTATCATCTCTATTAATATCTGGCTCTATGGATACAAAACCGTCATAAGCCTCCTTAAGAACATTCTTTAGATTAATCCTAAGGCCACTTGCCAGAATAATGTGTACTATTCCCATTGCCTGTCGTCTAAGAGCATATGGATCCTGGGAACCGGTTGGCTTTATTCCTATGGAAAAACACCCTACAATATTATCAATCTTCTCTGCCAGGCTTAAGACCCTGCCAATATCACTAAATGGCAAATCGTCTCCTGCAAATCTAGGCAGATAATGTTCATAAATAGCATCACTCACTTCTGGATCTTCGCCGCTTTTAACTGCATAGTATCTCCCCATAATACCTTGAAGCTCAGGAAACTCATAAACCATATTGCTTAAAAGATCGGCTTTACATAGATAAGCTGCCTGTTGAAGTTTTTGTTGATAGCCCATATTTGTTTCATGGCTAATTAACCCGGATAGTTTTTGCAGCCGCTCTACTTTATCCATAATAGTCCCTAATCTTTCATGGAATAGAACATTTTTGAGATTGACTGCCATTTCTTCTAAAGATTTTTTGGTATCCTCATTCCAAAAGAACAAGGCATCCTCCAAACGGGCTTTTAAGACCTTTTCATTTCCATCTATAACCAGATCAATGTTATCTTCTGTGCCATTTCTAACCCCGATAAACTTTGGTAGAAGTTTCTTATCAGCATCAAATACAGGAAAATATCTTTGATGTTCGATCATACTGGTAGTTAAAACTTCAGCTGGCACTTCAAGATATGATCGGGAAAATCCCCCCATAAAAGCAGTCGGATATTCTAGCAGATGGGTTATCTCTTCAAGAAGTTCCTCGTTTTCCATAATCCTGCCATCTACTGATTCTGCGATAAATACAACCTGCTTTCTTATTAAATTTTTTCTTTCATTATGATCAAGTATTACATAGTTTTTCGCTAAAACTTTAAAATAATCACTGGTATCTTTAACTGCAATCGGTCCTGAAGATAAAAATCTATGTCCAAATGTGTAGTTGGAGCTTTCTATATTTTCTATTTTAAACCTGATTGTTTTATAACCATAAATAGCTAAAAGCCATCTTATTGGCCTGGCAAAACGAGTATCATAATAAGCCCACCGCATTGATTTAGGAAAGCTTAGCGATTTAATAATATCCTCCAAAACAGTAGGTAGAATATCTTCCGTTTTGCGGCCTTTTTCCTTTTTAACCGCAAACAAATAGTTAGTACCTGATATCTCCCTTATTTCAAGGTCTTTAATTTCAACCCCCTGGGAACGGGCAAAACCTAGTCCAGCTTTAGTAGGTTCGCCATTGGAATTGAACCCGATCTCCTTTTTGGGTCCTTTATTCTCTATTAGTAAATCCTTTTGTTTCTCATTTAACCCTTTTATAAACAGGGTTAGTCTCCTAGGGGTACCATAGCTAAAGACTTCTGAATATTCAAGATTTGCTTTATCCATTTTTGCTGCCGCAGTGTTTTTTATGTCTTCCAGAACCCTGGACATATAAGCTGACGGAATCTCTTCTACTCCAATTTCTAATAGCATATCTTTAGACATTTGCTACAACACCTCCTCATCATTGCTTAATAACTCATTCCTTAATATCTCGTCTTTTAGCAACGGGTAACCCAACCGTTTTCTCTGTTTAAGGTATTCTCTAGCTACTATTCTAGCTATATTTCGAACTCTGGTTATATACCCGGTACGTTCGGTAACGCTAATAGCACCTCTGGCATCTAAGAGATTAAAAAGATGAGAGCATTTCAATACATAATCATAAGCCGGTTGTACCAGGTTCATTTCTGCTATTCTGGCTGCTTCTTTTTCACAAATATTAAACATGGTAGTTAGAGACTCGATGTCAGCTGCTTCAAAATTATAATAGGAATAATCAACTTCATTCTGGTGGTGAACATCTCCATAACTAATACCGTTAACCCACTCCACATCATAAACACTTTCTTTATTTTGAATATACATGGCTATCCTTTCAATCCCATAAGTGATCTCTGCACACACCGGATTACAATCAAAACCCCCACACTGTTGGAAATAAGTAAATTGAGTAATCTCCATTCCATCCAGCCATATTTCCCAACCTAACCCCCAGGCTCCAAGAGTTGGTGATTCCCAGTTATCTTCGACTAATCTAATATCGTGTTTCTTTGGATCTATCCCCAGCTCTTTTAAACTATCCAGGTATATTTCTATAACATCATCCGGGGAGGGTTTAAGAATAACCTGATATTGATAATAATGCTGCAGACGATTAGGGTTTTCCCCATATCTACCATCAGTCGGTCTCCGGGAAGGTTCAACATAGGCTACATTCCACGGTTCCGGTCCCAGAGCTCTTAAAAATGTGGCCGGATTCATGGTCCCAGCACCTTTTTCAATATCATAAGGCTGTTGTATTATACAGCCCTGTTGACTCCAATACTTCTGAAGTCCAAGGATAATCTCCTGAAAATTCATTAATATTAACCCCCTTCGTTAATATGTTCTACCAATCTGGTCATTTCTATATAGTAGGAAAGCAAAAACCCATCCCTTGGACAGGGACGGGTTTAGACCGCGGTTCCACCCTGATTGGCATATCGCCCACCTTACTTAGCCCAGGTTTTACTAACCAAAATGGTGTTCCTCCTGAAAACTCCAAAGTGCCTTCAAAAAGTATATCCTAACCGGTTCTCACCAATCCGGCTCTCTGCTTATAGGACTCAACTCTTTTACTACTCTTTTTCATCGTCATTAAATCTTATTCTGTTAAGTTACTAATACAGTTTATCAGCAGCTTCAATCCTTGTCAATTACTGATAACAGCCTATTTTCAGCCTTTTTATATAAGATTAATTCTTTTTTAAATAATTAAAATCCTTAATTATATCTATAATATTTTTAATCATTATCCATTTTTAATATAATTTTTTTCAGGCTGAACGTTCTCTCTATATAATACTCCAGGTATTTTTCAAAAAACTTTTCCAGTTGTTTAAGGGCATCCCCGGATGCTCTTACCCGGCCAATAGTTTTAATATTACTGGTTGCTAACAATTTCAGCAAAGATAAGCTTTCTCCAGATAACAGGATCTTTTCAGTTAACCCTCGGGCACAATCGCTGCATACTATTCCACCTTCAGTGAGACTAAAAAACTGGAATTTCCCATGTTTATTATTGCAGATTACGCATTTGTTTAGCACTGGACTAAAACCTAGATTCATTATGAGTTTCATTTCAAAAAACCTTATTATTAATAAATTAAGGTTTACGTTATTTAGATAATGTAAAACAGCTAGAGTCGTTGCATAAAGTCCTGGTAAGGCTACCCGGTCCATTAGAGATTTATCCAGGAGCTCCATCATATAAACCGCATATAAAGTCCTTTTTATATCTTCCCGGACATCGCCATAAAAATCCAGGAGTTTTCCCTGGGTAACTAAGTCGAGTTCTCTCCCGGCACTGAAAAAAAATGCAGAATGACAGAAAGGCTGTACACATGCTCGCAGACTGCTTTTTGGTTTCTTTATTCCTTTAGCAACTGCCTTAAGCTTCCCTTCCTTTTCGGTAAACATAGTTACCAATTTATCAGTTTCCCTCAGATCCATGGTTTTAATAATTATTGCCCGGCTGCGATAATACATTATCTATCACTCCAGAAAACACCGGTGGTCTTAACCGGTTCATTTACTCTTTCAACAGGTAATCTAGTAGTCTTATTTATTGTTTTTATAAAAATCTCCGCT
>CAYZYO010000064.1:5431-13984 GCA_964482585.1 uncultured Syntrophomonadaceae bacterium | reverse complement strand
GCATTAATGACTGATGCGGTAATGAGGGAAAATGGATAAGATAATGGCTCATGGAATGACCTTTTTGGGGTGTCACGGGGTTTTGCCTCAGGAAAAGTCGACCCCACAAAAATTCATAGTTGATCTGGATTTATATCTAGACTTTACTGAAGCGGCCAGGAACGATGACCTATCATTAACTATAAACTATGATAAAGTGTTCCATATGGTTAAAGAAATTGTTGAAAGTAAGTCCTATAATTTAATAGAAACCCTGGCCAATAGTATCGCCCGGGTTGTAATAGATGAATTTCCAGTACAAATAGTTGAGGTGACAGTGAAAAAACCGGATGCTCCTATTCGAGGTGATTTTGCATATTTCGCGGTAAAAGTAAAAAAAATAAGAAAATAAATTCTTGCTCTTCAAAAAGCTATGTGCTAATTTAAAGGTGAAAAACTATTGAAAAACGTATTTATTGGACTTGGATCTAATTCTGGTGATAAAAAAGCTAATTTAACCGGTGCTATTAATAGAATAAAAAGCATTAATAAAGTTGAAATAAAAAAGATCTCGTCATTTTATATAACTAAACCGTGGGGGAATACTAACCAGGAAGATTTTTTTAATCAGGTTATAGAAATTACGACAGATTTATCGGCCGGAGAATTACTTTATAAACTACAGGAAATTGAAATAAAAATGGGCCGTCAGCGTAAGGAAAAATGGGGCCCTCGTATAATAGATCTAGATATTTTAATGTACGGAGATGAAGTCATAGACTCTCCTGAGCTTAAAATTCCTCATCCGTACATGAAGGAAAGGTCGTTTGTACTTGTTCCACTGCAGGAGATTGATCCGAAAATTGTATTTCCTGATGATGGAGCTAAGATCGAGGAGGTGTTGATTAAGGTTATAGCCCGAGAAGGAAACAATAGAATCATAAAGATTTAAAAGGGGTCTCCCGCCGGAACTCCTGAGAGTATTTTTCGCTTGTATCCTATTTAGGACCAAGACGGCTAGCTGCAGGGATTATTAATTCCTGCCGGACTGGAGGTTAGATTATGCAAAGTAAAATTGGTATTATTGGGGCGGGAGTTGTAGGAACAGCTGTTGGGGTGGTACTTAATAGTAAGGGCTTTGAGATTACGGGTGTGCATGATGCGAAATTCGAATCTACAAGACAGTTTGTTGACCGGATCGGATGTACTGCTCATATGTCACCTCAAGAAGTTTCTCGCTCGGCTGATATTTTGTTTATTACCACAACTGATAGTTCTATTCAGGAAATAGTGAACACCCTGGTTGATAATTCTGCTCTAAGACCTGGACAGGTTATTATCCATATGAGTGGTGCTCATTCATCGGAGATTTTGAATAGGGCTAAAGAGTTGGGCGCCTATATATTATCGATACATCCCTTACAGTCATTTGCCAACCTCGAACAGGCAATAGCAAACCTGCCTGGTTCGGTTTTTAGTGTTGAGGGAGATAAAGAGGCTTATGATATTGCGGTACAGATTATAGAAACTCTAAAAGGAACGTATTTTTTTATAGATAAAGAAGCTAAGCCATTATATCATGCTGGTGCCTGTGTTGTATGTAACTACCTGGTTACATTGATTGATTTAGGAATAAAACTTCTTAAAAAAACCGGGATTCCAGAGGAGATAGCTGTCCAAGCCTTAATGCCCTTGATAAATGGTACGATTAATAACATTAACAATGTAGGGATACCTGAGGCTCTTACAGGGCCGGTAGCCAGAGGGGATATTACTACAATAACTAAACATCAGGATCGCCTAATTGAAATGGCACCTGAATTCTCCAAATTATATAATTTACTTGGATTCTATACGGCGTTTATTGCTGAAGAAAAAGGGACTATTGACGAAAAAACCAGGGAAGAGTTTCAAAAAATTTTTCAGAGCAATTGTTAGTATAGATTTGCCAGGTAATTGCTGGTACTACCTGAAAAAAGGAGTATAAAGTTAAAGGAGAGTGTTAAGATGGCAAAAACCACAGTATTAACATTAAAAAATAAAAAAACAAACAATGAAAAAATAAGTATGCTTACAGCATATGATTATTCACTTGCTGGAATGGTGGATGAGGCTGGTATTGATATAATACTAGTGGGTGATTCACTAGGGAATGTAGTTTTGGGCTATGAAAATACTCTTGCAGTTACCATGGATGATATGGTTCACCATACCAAAGCGGTTGTTAGAGCAGCTAAAGATACAATGGTGGTAGGTGATTTGCCTTTTCTTTCTTATCATATTTCCATTGAAGAAGCAGTGCGAAATGCAGGTAGGATTATCCAAGAAGGTGGAGCTGAAGCAGTAAAAATAGAAGGCGGAGTTGAAAGAACGGATACGATAAAAGCAATACTTGATGCCCAGATTCCAGTTATGGGACATATTGGGTTAACACCACAATCAGTTAATAAATTTGGTGGTTTTAAGGTGCAAGGAAAAGATCTGGAAACAGCCAAGAAGCTAATTGATGATGCCAAGGCACTTGAGGAGGTAGGAGTTTTCTCTATAGTTTTGGAGTGTGTACCAACTGAACTTGCTAAAAAAATTACCAAAGAAGTATCAGTTCCAACAATTGGAATAGGTGCTGGCCAATACTGTGATGGACAGGTCTTAGTAATAAACGACATGTTAGGAATGTCTATTGGACACATTCCTAAATTTGTAAAGAAATTTACTAATCTGCAGCCTGTAATTTTAGAAGGCTTAAAGGCTTATAAAAGAGAAGTTGAGGAAGGAACATTTCCCGGAGAAGAACATGGCTTCACCATTAAAGATGAGGTCCTGGAAAAATTATATTAAGGAGTATAGAACCCATACCGGTTAATATACTTAATATTATTTAGATATGAGGAGATTTTATGCAGGTATTCAATAGTGTAAATAAAATGCAGGAATGGTGCAGGGATTATAAGATGCAGGGAAAAAAGATTGGACTTGTTCCCACTATGGGTTATCTTCATGAAGGACACTTATCACTGGTAAAGGAAGCTGTAAAAAGTTGTGATATAGTGGTGGTAAGTATTTTTGTAAATCCTATACAATTTGGGGTGGGAGAAGACTTTGACGATTATCCACGGGATATTAGTAGAGATACCAATCTATTAGAAAAGGAAAATGTGCATGCGGTTTTTGCACCTTCAATAAAAGAAATGTATCCTGAAGGATATAGTGCCTTTGTACAGATAGAAGGTGAAATAACTAGGAAAATGTGTGGAGCATCGAGACCGGGCCATTTTAAAGGAGTTGCCACAGTAGTCAGTAAACTTTTTAATATATGCCAGCCTGATCTAGCATTTTTTGGGCAAAAGGATGCTCAACAGGTAATGGTTATTGAGAAGATGGTTAAAGAGCTAAATTTTTCCCTGGAGATTATCAGATGTCCTATTGTGAGAGAGCAAGATGGTATGGCAATGAGTTCTCGTAATGCCTATTTAAATAAAGAACAGAGGCAGCAAGCCTTAATATTAAGTCAGGCTCTAAATAAGGCTGAAGATGAAATAATAAATGGAGAGAGAAATATTAAAAAGGTCAGAGAAACTATGCATGAATTAATTAATGAAAGTCCCCAGGCGGAAGTTGATTATATTATCATATGTAATGCCCTTGACCTGTCGGACCTTCAAGAAATTAGGGGTAAAGTGCTTATTGCTCTGGCGGTAAAGATTGGAAACATCAGGTTGATTGATAACCTGCAAGTGGAGGTGTAGAATAATGCTCCGTTCGATGCTTAAATCTAAAATTCACCGGGCAGTAGTAACTGAAGCCAATTTGAATTATGTAGGGAGTATTACTATTGACCGGGATTTGATGGATGCTGCTGATATAGTGGAAAACGAAAAAGTTACTGTAGTTAATATAAACAATGGTGCACGCTTTGAGACTTATGTGATTGAAGGCCAACGTGGATCGAAAGTAATTTGCTTAAACGGAGCAGCTGCTCGTCTGGTTGAGAAAGATGATATTGTTATCATCCTCACATATATGCTGACGGAAAATGAGAAATGTAAAGACTATAAACCTACTTTAGTTTTTGTTAATGAGCAAAACGAAA
Organism: uncultured Syntrophomonadaceae bacterium; assembly: GCA_964482585.1. Lineage (GTDB taxonomy): Bacteria > Bacillota > Syntrophomonadia > Syntrophomonadales > Syntrophomonadaceae > CAYZYO01. The sequence continues at coordinate 9,915 of CAYZYO010000064.1, read as the reverse complement.
TAACCAAAATTGATACGGGTAGTTGTGAGTAATTAATAAATAAAACCTGGTCTAACTTTTTGACTAGAACCCTTATCGTTGATCGATAAGAGCAAGGAAAGAATAAAACAAGAATGGCAGCAGCACGAGATGAAGGGTAGTTCTATTTTCGGGGGATTGTTGTTAGTAGAACAGATAAGGGGGAGCTGAATTAATGTCTCAGGATTTGCTGGAGTATATATCAAATAGAAAAAAGGAATTAAAAGCTATAATAATGGCCCATTATTACCAGCCGCCAGAAATTCAGGATGCAGCTGATTTTATTGGGGACTCTCTACAGCTTGCCCGGCAGGCATCTGAAACTGATGCCGAGGTTATAATTTTCTGCGGAGTTAAATTTATGGCTGAAAGTGCTAAGATATTAAGCCCGGAAAAAACCGTAATACTACCAGAAATAAACGCGGGATGCCCTATGGCAGACATGATTACTGCTGCAGCATTAAGAGAAATGAAAAGTCGGCATCCTGGTGCAGTAGTAGTATGCTATGTAAATTCCTCGGCTGAAGTTAAAGCTGAAAGCGATATCTGTTGTACATCATCAAACGCAATTAATGTGGTAAAATCAATTCCCCAGGATAAAGAGATTATTTTTGTCCCTGATAAAAACCTTGGTACTCATATTCAGGATCAAACTGGAAGAAAAATGATATTATGGGAAGGATTCTGTCCAGTTCATAATCTTTTAACCCGGGAAGAGCTAAAGGAACAGTTAGCTCTACACCCCGGTGCTAAAGTTGTTGTTCATCCCGAATGCATACCGGATATTACCCGGTCTTCAGATGCGGTACGCTCAACTGCTGGTATTTTAAATTATGTGCAGGCCAGCCCGGAAAAGGATTTTATCATTGGGACGGAAGAAGGTTTTACTTATACCCTGGAGAATAATTGTCCGGAAAAAAACTTTTACTTGGCCAGACTTGATTTTCAGTGCCGGGATATGAAATATATTTCCCTTAGCAGCCTGGCCCGTTCCATGGAAAAACTGCAATACCGGATAGAGCTACCGGAGGAAACAAGAGAAAAAGCCCATAATGCACTGCAAAAGATGTTATCAATAAATTGAGATAACTAAAAATTCATCGATGACTGGTTAAAGAAAAACTGTTTTTCATACTGTAGCGGAGAAAGCTATCTCCGCTACAGGTTTGTTTTATATGATTGGGGTAGAAATCAGGTGTAAAATTATGATAATAACCAGGTACATAGAAACTATCAATAAAGATATACCAGTAATTAGCACAGATTTTTTAATAATTGGAGGGGGTATTGCCGGGCTTTTTACCGCTATAAAAGCTAGTAAATTTGGCAAAGTCACGGTCTTAGCCAAAAAAAGCATAAAAGAATCTAATACTGGATTAGCCCAGGGGGGAATTGCTGCCGCTGTTCACGAAGAGGATTCCCCTTTTTTACATCTCGAAGATACGCTGGAAGCGGGAGCAGGCCTCTGTAATATTGAAGCAGTAGACGTCCTGGTACGAGATGGCCCTTTAAGAATTCAAGAACTTATTAATGCCGGTGCCAGTTTTGATATGAAAAACGGCAGCATATCATTGGCTCGTGAAGGAGCCCACAGTAAAGCGCGCATACTCCATGCTGCCGATACAACCGGGGAAACAATTCGTGTTGCCCTGGTTAAAAAATGTCAGGCAAATAGAGATATAGCCATAAATGAAGATCAATTCTTAATAGACATCTTAAGTGATGATAAACAAAAAGAATGCTTTGGCATACTGGTGTATGACACAAAAAACTGCTCCAAGCTAATATATAAGGCTAGAGCAACCATAATAGCTACCGGTGGAGCCGGGCAGTTATATAAGTATACTACTAATCCCCCGGTAGCTACTGGCGATGGCATGGCTGTGTGTTTCCGGTGTGGATGTAAAATAGTTGACATGGAATTTTTCCAATTTCACCCCACGGTATTTTTCAGCCATGATACCCAGCGTTTTCTAATATCCGAAGCAGTGCGGGGGGAGGGAGGTCTGCTTTATAATACTAAAGGAACCCGGTTCATGAAGGAATATCATCACCTGGAAGAGCTTGCTCCCAGGGATGTTGTATCCAGGGCTATTTTAAGTGAGCTTAACCAAACCGGAAGCGAATACGTTTATCTGGACATGACAGGGATAGCAGAGGTAAAAAAGAGATTTCCTAATATCTACCGTACCTGTTTACAAAAAGGTATAGATATAACCAGAGACAAGGTTCCAGTTTCGCCTGCTGCCCACTATACTATGGGTGGAATCGAGACTAACAGCAATGGGGAAACGAATATGTATGGGCTTTATGCCTGTGGAGAAGCAGCTGGTACTGGGGTTCATGGAGCTAACCGGCTGGCCAGCAATTCGCTTTTAGAAGGTATTGTATTTGGCAGCCGCATAGTTGATAATGCTGAAGAGATATTGTACCGGAGAGATTTTAAAGCTGATGAGATATTTAAAGCCTTTGATAAAAACTGGGTATTTACCCCCCGGCTAAAAAAATTAGACCCAGTGGAAAGCAAAAACAGGTTGCAGGTTGTTATGTGGGATAATGTGGGTATAATTAGAAATGAGGAAGGACTAAAAAAAGCTAATAGAGAAATAGAAAAAATATATAATAATCTTACTCCAGGTGATGACATAGTGGCATATTATGAAGTAATAAATATGCTGACTGTTGCTCATTTGATTATCCAGGCGGCTTTGTGGCGCAAAGAAAGCCGGGGAGGACATTACCGCTCGGACTATCCTTATCGTGATGATATCCGCTGGGCTAAACATATGAGTTTTGTTAATTGTTAAAAAATAACCCAAAACGCAAATTGTATACTTAAGAAATCTATACATAGTTCGGAGGCGAATGTATGAACTACCCAGGTCTTGAAGATTTGATAAAAAGAGCTCTTCAAGAAGATATTGGATATACTGATATTACTACAGGCTATCTAATACCATATGAACAGCAGACCACCGGGAGATTCTATGCGAAATCTAGTGGAATAATAGCCGGTATTAATGTCTGCCAAAAGGTTTTTAGCTGTTTAGATGCAGAGATAGAATTTGAAAAGCTAAAAAACGATGGCGAGGAAATAGCTGTTGGTGATACTATAGCTATAGTTAGCGGCCGGACGGCAAATTTATTAACCGGGGAACGGGTCGCACTTAATTTTCTGCAGCGGCTTTCAGGAATTGCCACTAAAACCAGGGAAATGGTTGAAGTAATAAAATATCATAAAGCAGAACTGGTTGATACCCGGAAAACCACTCCCGGACTTAGAGTCCTTGAAAAATATGCTGTTTCTACCGGGGGAGCCCGTAACCACAGATTTGGTTTATATGATGGGGTAATGATAAAAGATAACCATATAAAAGCAGTTGGAGGAATTCAAAAAGCAGTTTCCCAAGTTCGCAGCAAAATACCCCATACACTTAAAATAGAAGTAGAAGTAAAGAGTATTGAACAACTACAGGAAGCACTTACCGCCCGGGCGGACATAATCATGCTGGATAACATGGATCTGGAGATGCTAAAACAGGCAGTAGAAATAGCAGATGGAAAGGCTATTTTAGAGGCTTCCGGTGGAATTAATGAAAGCAATATCATAGAAGTGGCCAAAACAGGAGTAGATTTTATATCTGTGGGAGCACTTACCCATTCAGTAAAAAGCCTGGATATTAGTTTTGATATAATTTAACCTAAAATTCTTGACGGATAAATAACCCTTCTGTTAACCTTATAACATAATAACGGTTAACGGAGAGAGGTCATAAATGAAGCTTTCCACTCAGGAGTTGGTAACAGCTGCTCTATTTACGGCAATGATGTGTACCCTTACCCTATTTGTCAGGATAATTCAGCCTATAGCTGTTATTCCATTTAGTCTGCAGCCTCTAGTGATGTTTCTAGCAGCCTGTATGCTTTCACCGCCAGCGGTATTTTTAAGTATGCTGGCATATTTATTCCTGGGACTTTTTGGATTACCGGTTTTTTCAGTTCCCCCTTATGGTGGACCTGCGTATATTCTGGTTCCTAGTTTCGGATTCATATTGGCATTTCCGTTAGCGGGGTGGCTGCAGTCTAAGATAATTAAAAGGACAACCATTACAAATTTTGTGTTGGCAGGGATTGCAGGCATAATAGTATATTATCTGATTGGATTGCCCTACATGTATTTTATACTGGATTTTTACCTGGGGCAGGCTATAAATATTATGCAGCTTATCAAGATCGGGCTGGTACCGTTTATAGTATTTGATCTAATTAAAGTGATTGCTGCTTCATTCCTGGCTATAGAACTGAGTAAAAGATTAGATCTTAAAAGAAAGGTATAAAAAGTTAAACTTGATTAATTAGAAAATAAACGCTTAATGCAGTCACCTTACTTAGATAAGTTGGCTACGAATGGCGTTTTGGCAAAATCGGATCAACGGGATAGAACCGTAGAGGCGACTTCAGTCGCC
>CAYZYO010000064.1:3312-5331 GCA_964482585.1 uncultured Syntrophomonadaceae bacterium | reverse complement strand
TAAATAAACAAAACCAAGCAAATGTTTAGGGGCTAAACATTTTCCAATAAATTACAAATGTTTTTTTAATGCATAGATAGAATCCTGGAAAAGCATTCTGGGAGATTCAGAGCTTATGTTGGTGAATTGAACAGGGGAGATTGACTGTTGCCTGGAGTAAAAAATTATAACCCGGAGGGAAGCCATATGATATTAGTCTTTGATGTAGGCAATACAAATACAGTAATAGGTGCTTATGAAAATGACCGGCTGGTTAATAACTGGAGAATAAAGACAGATACACTGCGTACCTGTGATGAGTATGGGGTAATTTTACGTTCACTGTTTGATTATGACAAAATGAATGCCAAAAAAATAAAGGCGATAGTTATCTCATCAGTTGTGCCAACAGTTATGATGGAAATGGATCTGATGAGTAGAAAATGTTTTGCCTGTAAACCATTAATAGTTGGACCAGGAATAAGAACCGGTTTGGCCATAAAATACGAAAACCCTCGCGAGGTAGGAGCTGACCGGGTAGTCAATGCAGTAGGTGCCTTTAGAAAGTATGGAGGACCATTGATTATTGTAGATTTTGGTACTGCTACCACGTTTTGCGTAGTGGACGAAAAAGCTAACTACCTGGGAGGAGCGATAGCTCCTGGTATAAGCATTTCTACAGAAGCCTTAGTATCTAGAGCAGCTAAACTTCCAAGGGTAGAACTGGTAACCCCTAAAAGCATAATAGGTAAGAACACTGTAGAAAGCATGAAAGCCGGGATCATATTCGGTTTTGTGGGGCAGGTTGAAGGTATTATCAACCGGATTAAAAAAGAAATTAACAAAAGTCCCGTGGTAGTTGCTACAGGAGGATTGGCTGCGGTAATAGCAAGGGAAACAGATACTATTGATATCGTAGATGAGCTGCTTACCCTGGATGGACTGCGAATGATTTATGAGATTAACCGGAGTTGAGCATGTTCACTATTGGGCCTATTAGAATCAGAAATCGCATAGCAGCTGCTCCAATGGCCGGGGTTAGTGATAAGGCTTTTCGTTTAATCGCCAGGTCTTTTGGCTGTGGGTTGGTCTTTACCGAAATGATATCTGCTATGGGGCTGGTTTATGAACAGGAAAAAACCAGGAAAATTGCCGATATAAAAGGGGAAGAAGCACCGGTAGCGGTGCAGATATTTGGCTCCGACCCTGAATGCATGGCCAGGGCGGCTTTAATAGTTGAGAAAATGGGAGCCCATATTATTGACATTAACATGGGTTGTCCTACACCTAAAATAACTAAAAACGGCGAAGGTGCAGCCCTTATGCTGGATTTAGAAAAAAGCCGGGAAATAATAAAAGAAGTAGTTCAGGCAGTGGAAGTACCGGTTACGGTAAAAATGAGAAAAGGCTGGGATAAAAATAGTATTAACTGCATAGAGTTAGCCGGTGCAGCTGAACAGGAGGGGGCATCAGCAGTAACTTTGCATCCCCGGACCCGGATACAGTTTTACTCAGGCCGTGCTGATTGGAATATGATCAAAGAAGTAAAAGAAAGAATAAAAATACCGGTTATAGGTAATGGGGATATTACCAGTGCTCGAAAAGCATTTAAAATGATTGAGTATACTGGTTGTGATGGAATAATGATTGGCCGGGCAGCAATGGGCAACCCTTTCATTTTCCAGGAGACGGTAGAATTGCTGGAAAATGGTCAGGAGATACCACCGGCTGCTATGGAAGAGCGGGTAAATATAGCCATAAAACACCTTGAACTGGCCTGTCAGTTTAAACCGGAACCGGTTGTCATAAGAGAAATGCGCAAACACTTTTCCTGGTATATAAAAACAATGCCAGGAGCCACCAGGAGAAGAGAACAAATAAACAAGGCAGTTACCCGCGAAGAACTCATATCTGCAATAAGCTTGTAATGCGACAGGGGACGGTTAAATGCGACAGGGGACGGTTCTCGAATGTCGCACTGTTATCTCGAACTATTCAATGAAAGATTGTAACTAGACAGTGCGACATTCGAGAACCGTC
>CAYZYO010000064.1:0-3212 GCA_964482585.1 uncultured Syntrophomonadaceae bacterium | reverse complement strand
CTCGAACTATTCAATGAAAGATTGTAACTAGACAGTGCGACATTCGAGAACCGTCACCCTGTCGCATTCCCCCCTGCTCTGAAATAGCTTGAATTTCTGGTGAAGAAGTGGTAAAATAGCCCCAGGTTGTATACAAAATTGTGCGCAAGGGTGAATATTATGGATTTTTTCCGCATACAGGATAAGATAATAAGCTGGCAGAAGATTGAAAAGACTCTGCGAAAAGCTCTTAAATTAAGAGCACAGGGTTTCTCCCAGCAGGAGACAGCAGAGCGCCTAAATATTGATCGGTCTTTTATATCCCGGGTGGAGGGAATTGGGGAACTGCGCAAAGGTCAGTCTGTAGCCTGTATTGGCTTTCCCATATTAAATAAGGATGAGGTGTCCGGAATTTTAGAAAACGAAGGAGTAGACTTTATATTCCTGATGACCGAAGAAGAGCGTTTGGATTATATTAATAACCGGAGTGGAAACGAGCTGTTAAATGAAATAATGGCTTTAATTACAAAAATAAGGGATTATCAAGTGGTCATTGCCATTGGATCTGATGAACGGATTAAACTTTTTGAGAGAATAATCGACAGCCAGATAATATCTATAGAGATAGGCTCTTCTCCTATTACCGAGGACAAATGGGTTAATCCACAGGATTTAAGAAAGATATTGCGCTCGGTAAAAGCTGCCAGATAGATGAGTTGGTTTAAACATGCTGAAGAGAGCATACATTAGTCTTCAGTATTATCAGGAGGAAATAATGAAGCGTATTGTTAGTGTGAGTTTAGGTTCATCAAAAAGAGACCATGCATATGAAACCGAGTTTATGGGAGAACCTTTTCGTATTGAACGAATTGGAACCGATGGAGACTGGAATAAAGCAATTAATTTAGTAAGAAATCTTGATGGTAAAATAGATGCATTTGGCATGGGGGGGATAGATCTTTATATTTATATCGCGGGAAAGCCTTATGTAATAAAAGATGCTAAAAGGTTGACCGCCGAGGCTAAAAAGACCCCGATGCTGGATGGCAGTGGATTGAAAAACACCCTGGAGAGAAAATGTATTTTAGATGTGCAAAATGAAGGAATCCTGGATCTGTATGGCAAAAAAGTATTGATGGTTTGTGCTGTAGATCGTTTTGGCATGGCAGAAGCATTTGAAGAGGTAGGTGCTAAGCTGACTCTAGGGGATTTTATTTATACATTAGGAATTCCTGTTCCCTTACATTCTTTAAAGACCCTGCGATTCTTTGGCAGTATTGCTGCACCTTTTGTAGTAAGGATGCCCTTTGATAAACTCTATCCTACAGGAAGTAAACAGGAAGTCATAATTCCTAAACATTCGAAATATTATTATGAAGCGGATATTTTAGCTGGAGATTTTAATTATATCCGGCGTTACCTGCCAGAAAAGCTTAACGGGCAGGTGGTTATAACTAATACCACTACCCGAGAGGATATGAAGCTTTTAAAAGAGCGGGGTATCCGCAAAGTAATTACTACCACCCCGGATATGGGAGGGCGTTCTTTTGGTACTAATGTTATTGAAGCATTAATGGTTGCTTTAATGGGTAGGCCATTAGCTGACATAAAGGCAGAAGATTATTATAGCATGCTAAAAGAGCTTAATATGAAGCCGGGGGTGGTTGACCTGGAGGGGTTTAATGCCTGACCTGGATTTTGCATTCTTTAATCTAATAAATACTAATAAACGGGGTTTAGCCTTTAAAAAATTCTTTTTGGACAGGTTAGCCCCGATATTTTTTGCGCCGCGGATAGAAAGACTGATCGATCTACCTCAGTTAAATTTACGGGGCTGTAATATTAAACTACCTCTGGGGCAAGGCAATCTGGACACCCTGAACCCAGATAATCAAAGAGATATTTTAAACAAGTCTAATATATTATTGAGTAGTTATCAGCTGCAAACTATGGCAGTTGATCGCAGGCTAAAACCACAGTTTATTAATCTGGCAAGCGAATTCAAACCAATATTTGGTGATGATTTTATAAAAGCCCTGGTGTTAGTCTTGATAAGAGAATGCCTATCCAAAAGGAAAATGGAGAAAATAATTATAGTAGGTAATCCTGAGGAACTGGCTTATTTCATTGAAGAGTTAACAATATATGATCTACCTTTATCATTGCAGCATTGGAATCCATCTCGCTATGAATTATTGGCTCACCGCTTATTATATGAAAAGGGGTATGCAGTAAGCATAAGCCTATTAAGCCCTGAAAATTGGAAAAAAAAAGATCTGGTGATAATCCTTGATTTTGACCGGCAACAGATAGCTATAAGATATCCTGATCCCGTTTATATTAGACTTAATAACCATAGTTTTAATATTGCCCCACAGCTGGAAAAATGTCTTTTAAACAGCGGCATTGACGCTAGACTGCATAATCTAGCCCCTATAATGGAGAGTTGTTTTCTAGCAAAAGCAGGATTTTTATATTTAGGCGAAGAAAGAGATAAGGCAAATTATAAAGATGGCAAGAATTTTATTTATCTTCAGGAAATAGGTGATGAGTTAGGATTGTGGGACTTGTTTCTTGACAAGGTTATATGAGGTCTTTATAATACCATAAAGGAAAAGAGAACTGCGTAAAATATTAAAGGCTCCAGGAACCCTGATTATCATGCTAATGTGGTTCAGGTGAAAATATGTTTTACGGGGGTTTATTTTAATTAATCCTCAGCTTTGACAGGTAGCAAATAAAGGATAATGTGAATAGGAGAATATTGATAAAGCTTCCCTCTATCATTAATCAAACGAGAAAAATATTTTTTCTGATCCGGAATTTGAACTATTTAAGTTAGGAGCGATAAAATGGCAGTAGCGAAAGAGGTTTTACTAACTAAAGAAGGCCTTAAGAAACTGGAAACTGAGCTGGAATATCTTAAATCAGTTAAACGGGAAGAGGTTGCCGAACGTATTAAACAAGCGATTGCTTTCGGAGATATAACAGAAAATTCAGAATATGAAGATGCCAAAAATGAACAGGCTTTTATTGAAGGTCGAATAATTAGTTTAGAAAAAACCCTGAGAAATGCACGTTTAATGGAAGAAAGTGATTTTAAAACTGATGAGATTGCCCTGGGATCCAAAATTACCTTACAGGAATTAAAATCAGGCCGGGAAGTTGCTGTAACTTTAGTATCCTCGGTTGAGTCCCGGCTAAAAGATGGGAAAATATCAGATGAATCTCCG
>CAYZYO010000063.1:0-14230 GCA_964482585.1 uncultured Syntrophomonadaceae bacterium | reverse complement strand
TTATAAGTGATTTTATATTGACATCAGATGGGCAGCCAATTATAATGTATACAATGTTTTAAAAATAGCAATGACAGGAATTAGTAAGTTTTCCATCGGAATCAGAGAACTGCCGGATGGTGCGAGGCAGTCACAGTGGTATACCGAACTCTCCCTGGAGCTGCCGACCGAAATCATTGAGAGTAGGCTCGGACGGGAACTTCCGCCGTTAAAAGGAAGGGGGTATCGGATTTTATTTCCCGTATCCTATAAAGTGGGCGACTTTTGATCGCTAAAATGAGTGGTACCGCGGAGCAAATACTCTTCGTCTCATACTATGAGCGCGAGGGGTTTTCTATTTTTAGGAGGTGGTGTCGATGCAGGACGACCTTAGCGATCTACTTAACTGGTTTAATAGAAATAAGGAGGAAGAGATAAATGAGCAAATTGTATATATTCGATACTACTTTAAGAGATGGAGAACAATCGTTGGGGATAACCCTTAATGTTAAAGAGAAACTGGAAATTAGCCGTCAGCTGGTCAAACTGGGCGTGGATGTTATAGAAGCTGGTTTCCCCGCATCTTCACCGGGGGATTTTGAATCGGTTAAGACTATTGCCCGGGAAGTAAAAGGGGTTACGATATGCGGTTTGACCAGGGCTGTGGATGATGATATAGATATTTGCGCCCAGGCTCTGAAGGGTGCAGAAAGCCCCCGGATCCATACCGGGATCGGGGTCTCTCCCCAGCATATGGAAATGAAACTGGGCATGTCTCCTCAAGAGGTCTTAGCTGCTGCTGTTCATGCAGTAAAAGTGGCTAAGAAGTATATTAGTGACATTGAATTCTATGCCGAAGACTCTTTCCGCAGTGATTGGAGTTTTCTTGCCAGAGTAGTTGAGGAAGTCATAAACGCGGGAGCTACAGTAGTAAATCTGCCTGATACAGTCGGTTATGCTACCCCCTGGGAATATGGAGATCTTATTACTTATATCTTTGATAACGTTAATAATATTGATAAAGCCATAATCAGTATCCACTGCCACAACGACCTGGGTATGGCAACCGCCAATTCTTTGGCCGGTATCAAAGCCGGCGCTCGGCAGGTTGAGGGCTGTATCAATGGAATCGGGGAGAGGGCAGGGAACACGTCCCTGGAAGAAGTAATTATGGCAATCTACAGTCAACCCAAAATTTATGGAGTTGAAACAGAAATAAAAACCCGGGAGATATCAGCTACCAGCCGCCTGGTATCACGCATCACCGGGGTGCCGGTACCCAGTCATAAGGCCATAGTGGGAGCCAACGCTTTTATGCACGCTTCAGGCATCCACCAGGATGGTGTCTTAAAAGAAAAAACCACCTATGAGATTATTGACCCCGAAATTATAGGAATTCCCCGCAACTTAATTGTATTGAGTGCACGTTCAGGTCGCCATGCATTAAAACACCGTTTAGAAGAGCTCGGCTATGAAGTTCAAGACAACCTGGATAAACTGTACGCCAACTTTCTAAACCTGGCAGACCAGAAGGGAGAAATCTTTGATGAGGACCTGCATGCCTTAATGGGTAATGAAAAGAATGGCAATGGGATAACCATCAAGAACCTTTCAGTAGCCACTCATGGTGCTACTACCTCGTCAGCAACCGTTACCCTGGATGTCAACGGGGAAGAAAAGACTGAAGCATCATTTGGCAACGGTCCAGTAGATGCGCTGTTAAGAGCGATTAATCGAGTCGTAAAACTGCCTGTGCGCCTGGAGGATTTTTCCATAAAATCACTTACTCAGGGTTCAGAAGCCCTGGGAGATGCCACAGTGAAAATACGCTGTGATAACAGCATTTTTATAGGACGCGGTTTAAGCACCGATATATTTGAAGCCAGTGCCCGCGCCTACGTGAACGCGTTGTCCAAGGCCAGTAAGATACTAAACGAAGAAACAAATACAACCGTTGGGTAAGGTATTTCAAAATAACTATCCTTCATTCTGAAAATACTGAGGGTTGGTGTATGTCTGAGAATATCATAAACGAATTCCGTAAAAACCACGATCCGGTCAAAGCTGAAGCAATGGCTGCCTATATGAAAAACCAGTTTCCTTTCCTGGGCATACCCCGGCCTGAACGGAACAAATTGCAAAAAGAGTTTTTAAAGCAGGCGAGGAAAGTGGGGGTAATTGACTGGAACTTCATTAGCATATGCTGGGATCTTGCCGAAAGAGAATACCAATACCTGTCTCAGGATTATTTGATTGCTCTTAAGGAAAATTTGCAAAAACGGGATATAGAAAAAATCCAGGAACTACTCATTAAAAAATCCTGGTGGGATACAGTGGATGCGATGGCTGATAAACTGGTAGGGAACCTTTGCCATCGTTTCCCGGACTTAACTGATCAATATATCATTAAATGGGCAAAGTCCGATAATATCTGGCTAGTCCGCAGTGCCATTTTATTTCAGTTAAAATATAAAGAGCACACCAACAATAAGGTTTTGGAGGAAATTATTCTAAAAAACAGCTATAGCAAAGAGTTTTTTGTCAATAAGGCCATAGGTTGGGCGTTAAGAGAATACTCCAAAACTAATCCGGAATGGGTAAGAACCTTTATTAATAATAATTCTCTGTCCCCGCTCAGCGAGAGAGAGGGAAGTAAATACCTTTAAAAAGACTTTCCAATTCTCTTGGTTCGACTGGATATCGAGTCAATGGGTACGGTATCCACGGAATGCAAGCCCTGCTTATTCTCAGTTTCTTCAGTTTCCTCAAGTCTATATTCGTGCACATGAATTTGCAATAGTCCTGATAAAGTTACCAATAAATACTTTAAACGCGGGTTTTTGAAATAAAGAGGACGTTTTTGTTGTGTCATTCATCTTCTCATAGTAAGATAAATTGGAGAATGCATTATATCGCTGCAAGGACTTAATGACACAGCAAAAAAGTCCCTTATGTCTTTGTGACATAAGCAGACAAAAATATTATCAGGACTTTCAATAAAAGGGGGGGGGAGCAGCATGAATAGAAAAAGGGGATTATACACAGGCTTAGCCATTTTTCTAACTATTCTAATAGTCTTAGTACTTGTAGCAAAAAAATCCCATGTAGAAAACCCCCACTCTGAATCAACTCTAAGTGTAAATCAGGCAGTCAATATTTTGGCAAAGGAAGGTATTAATTTACACAGGACCTGGGACTTCAATGCTGAAGAAATACATGGAGTCAAACCAGCCACCTTTTATATAAATGACACCAATCACAAACTCAATATTTATTGTTATAACTCTATTAACGAGCGTAAAATTGCCAGTGAAATGTGGCTCAATAGCGACGGATTTAAATTGTACTCTTCAGAACCTAATACCTGCGCCAAAAATCTGATGCTGCTTATTATCCCAGCAGATGAAAAGGAACTAAAGATGCAAACGCTGGAACAATTAAACATAGTAGTAAACACAGTGTTTGAAAAACTAAATGATACCCAAGAAATTATTTTTACAGGAACCGGAAACAACTGGGAATCAAATACGGTAGTAAAATTTCATGAATATCTATATCATGATGAACAGGCCACTTTGAATAATGATAATTACTATAATGTATCTACTTCGCTTAAATATCTGGGCGAAGATATAGAGTCAGTAGACACGCTATCCTACCAAATGCAAGCTCCTGCTTATTCCCAGTCTGGCACAATAGGCCGTTCATTTTATAAAAATGACATGGTAATGCTGGGTTCATCAAGCGGTAAAGAAAAACTCCTTAGTCCTGAGGATGATATTACCTTCACTATTAAATGGAATGGTCAGGAAGAAACCTTTGTAGCTAGTTCTGAAACTTAATTTAATGATATCTTTGCATTTTTCTAAAGTAATACCAATTATTCCATATCCGCAACATAGACATAATGAATATAATAGAGGAGTCTATATTTTATGAGTAGTAGTAACAATAATAGTAAAATGAAAAGAAAAAGAGGTAAATTGTTTTCCTCTTTTTTATTGGGACTGATCCTCATTTTAGTAGGAGGCATTTTCATAAGGGGTATTAAGACTGAATCCACTATAGAGAATAGGACATTAACAGAATTCCCTGCATTTTCAATAGCTTCTTTTCTTAAGACAGATTATCAAACAGGTTTAGAGCAAGCACTATCTGATCAACTTGTTCTGGGACAGACCCTGAAAGCAACATATAACAATATAAAGCGTCAGAATCTTGGAATAATTGCCTCCAGCTTGAAAAGTATAAAGCCATTAGCCAAACAGCAGAACGGAATTCCGGATAACTCTGTAAATAATAAAGTGATTGCTTTTCCAGACTTAACGCCTAAAGGCAACAATTTATTTGAACTTAATGATTCACATCATTTGGTTTTTCCCAGGTATGAGAACGAAAACGCCAATCAACTCTTTCAATCTAAAGCAAATAATATCAATATGTTAGCAGATAAGTACCCAAATATTGATTTTTACTGTTTCTATATCGAAACCGATGTGGATATTGATTTTATTAATAAAGAAATTAATCATTCATTATTTAATAATTTTGCAAGCTTTCTTAATGATCGGGTAAATTTGAGTAAACTCACTATCGACATGCCTGAAGAATACCAAAAATGGTTTTTCAAAACAGATCACCACTGGAATCCGGCAGGTCAAAAAGAAGGATACCAACACATTATTGCTCTGCTGAAAGGAAATGATGAAAAGCTGATAAAAACGGAGATTATTAATGTACCCAGTATTCGATACAATGGCTATAAATCCAGAAAAATTGATGATTATGATATAAGTGATACCTTCAGCCTGTTAAAGGGAGACCTTCCCGGACATAAAGTCTATATAAACAGCCAGCCAGCACCATATGGAGACAAAAAAACGTATGAAAAAGGAAATTATTCATCAGTACAAGGCTTTAATCATTATGCTGCCTGCTATGGCTATGATTATGGAGTGGTAGAGTATAGATATAATCAGCCGGGAAAGGGGAACATTGTTGTTTTCGTAGAGTCTTTTTCTAACCCGATTAATGAGTTTATTGCTGCTCATTTCAATAATACTTATTTTATTGATCTCAGACACTATGAAAAAGACTGCCGAAAGCCCTTTGATTTTGATGATTTTATAGAAGGTAAAAATATTGATAAAGTTCTGTTAACTGGCTATTTATATTTTTATGCAAATGATACCTTTTTGATTAACTATTAGGAGACTTAACAGTGATTTTTTCTAGTTTAACATTTGTCTTCTTGTTTTTACCTGTTGTGCTTTTATTATATTTCACTATGCCCGGCAGAAAATTGAAAAATATTATACTGCTGTTGGCCTCTTTGGTATTTTATGCCTGGGGAGAACCAGTATATATTTTTCTAGTGTTCTTATCAGCATCTGGCAACTTCTTATTTGCCCGGCTCATTGATATAAATAAAGAAAATGGCAATAAAGGCAAAGCAAAAGTCAGCTTCGTTTTAGCGCTGGTATTAAACCTCGGAATACTGGGGTTTTTCAAGTATTCAGGTTTTTTGGTTGAAAATATTAATAGCCTTTTTGGTACAAATTTTTTTTTAGGAAATTTACCTCTGCCTATTGGTGTTAGTTTTTATACTTTCGCAGCTATATCTTATGTTGCTGATGTTTACACAGGAAAAATTAAAGCTCAAAAGAATTTCTTAACCCTGGCAACCTATATCGCCTTGTTTCCGCAAATAATGGCCGGTCCTATCGTGCGTTATATTACTATTGGACATGAACTGGAGAATAGGAAAGAGTCATTTGCTGATGTTATAGAGGGTCTCAAAAGATTTATAATTGGTTTTAGCAAAAAAATTCTAATAGCCAACCAGATGGGAATAATTGCCGATACCATTTTCAATAATCCCAATGGTGACCCGGGCACTCTATTGATTTGGTTAGGTGCCATTGCTTATACTTTTCAGATTTATTTTGATTTTTCAGGATATAGTGATATGGCTATCGGCCTGGGAAGAATGTTTGGCTTCCACTATTTGGAGAATTTTAATTATCCCTACATATCGAAAAGTATCACCGAATTCTGGCGAAGATGGCATATCTCTTTGAGTACCTGGTTTAGAGATTATGTTTATATACCTTTAGGCGGCAATAGGAAATGGGTTCTGCGCAATCTGTTTATAGTCTGGTTTTTAACCGGGCTGTGGCATGGAGCCAGTTGGAATTTTGTGTTATGGGGACTGTATTACGGATTGCTGTTGGTAATTGAGAAGTACGTAATACGGAATCTTTTAATTAAAATACCCCCGGTGATTCAACATATTTATGCTATGTTTTTTGTTATTATCGGGTGGGTTTTATTCAGAATCGAGAACTTTAATTATTTACCCTTTTATCTCAAAAGAATGTTTATTTATCATAAAACATCCATAGATTCTTTACTGTTTACTTATACCGATATGCTATATGCATTGCCATTTCTAATTATTGCTCTTGCAGCATCACTGCCCTGGTTTAATAATACTGTGAAGAAAATAGAATCCGGAAGTAACAGCCAGCTAAAATACCTGTATGATTTTTATCTTCTGGCTATTTTTATTATTTCCCTAATATTTTTAATGGGGCAAAAATTTAACCCCTTTATTTATTTTAGATTTTAAGTTTCTTTTTAGGGACACAGGGGAAACTATTTTAGTTGTGAGCTTGAGTCTTGTTTAGTATTTTTAATAAAGGAAGAGGAAATTTATCTTCAGGAGGGAAAAATGAGTATAAATATATCAGCAACAGTTGCCGGAGAACTGTCAATTGTGCTTTCAAAAGTGAGTAAAACCATCCAGCTTTTAGATCAAGGTAATACTATACCTTTTATTGCTCGTTACCGTAAAGAGATCACAGATGAACTGGATGAAACGCAAATCAGAAATATTGATGAACGGCTAAAGTATTATCGCAAGCTGGAGGAACGAAAAGCCAGTGTTCTAAAGACCATTAAAGAACAGGGTAAACTAAGTTCTGAACTTGAAGAAAAGATTCTAGGGACAACCAGCACAAGTGAATTGGAAGATCTTTATCTGCCTTTTCGCCCCAAAAAGAAAACCCGGGCCTCAGCCGCAAAAGAAAAAGGGTTGGAGCCTCTGGCAGCTTTCTTACTTGCCTGTCCACCTGATAGAGATCCATTACAGGAAGCAGAAAGGTATTTGGGTGAAGGTATTGAAGATGCCAGAACAGCTTTGCAGGGAGCTATGGATATTGTGGCAGAGTATATTAGTGAAGATGCTGATCTGCGCAGATGGCTAAGAGGATTCAGCTTGAAAAATGGTATATTAAAAGTCAAAGCCGCAGATGCTGAACAAGATTCAGTATATAGTATGTATTATGATTACCAGGAGGCAGCTGCAAAAATTGCACCTCATCGTGTATTGGCGATAAATCGTGGAGAAAGGGAAGGCTTTTTAAGTATAGCGCTTAAGGTTGATGAAGAAAAGATTATGCGGCGGATAAAAGAGCGTTTTGTAAAAGAAGGAGTCACCGAAGAGTATTTGCAAAAAGCAAGCCTTGATGCATATAAGCGACTGCTGGCACCATATGTGGAACGGGATATCCGCAGGCAGCTTACTGAAGATGCCCAGGAACATGCTATGAAGGTCTTTGCTAGAAACCTGCGGGGACTGCTGCTGCAACCCCCGATAAGAGACAAGATGGTTTTGGGGATTGATCCTGCGTACCGTACCGGATGTAAATGGGCTGTATCAGATGAGACCCAAAAATTGTTGGAGGTAGGAGTTATTTATCCGGTTCCGCCGCAAAATAAGGTGGAAGAAGCAAAGCAGGAGATTTCAAGGATTATAGAACAATATACAGTAAAAGCTATAGTTATAGGTAATGGCACTGCATCACGAGAAACCGAGAAATTTGTGGCCGATTTTATCCGGGGAAGCGAATTTAAAGATCTTTCTTATACTATAACAAGTGAAGCTGGAGCCAGTGTTTATTCTGCATCACAACTGGCGGCAAAGGAATTCCCCGATTTAGATGTATCGCACCGCAGTGCCATATCTATTGCCCGCAGGGTTCAGGACCCGCTGGCTGAACTGGTGAAGATCCCGCCTCAGGCTGTGGGGGTCGGCCAGTATCAGCATGATATGGCTGAGAAAAAGCTGGCCGAAAAATTGGGAAGTGTGGTTGAATCGGTTGTTAACTATGTAGGTGTAAATCTGAACACAGCATCTGTGTCGCTTCTTTCTTATGTAGCCGGAATAAACAGCTCAGTGGCAGCTAACATAGTGGAGTACCGCAGCGAAAATGGCAAATTCAAAAACCGCAGGCAATTACTTGAAGTTAAGAAATTAGGGCAAAAGACCTTTGAACAATGTGCAGGCTTTCTCAGGATAAGTGAAGGTGAAAATTCTCTAGACAATACCTCCATACATCCGGAATCCTATAAATTGGCTGCAAGACTTCTGGATAAGCTGGGCCTGGAAATGGCGAATATTCAAAGTGAGGATTCAAGAAAACGGCTCGTGGAAATAAAAAACGACTCAGATATGCTGCAAAAACTAGCTGCAGCTTTGGATGTTGGGATACCCACATTAAAAGATATTTTGGGAAACTTTTTGCGTCCCGGCCGCGATCCCCGAGAAGAGTTAAGCCCGCCGGTTTTCCGTACTGATATATTGAATATCGAAGATCTTGCAGAAGGTATGTCTTTAAAAGGGACGGTAAGAAATGTAGTAGATTTTGGAGCTTTTGTTGATATAGGTTTAAAACAAGACGGGTTGGTCCATATTTCAGAATTGGCAGACAGATTTATTAAAGATCCCATGGAGGTTGTATCTGTCGGAGATCACGTTGATGTTAAGGTGCTTTCTGTAGATAAACAAAAGGGACGTATTACACTCAGCATGAAAAGAAATTAAAATTTTTTCTTGCTCCTAATGATAAATATAAATTCTTATTAAAGCCCGGGTAAACTAACATCAAGAATTACCTTATCAGATATTATGGAGGTTAATATGACATTTTCCAGAAAATTAGAAATAGAAACAGTTCATAAAATGATCATGCTCTATTGCAATGAAATGCATGGCACAGCAAGAAATGAACTTTGCCCCGATTGTTGGGAGCTGTTTGATTATGCTAAGCAGCGTATTGATAAATGCTTTTATGGAAATCGGAAGCCGGTATGTTCAAAATGCAAGGTGCACTGTTATAAACCTGCAATGAGAGAAAAGATAAGAGAAGTTATGAAATATTCCGGCCCCAAAATGCTTTTTAAAAGTCCAATATTATCCCTTAGATATACTTACAGGAAGAAGTTCAAGAGCAATATTCAATAATAGTTGACATTAATCTTTTCGTAGTGAGATGAACTAAAAAAAGAGGTTAAAATCCTTTAGCTCCATATTCCAGGCCTATGGCAGGGGAAATCTTTATAGCGTATCTGACCGTATGTCTCGTCAGTATTTGTCCTTATCGGCTCCAATTTAAAATTATCGCCCCAAATATGGCAAATTGGTTTATTCAGTACTTCAGCTTTAGCCACAATTTGAGCTGTTATTGAGCTATCTTTCTGCTCATTACCATCCCATATGGCTATTAAAACGTCACTGTGTTCAGCTACAAAATTACCGGTTTTTATATAAGCTGATTTTTTCGTAGCTGAAGGAGGAAGTTCAATTATTTCAATGGCTTTTTGCGACAACCAGTATTTCAATTCCTGCCGCCATTCTGCCCCCAGGGGATCAATCTGATAATCATCAGAAGAACTAAAGTCATTCATATATTCATCCCGTGGAACCGGCAGTATGGCAATAAGCCTTGAAGCTTTCCTTTTTAATAAGCGCCGGGCAACCAGGCGGTCGGCTCCCGCTGCCAGTGGAGAGAAAACTGTAAGATAGTGTTCCGAGTACTGTTGTTCAATAAAATTGATAGCTTCATCAACAGCCTGCTCCAGACTCTCTATTTGATGAGGATCGAGATTAGTGTGACCTGTAATCCCTATTCTGAGCATTTTTCTATTACCCATAATGGTAAGGTCATTAAACTCATTAACATTTACATGCATACCAATTATATTATCCGGGGGCAGGCTTGATAATTCGAATTTTCTTTTATCAGCCAACCTGCTAACTTTTATAAGATTTTCCAGTGAACGAGCACCATGGTAGTATTCAGTCACGCTCAAAAGAGCATCCAGAACGCCCTTTTCTATCACAAACTGTTCGTCAGTCCTGATCTGGGGGGCATTAGTTTCAAGATATTGCCTTAATACAAAGGCCCGGCGAATCATGTAGAGTCTATCTTCAACAGAATTAGGGTTGCCATTAATCCCCCGAATATTTATATAGGCCCGCAAACGACTAATAAAATCAGGCTTTTTGGCGGTACGATCCTCTAAATTATTTCCTTTCTGAAATTCATCAAAAGAATGTCTGGTAGCGCCCGCAAAAACATATATCCCACCTCCCAGGGGATGAGTTGCTCCCTGATCGCTGAATTCTCCATCCTGCATAGGTGCAAGAAAATATCGTAGCCATCCTAAATTGCGATCGTTACATGGATTATCAAATTCATCCCAGAAAACCAGAGGCATTTTACCCTGCAAATTCAAGTCGCGAATCTGGTGAAAAGCAGTTCCCAGCTCATTGGGAGATTCGAATTGAGAAAGGTTAAATGTTAGTTGGGCATCTTCCCTTATACCAAGCCCTTTGGCTATTTCTGTAACAACAAATGATTTGCCTGCACCTGGAGGACCGAATACCGCAACACACAAAGGGGTCTCGGGCCTTTTTAGCCGCAAATAATCCTGCATCGCATTTTTTACGCTGCGAACCCCCTCAATTTCCCGTCTATCCGCACTGTACCATGCGCCAATTGTTTCCACCGGAACATCCGGTAAGGCCGTTAGCGGTCCTTTAAGCACTATATTTCTGGCACATTCAATAACTGTATTCTGCGGATCCTGAAAAGATAAATCACATTTCTGGTTTTTCACTAATCTCTCTTCCAGGATTGTCCAGTTTTCTTCGTCCAGTTTGTTGATTATTCTATCATTGGGCAAACTAAAGAATCCCAGGTCATCAATTTGATCATTCATGAAACTGTCTGCTTGACTACCGCTGCTGCTCAAGTCCTGATAAAATTTGGCCAGGGTTTTATAAGGAAATTGCAGATGTTTATAATTATCTTCTTGAACCACTTCATAACCCATAATGTGAAGTTTACGAGCTAATTTAATTCCTATAGAACTGGCTTTAATCCAATCCATTATTTCCGCCTTTTTCACCCAGGTAGTAGCCAGAGCCCCTAATAAACAGGCATGATAGCCCATAACTTGTCCCGGGTACTGGCTGGCAAAGTCACCTTCCTGCCAACTGCGATCAAAGATCATGGTACTATTAGCCCTGCCTACGATTATAGCGCCGCTGGCTCCCAGAGTTACTATTACTTGTCTATACTTTATGCCTTTATTTCTGCCTGTAATGAACGGACAATTCTCACTCAAAACCGCTTTAACAACTTCTTCCAGCATCCTTTCCCACGATAACGACAGTCCTATCTTAACAGCGCATGAGCGCAAATCGCTTATAGAAGTGATTATAGTGGTTCTGTCTGCTAAACCCAGGTCTATTATCCTATCTAATAAAGGATTATTTTCACAATCATTGTATTGACCGAGTTGAACTATTATATCCTGCGGTATTTTTTCTTTGGAATCAGCTGACAGAACCTCAGGCCATCCTTCTTTACAGGTTCGAAAGCCAAGATTGGTATCCTGGATTACCAGTAAATCAGGGTACCCCTTTAGCTTAGCGGCGGAGTAATCCCAGTAACCCGGCTCAAATTCGTGCCATTTTTCTAAGCGGAAAGAGTTATGATTAAACCCTGGATTAGGGAATTTCCTCCATACAGTCCAGGATGTTGTAATGCGGTTATCTTTGGGACAGTTGAGCAATTCTTCATCAAGCATTGTGCCTTCAACATCAGCTGTTTCTGTAGATACCATTTCATTTATCAGCTGAAAGATCCTGGCCGATCCACCCGCTCTGGAACTCATTCTAACCTTGTCATCGTTCGCGGTTTTTTTCCAATAATATACTCCGCCCCTTACAATAATTTCTTCATTATATATTCTAAACCAATCTACAGTTGGATCACCACAGATATGTATGAGAGGTTTCATAATTGATCTCTCCTATCTCAATATTTTAATAGGCTAACAGACAGGGACTATAAATAATTATAGAACACCACTTCGGGACTATCAAGCTAGTGTCAGACATAATGGAAGGGCCAGCAACTCAAATAGCGACCAAGCAGCACAGAGCTGCAAGCTAAAGGAGGAGCTATCGATGGTAGTATTACGGAAATTCCGAGCATATATTATTCTTTATTATCATGGTGGGTTATTTTAACAAAAAAAAATCAATCATCAAAGCTATTTGAGTTTTAGAGCTGTCAAAGCTGTCCTTTCTAAGGTAAAATAATCCGTAGAAAAAGTTTTTGCTTGATGCTAAAAAAATAAGCTATCCGATATATCTTAGGGTTGAGTTTAAATTTACTGCCATTAACTTGCGAAATTATTGCGGGGAGGAATAGATCATGCGTAGTGCAATACTCGAAATCAGCTTACTAATCAGCCTCTTCATCGTATTATGGCTAACAACCAGATGGAGTCCGTTATTTTATATCGCCCTTGGTCTTATTGGGTTTTATGTCATTATTATTATCCTTTATATTGCAACCAAGGGATCAACGATGCCATTATTGGATAAAATCCTGGGATTAGTAGCATTGGCCGGGTGGGTGGCAATAGCCTGGGTAATAGCCCAGGAGAATGGAATACAGTTGTGGGGGCTATAGGGAAACAAGTACCTCATTCAGTAAATAATTTAACCATAGTGGATATAGATTACATTTATAACAGTTATTTTGTAAAAGTGTACAATAATCATTCCCAGCAACATAGGGATGAACATAATTATTAACAGTGCCTAACAAATTTCTTTCAACATAAGTTGAATATAGGGTAGGCGTGGAAGAAGGAGATATCAAATTATGCCCAAAAACAAGGACGCAAAGCTTGCCGAACTTATTTCGGATGCACTCGCTCATATGGAAGCGGACGTACTCAAGTATGAAGCCAGACAAATAAAAAAACTATGGAAACAGGTTAAGCTGCCGATGAGTCTTAAAGATTCTCTGTTGGGCCTTCCCAAATATCAGTTGGATACCATTAGGCGCAATCTCGATATCAAAAATATCAGCGCTTTAAAAAAGAATGAACTGGCAGAATATCTAGCCGGATATCAGACTCAAAACATCGGTAATGCTCTTAGATTGCTGGATAAGGGAGAATTGCAGCTATTACAAATAATTGCCCAGTCAGGCGGCTACATAGTTTGTGATGATTTTGATTTTAATGTGTCTTGTTTTACCGAATACTGCCTGGCATTTTGCGGAACAATGGACGGCCAGCACGTTATGTTTATGCCGGACGAACTACTGCAGGCTTTTCAGGCAGCAGATGACCGGGAGCTTGTCAAAATCGCTGCTCGTAATACAGATTGGATAAATATAACCTGCGGAGCTCTCTATTACTATGGGATTATGGAACCATGGGCTCTTACAGATAAAATATCCCAATTAACTAAACAAACGGTGGATTTTAAGCAATACTTGTCAGTAATAGCAATGGCATCTGATTTTTATAAACAGATAAAGCTTACCGGATATGGAATTATGGATGAACGGGTGGATAATCCTAAGGAATTGAAAGCCGCAATAAGGAAACATGATGAGCTTGCCTATTATCCGTTCAGCAAACGGCAGTTGCTGGATGCCAGTGACAGTGACTTTTTTGAACCTACTTTAGCCATGAAGGATCTGGCAAGGTTTTTTATAACTAACTATGCCTTTACTAAGGATGAAGCTGATTTTATCTTATTGAGCATTTCCGATATGATAATGATGCAGTATTCAATCCAAGATATAATTGAACTGTTAGAGAATCTCATAGAAATACCCGATTTGCAGATTGCTAAAATCTTGACTGATTTGGTCACTACAGTATTTAATCATACTAGAAGGTGGGAACTTAAAGGACATACTCCTTATGAACTAAACCCCGGGAAACAAAAACACCGTTATCCCGAGGTTAACGAACCACAAACTGATATAAACAATGTATACAGCATAAAAACCGGGGCAAAAATTGGCCGCAATGATCCCTGCCCCTGCGGCAGTGGCAAGAAATACAAGAAATGCTGTGGTAAATAAAA
>CAYZYO010000062.1:13163-14372 GCA_964482585.1 uncultured Syntrophomonadaceae bacterium | reverse complement strand
TTGTTTATAAAGTATTATTAAACATCTCTACTCCACAAGGAGCACATTGATGGTCCTCCTCCAACACAAAGAGATGCCCCACCTAATGTCAGATCTAATCTTTCCATTTCATAGTACATGCTTACTATAAGTCGCAGTCCGGTACATCCAACTGGATGCCCTAATGCTATTCCAGAACCATTATGATTTACTTTATCCAACTTCATATTATTAGTAAGGTCTATACCATGATCTTCTTTAAGCATTCTACCTACACCTAACCATTGGGCAGCAAATGCTTCATTTACTTCCCAGTATTCAATATCTTCAAACTTCATATCCGCTTGTTTAAGACATTTAGGAATAGCTACCGCAGGACCTAAGCCCATCACCGTTGGATCTATAGCTTCTCCACATATATTAATTAACTTCATAAGGGGTTTAATTCCTAGTTCATCAGCCTTTTCCCTGGACATGATAATTGCTGCTGCTGCTCCATCATTAATACTCGAAGCATTAGCTGCAGTAACAACCCCTCCTTTTTTGAACACCGGCGGGAGTTTACTCATAGCTTCAAGGTTAGCATCTGGGATCATATTTTCATCAGTATCATAATAACTTACTTTGCCTTTTTTGCCTTTAATTTCCACTGGTATTATTTCCCGCTTAAAGGTGCCATCTTGTACAGCTTTAGTAGCCCGCTGATGGCTTATAAGGGCTAACTCATCACATTCTTCCCGGGTTATACCATACCTTTCGGCAACTTTTTCGGCAGTTAAGGCCATATGGCCTCCAGTGAAACTACAATATAGCGCATCCACAATAAGGCCGTCTTCAAGAACACCGGCATTCATTCTGTAGCCCATCCTGGCTTTTGCTAACATGTAAGGTACATTAGTCATACTTTCAGTCCCAACTATAAGAGCAATATCAGTTTTACCAAGCATTATGTTATGAGCAGCAATTTCCAGGGCTCTCATAGCAGAAGTACAATTCTGATTAATGTTGGCCGCACTACTCCTTTCCGGCATACCAACCGCTAATCCAACCTGTCTAGCCGGAAGTGAACCCTGCATATGAGGATACACTTCACCCATGACTATCTCATCAATGGTTAAAGGGTCTAAACCAGCTCTTTTGATTGCTTCTTGAGCAACTGTAATTGCCAGATCTTTTGCCTGCACACTCTTTAAACTACCTAAAAAACTGGCGATAGCAGTCCGACATGCA
>CAYZYO010000062.1:0-13153 GCA_964482585.1 uncultured Syntrophomonadaceae bacterium | reverse complement strand
CTCACCATAACAACTTCTTTTAATTTCATATAAAATACCTCCTCTATCTGGAGTAATCATAAAAGCCTTTACCAGTTTTCACTCCTAGATGCCCGGCTCTTACTTTCTGTTTTAAAGCTAAAGAAGGCCGAAATTTAGGATCACCAAATTCTTTGTAGAAATATTCAACTACATTTAGGAGTACATCTATTCCTATCAGATCACATAAAGCAAGCGGCCCTATAGGCATATTAGCTCCCAGTTTCATAGCTTGATCAATTTCTTCTACTGATGCTACTCCTTCTTGATAGGCTGTAGCTGCATCATTAAGATAAGGAACTAAAATCCGGTTTACTACAAATCCCGGTAATTCCCTGGCCTTAATCGCAGTTTTTCCAATTATTTTGCATGTTTCCATAGCGATGTTTATAGTTTCTTCACTAGTCTCCACCCCAGGTATCACTTCAACCAGCTTCATGACCGGTACCGGGTTAAAGAAATGCATACCTACTACTTTATCTGGCCTGCCGCTGGCAGCAGCAATTTCAGTAATGCTAAAACCTGAAGTATTGGAAGCGATTACTGTATCTGATTTACAGATATCATTCAATTCCTTAAAGACTTTTTTCTTTATGTCAATATCTTCGATAATCACTTCAATTACCAGATCACAATCTTTCAAGTCATTATTATTACTGCTTGCGGTAATGTTATTTAAATAACCATTAACATTTTCTTCAGTTAATCTCCCTTTAGCTGCAGATTTTTCCCAATTTTTTTTCATTTTGTTAATAGCTTTATCTACAAAGCTTTTCTCTATATCAACAAGTAACACCTCGAGCCCTGATTGAGCTCCAACCTGGGCAATTCCAGATCCCATAGTTCCAGCACCTAGCACTCCTAGTTTTTTAATATTCACCCGATTTCCTCCTTTCACTATTAAATAGAACCCATTTGCAGTTTACTATTACCTCATACCATAGATATTCAACGGATCTATTTTTTCCCTGAGAATCTTTATTTCTTCCAATAAGAGCTGCTGGTTCTCACTTGCCCTTGATAAATCAATATCAAATCCGGTATTATTTTTAATGTCATCAGAAGATATTCCCGGAAATATCTTATCAACATACATTATCCTACTGTTATCATCATATTTCATAATACCTAAAGTAGAAATGAATGCCGTTGGCCCGCCTGGCATTCCTAGCTCTTCACGTCTTACCAGTTCTCCACCGGGCCATCTTTTCACCATCCAGCCAGGAGTAGTGAGGTAGTCAACCTTTTCCACCACCCGGCGTTTCTGGTGGGCCATTAAGGTTACCGTAGTTTTAGCAAATACACCAATGTCTACTGCTCCTGCAGTACCCGCTAGTCTTTTGGCTGGTTTATTATAGTCGCCACCTATAAATGTAGAATTCACATTCCCATATTTATCTATCTGGGCACCACCTATAAAACCGAAATCAATTTCCCTTCTGCTAAGGGGAAACAGTCCCTCAGGATCCCCCATCTGCCACGAAGAACCGTAGGTTAACCGGCTATCCATAATTGAAATAGGTAATTCCTCTGGTTTGGCGTCAGCCTGGCCTGTTTCCACAAAAATTATCATATTAGGAGAATAAAGCATTTTCGCCAATTGAGTTGCTACCAGCGGTAATCCAGTTCCAATCAACCCTCTTTTGCCATCAAAATTTTTTAAAAACCGGGCCGCATTTATAACCATTGCTTCTACAGCAGTATACTCACCTATCTTTGCATATTTTTCAGCCATTTTATATCCCTCCTTGTCTTCTCGGTGTATATCCATAAGGAGGAATGCTGCGAAGTTTTTCCAGACGGGTAGCACCAAGTCTTTCTAAATAACCCTCATGATTTTTTACATTAAAAATCCATTTATCTGCCCATTTTTCAAATCCCTCTTCGGTCGCGCATTCTTGAGCATATTCTTTTAAAAAAGGAATATCCATATCATAGAAATTGTAAACCTGTCCCGGATGACCTCCCCATGGAATTTCAACAACCATATCCACTGAAGTACATGGTATCTGGTTGCGATTAGGATCACGACGCAGGTATTCCTCTGGTACCACTTGTTCTGCTGTAACAATAACCTTTTTGGCTGCATGAACAGCATAATGGTCAAAAGTTAAACTGCCGTCTATACGTACAGTCCCTTCTTCTCCTACCTGTTGGACATGGCAAACACAAACATCACAATTAATAGCAGGATATAATTGAACCAAACCCATATCAAAAAAGGGATCTTCCATAAGTTGATATTTCTTATCAGGTAAGGTTCTAACATCTCTTGCTATTTCACGGGTTTTACTAAGATTGTCATATTCTGGATTAAGTACATCGGTTCCTAAACAGGTTTTCGTAGCAATAAAAGGTGATCCTGCCATCGCTGCCATTAATCCCAGGCTCACATCGAGATGACCGATATCGTCAATAACAATTTCACCTGATTCACTTAGTCTTTTTATATTAGGTGATATACCAAAGGCTCCATTAGATGTATAACAACCCCGATAGGCACCTAAACATTTGCCACCAGCCAGCAAATCTCCCGGAATAGAACAGGTTCCGAGCAGTATCAGATTTTTCTTCTGCTGCCGGATCATTTCACAGACTGCTGCTATTGGCCGTCTATCTTCAACTATGCCACCAAAAAAAATACACTCTCCATCTTGTATTTCCTGTATTGCCTCCTTAAGGCTTACCACTTTACTTTTCATGGCTATCCTCCTTTGCTAATCTTTCTAATCATCTAAATCTTTGACGATATCCGTAAGGGGGTATTGTTCTCAACTGTTGGAGTCTACCTGCTCCCAGTTTATTAAGATATTTATCCCGGGAATCAATATCAATTACCCACTCCTCTATCCAGTTAGCAAAACCATCTTCGGTTTTCGCTAATGATACATATTCTTTTATGAAGGGAATATCTATATCATAGAAATTTTGAACCTGACTGGGGTGTCCTCCCCATGGTACTTCTACCACCATGTCAACAGCAGTAGAAGGAATCTGGTTCCGATTAGGATCACGCTGCAGGTATTCTTCTGGAACCACCTGCTCTGCTGTAAGTATTACTCTACGAGCTCCATGAACAAAATAATGATCAAATCCTAGACTGCCAGTAATTTTAGCTGTTCCTTTTTCACTGGCTTGTTGAACATGAAAAATAGCCACATCAGCAGGCATAGCTGGCAGCAGTTTTATCATGCCATTTCCGTAAAATGGATCATCCATTAACACAAATTTTTGATTAGGAATCATTTCCGAATTACCGGCTGCATTCTTGAGATACTCATTCCTGTTATACTCTTCATTTACTACATCACTGCCCAAGGTAGCATAGGTTGCCACAAAAGGGCTGCCAACCATAGCAGCCATCCCTCCCAGAATGATATCAATATGTCCAATTTCATCTGGAAAGAACTTTCTCTCCTCAATTTTTCTTAGAGTAGCAGGTGATAATCCAAATGTCGCCATCCCGGTATAGCAGCCGCGCCAAGCAAGAGCACATCCACTTCCTACCAGAATATCTTCAGCTAAAGAACATTCTGCAAGTAAAATTAATCCTTTCTTTTCCTGTCTGACAATTTCATATGCGGCAGCCATAGGTCTGCGGGTATCAACAAAGGATCCTAAAAAAAGTACATCGCCGTCATTAATGGTATTTATGGCTTCTTTAAGCGATACCAGTTTATTTTGCTTGCTGATCTTTTTCTTATCAAAAAAATATTCTTGCATATAATCACCTGCCTTTTGGTATAATCAATCTCTTAGAATATCACCAGCAATAACCAATCTCTGAACCTGAGCTGTTCCTTCAAATATCTGCATAATTTTTGCATCTCTAAAGTATTTCTCTACTGGATAATCTTTGGTGTAACCATAACCCCCATAAACCTGTACTGCATCAGTTGCAACCTTCATCGCTGCATCTGCTGCCCAGCATTTAGCCAAAGATGCTATTGCTGTATGAGGTAACTTAAGATCTTGTAAGCAGCATGCTTTATGGACCAGCAGACGAGCTGTTTCAACATGCATAGCCATATCAGCTAACATAAACTGGACAGCCTGAAAACTGCAAATAGGTTTGCCAAATTGTACTCTCTCTTTTGAGTAATTAACGGCTGCTTCAAAGGCTGCCTGAGCTACACCAGTGGCCATAGCTGCTACTATTGCCCGTGATAAATCTAAGGTTTGCATGCAGATTTTCCAACCCTGGCCTTCCTTTCCCAGTAGATTACTGGCGGGCACTTTAACATCTTCAAATATTACCTGGGTAGTATTAGAACTTCTTATACCCATCTTACGTTCTTCAGATCCAATGGAAATTCCAGGAGTATCTCTATCAACCATAAAGACACATATACCTTTATTTCCTAACTTTTTGTCTAAGGTAGCAAAAACAGTATATAATCCTGCATACTCTCCATTAGTTATAAACTGCTTGGTACCGTTTAAAATGTAATAGTCTCCATCCCTTTTACACCTGGTGGATAAACCTGCTGCATCAGATCCGGCACCAGGTTCGGTTAAGGCAAAAGCACTAAGAACTCCCTCATTTTGCAACCCAAACCACCATTTTTTTTGTTCATCTGTTCCTGCTATCAAAACTGGATCAGGACCTAGCAGGGTGGTAGCTACTAAGGTTGTTGCAATACCAGCATCACCACGAGCTAGTTCCTCGATTACTAATGCCTGGGAAAGATGATCCAATCCTGGACCTCCATATTCTGCTGGAATACCTACGGTTAATAATCCTACATCAAACAGCTTTTTTATAGTCTTTTCCGGAAATTTAGACTGTTCATCCCATTCCTGGGCAAAAGGAGTCAATTCATTATCAGCAAAATCACGTGCTGTACGTCTAATCATTTCCTGCTCTTCTGTTAACCGAACATCCATAGTTAAAGCCTCCTTCCCTAAAATCTATAATCTAATTAAAAATAAATTTTCTTCTACCACCTCCCTCATTTGTAAATTATTGCAAATAGCATGCCAGGTTTTTACTTACTAGAAACCCAAAATTACCGGGTTTTTATCATAAGAAAAATCTAATTTTTTATTTGTATTTGGCATTATTGCCAAATGGCATTTAAAAAACGTCTTTAGACAAGTCAGAATCATTGGCAAAATTAAAAGGCATTTTAGCAATAATGCCTAAAATGCCTTTAGTCTTGAGTGTTTATTTTAAATCTATTTAAGAATTTTGTACTTTCTCATCTTTCTATATAGGGAAGATAAGTCTATATCCAGATAAGCTGCGGTCTGTTTTTTATCAAAATTTGTTTTTCCCAGAACTTCCATAAGAGCGTCTTTTTCATATTCTTCTATTATTGTTTTTAAACTTTTGAAGTGCTTTCTATCAGATAATGAAGCAGACTTATCATAATCCCATAAGTTAAAATGTTTCCTAGTAAGCTGCCTGGCTTTTTCCATATCAGCCAGGATTAAAGCTCTTTCTATAACATTTTCTAGTTCCCGGATATTACCGGGCCAATGATATTCATATAGATAATCTAATCCATCATTTGTAATGCCAGATATGTGAGTATTTAACCTGATATTTAATTTATTTATAAAGTGCTTTACCAGCAGAGGAATATCTCTTTTATGATTCCGCAGTGCCGGTACTGTTATATTAAAAACATTCAGTCTATAGAATAAGTCCTCGCGAAATAGTCCCTCTTGAACCATTTGGGCCAAATCACGATTAGTAGCTGCTATCACTCGTAGATCCACCTTTATCGGGTGAATTCCTCCCAGCCTTTCTACTACCTGTTCCTGGAGAACAACAAGTAACTTACTCTGCATACTCAAGGGCATTTCTCCAATCTCATCTAAAAAAACAGTGCCTCTATTAGCTAGTTCAAATTTACCCAGTTTCCCTTCTTTATTGGCCCCGGTGTATGCACCTTTCTCATATCCAAAAAGCTCTGCTTCTAACAAATTTTCTGGAATGGCGGCACAGTTTACCCGAACGAAAGGAAATTGGGAACGGCAACTCAAATTGTGTATGGCATGAGCAAAGAGTTCTTTTCCGGTTCCGCTTTCTCCAGTTATCATAACCGTAGTATTTCCATGATGGGCTATTTGTGCAGCAAGCAATATTGACTCCTTAAGCTTTTGATCTTCACCGATAATATCATCAAAATCATACTTAGATTTAAGCAAACTATGTACCTGGTTTTTATACATATTGAGTTCTGAAAGCAAATCTTCCACTAAATTCTTTGCATCCCAGATATTTAAAAAAATACTGTAGGCGAAACTGCCAATTATTTGGTTGTTTTCATATACTGGAAGAGAAGTCGCAATCAAGTGCTGATCATTCACAATCCAGTTATAGCCTACCGCAGCTTTGCCAGTTTTTAGAGCAACCAAAGTGCGGCTGTTGGGGGTTATAGTACCAATATGTTTCCCAATAACCTCTTTCTTGGTTAATCTTAGAATGCGTAAATAGGTTTCATTAACAAAGATTACCTTTCCATTCTTATCAACCATAATTGTTGCCATATAAGGGTTTTGATCAAATAAGTATTCAAGCATTTCACATATAGACATTCTTATCCTCCTTTTTCATGCCATCCGAAGTAGGCAATTAAAAGTTTTGCAAGATGCAGTAATCCAGCATATCACTCTGCTAGCAGCATAAGAATATTAGGTTCCTCTGGCTTTCAGGATAAAAACTACTGAAATCCCCGGCTAATAGAATAAAAAACTAATCATGCGCAAGTACAGATTATAGCAATAGACAATGTCTATGTAATCACTTATAATGACCTTGCAGAAAATGAAGACGCGGGAAAATAACAGAATTTAAAAGAGTGGAAATATTACAAATATAAACTCTGAAGACTTTACAAAAATGTGAATGGTAATAATCATGATGTTTAACATTGATCATTAGTATGTCTATTATAGTTAATTATATCCTATTATAGGTTAAGGTGGAATAAATTTACAGGAGGCACTCGCCTATTTTTCCAGTTTGAATAAAATTTCCCTGGATTTTACAGCCCGCTATATCCCAACATAGATATAAATATAGAAATATGACAATTATTATTCCATCTATCTTCTCAGATTAAATGATTATTATATTTTTTTAAACCTGCATTATACTCAAAATGAAATATAACTGGGGTATTAAGTCATAAAACGCTATTAAAGACAGCACAAGAAATACTACCGGTAATAACTACTATGGAAAAAGGGTTAGAAAAAGAGTTATTATATATGTTGAATGAAAATTTAAGGTGAGGTAAAAATGATAATCGGGATTGATATAGATAATACTATAACCAATACAACCGAGACTATCCTGGGTTATGCTAAAACCTTTGGCGAACAGAATAACCTTAATATTACGTTGAACTCGCAGGAATATTTTATTGAAGGTTCACTCGGCTGGGATAAGAAAACTGCAGATGAATTTCTTAAATATCATTTAACCGATATTTATAATAGCGTCTGTCCAAAGCCTGACTCTATAGATGTAATTAAGCATCTGCACAAAAATCATTCTATTGTCTTAATAACTTCCCGCAATGAGAAGTTTCCATTGATAAGAGAAACTACCCATGAATGGCTCAAAAAGCATCAAATTAAATTTGATAAATTGGTAATGAACAATACTGATGACATGCATCATTTCAGTAAACTGTATGCATGTCTGGAAAATAGAATCGAGTTGATGATTGAAGACCATCATGATTTAGCAGTGGAATTATGTGAGAAAATACCGGTTTTAATGTTTGATTATCCTTATAATGCTCATGTTAAAGAAAAAAATATCATCCGGGTAAAAAAGTGGCTTGAAGTAAGAGAATTTATAAAAAAATTCTAGCCAAAAATTAACAGAGATCAGTTTTTTCTGACATCCATTTAGCGGGCACCAGAAAAACCGATCTCCTGTCACCATTCTAAATTAGATATCTCTGGTCCACAATGAAGCCATTGATGGCCCACCACCAACACATAACCCAGCTCCACCTACAGTTAAGTCTAATCTTTCCATTTCGTAGTACAGTGATACTATAATTCGCAGTCCCGTACATCCAACCGGATGTCCCAGGGCTATTCCAGAACCATTATGATTAACTTTATCCAGTTTCATATTGTTGGTTAAATCCATTCCGTAATCCTCTTTAAGCTTTATACCTACACCCAGCCACTGGGCTGCAAATGCTTCATTAATTTCCCAGTATTCTATATCCTCGAACTTCATATCAGCCTGTTTAAGACATTTAGGAATCGAAACCGCAGGCCCTAAGCCCATAACCTCAGGTTCTACCCCTTCACAGCAAACATTTATCAGTCTCATTAAGGGCTTAATTCCTAATTCTTCTGCCTTTTCTTTGGACATAATAATTGCTGCTGCTGCCCCATCATTAATCCCGGATGCATTGGCAGCAGTAACTACCCCACCCTTTTTAAAAGCCGGAGGAAGCTTAGACATTACTTCCATACTGGCATCAGGTATCATATGCTCATCTGTTTTATAATAGCTTACTTTGCCTCTTTTGCCCTTTATTTCAACTGGTACTATTTCTCTTTTAAATATCCCCTCTTTAACCGCGTTAGTAGCCCGCTGGTGGCTAATAAGGGCTAGTTCATCACATTGTTCACGGGTAATTCCATAAAGGTCGGCAATATTTTCAGCAGTCAAACCCATATGCCCCGGAACCAATGCATCATATAACCCATCATGAATCATATGATCTTCAATAGTCCCTGTATTCATCCTGTAACCCATTCTACCTTTATGAAGCAGATAAGGTGCTCCAGTCATGCTTTCTACACCTATAACCAGTCCAATCTCAGTCTTGCCCAGCATAATATTATGAGCCGCTATTTCTAGTGCCCGCATTCCAGAAGTACAGTTCTGGTTAACACTAACCGCACCACTCCTGGCAGGAAGACCCAGT
Organism: uncultured Syntrophomonadaceae bacterium; assembly: GCA_964482585.1. GTDB lineage: Bacteria > Bacillota > Syntrophomonadia > Syntrophomonadales > Syntrophomonadaceae > CAYZYO01. Next base: position 4,223 of record CAYZYO010000062.1, on the reverse strand, counting down.
CTTATTCCCACCTGCCTTGCAGGTAAAGAACCCTGCATAGCTGTGTAAAGCTGTCCCATACAGATCTCATCAATAATATCAGCAGAAATCCCCGCTCTTTCAATAGCACCTTTACCGGCAGTAATTGCTAGATCTCTGGCGGGCACATCTTTTAGACTGCCCATAAATCTTCCTATAGCAGTCCTGCATGCACTAACCATTACTACTTCTTTAATTTTCACGTACCTTCCCCCTTACAAAAATAACATTAACCTACTTTTTTTGGTTGCAGTACATACCTGAACATGCCAGATTGTATATGTCTTTTTTAGTACCCTGATTGTTTTTTTAGAAATCTCGCATCTTTTTTGCACCTTGATACCCCATTATGGTTAAATAATTTCGACATAATTAGTGTTTATTCCTTCAAATATTACATATTTCTTTCCGTTTTTAATTAAATAGGTTTTCCATAACCATTACCTATGTATTTAAGTAAGATAATAAACTCTTAATACAATCACCTTACCGGACAGAACCGTAGATGAAACCATCGTAGAAGCATAGAACCGTAGAGGCGACTTCAGTCGCCGCCCTTTCATTCTGAACTGCGCCTAGCCGGCGACTGAAGTCGCCTCTACAGTATAGGATGAAGTCGCCTCTACGGTATCAGATTCGGTATAAGATACAGCATAAGATACGGTTCGGTATAGGAATTAAAGATAAAATATTATAATTGTTCCAGATACCTATTAAAATAAATCCAAACTGCGTGCATCTGTGCCCATCTGTGGCTAATCACCTTACCTTATTTTCATCGGTGGTTGTGCCCTGCGGTCATGAGGGGTTAGTAATGTTATTATGAATCAGGGTCATGCTGGATAATTTTTTAATAAAGCAATAGAAATTATTCCCAATATTAAAGCAGTCTTTTCAAAATCCTGAAAAGACTGCTCTTCCTAAACTTTTTTAAATAGATCCCGGTTAATTATTTATAAGGCTGATTCATCATTGATGGTGTTGTTTTCTAAATCCTTGATAACTGCTGGATTTTCAAAGTAAATGCTGCGACTGGGAAAGGCTACGGAAACTTCTTCCTGCTCCAAAATTTCCATTATCCTGAGATTAACGTCCTGTTTAACCTCTAAATACTCGTGCCAAACCGTAGTATTAGTATAGAAATACAGAAAAATATCAAGACTGCTGTCATTAAAGGTATCAAAATATACTAATATCGTTTCCGGGTGGATTCCAGGATGTTCAACCAGCATATTTTTGATTCTGGCAACACAGGTTGCAATTTTATCTCTGGGAGTATCGTAAGTTACCCTGAGATTAAAAGTTATTCGACGCTTACCCATTTTAGAATAGTTGGTTATAGGTTCATTAGCTAAAGTTGAGTTAGGAACAGCAACAACCGAATGGGAAAAAGCCCTGACTTTAGTACTGCGAAAAGTAATATCCTCAACAAACCCTTCAACACTTGGGGTTACTATCCAATCTCCAATGGAAAAAGGTTTTTCCAAAATTATAACAATTCCACCAAAAATATTAGAAAGAGCATCTTGGGCCGCCAGAGCAAAGGCTAGACCGCCCAGTCCCAGGCCAGCAATAAAACCATTTACATCATAATCCCATTCCTGAGCTATTACCACCAGAGCCATAGCCATTATAATAAACCTGACGATCTTCGAAAAAAAAGGCAGTAGGATTTTATCAACATTCAATTTTTTTTGTATTTCTTCCGATAGTATTGACTGGCTAGCACACAAATCATAGATTCCCCAGCTGATTAAAACAACAATAGCTGATCTGAACACTCTGCTGATTAATTGATCCTGTGATAAACTAAGAGGCAGAAAATGCAAAGCAAAATAAACTCCCAGGATAATAAAAAGAGTACGTAATGGTTTTTCAAAGGCTTTTAACAGATTTTCAGCCAATTGGATATCAGTTTTTACCATAAATTTTAATATCCACTGGAAAATATACCTGGTAAATATTTTCCTTAACAATAAGAATACAAGTAATACTCCTGTTGCTCCTAGAATATATCTTACCGTAGAGGGATTAAGCATTATAATAGGTATACTGTTATTAATTGCATTTATCAGTTCATTAAACATAATCTTTATCGTCAACTAAATTACCTGGGTGTAGTCAACTACCTCCTTAAGACAAATTTGCATAATCGACTTGTACAAAATATCTTACCATATTTTAGGTCGAATTTTAATAGAACAACTGCGAAGACCTTATCTGTTGTATCTGTAAAGGAGACTTCTCCTCCCCAACTTGACCGATATGTAAGCAATGGTTGAACAATAGTTTAACATTGTTAGACTATTGTTTCCGGTATCTTGTCTACACCTTACAACTCCACACCTATACCCCCCCCCTGCCCAACCGACAACTGACCAACTAACCAACCGACCAACCTAATTATCTAAAAAAGGGCAGTCTAATAACTGCCCTTTAGAATATCAGTTTTTATTACTATTTTTCTTCTTTTTCCTGCCTGGCCTTTTCTATTATCTTTTCTGCATTTTGAGCAGGTACCTCTTCATAGTGGGAAAACTCCATCCTGAATTTTCCTCTTCCCTGGGTCATTGATTTGAGATCAATAGTATAACGGGCCATTTCTCCGAGGGGAACCTGTGCCTTTATAACCTGCTTATTTCTAGCTGGTTCCATTCCCTGTACTCTTCCCCGCCTGCTGTTTAAATCCCCTATAATATCACCCATATAGTTTTCGGTTATTTCAATTTCAACATTTACAACTGGTTCCAAAAGAACCGGTTTAGCAGTTTCTATTCCCTTTTTAAAAGCTAACCGGGCAGCCATCTTGAAGGCCATTTCCGATGAGTCAACCGAGTGATAAGAGCCGTCATATAAAGTCGCCTTCACGTTAGTAACCGGATAACCTGCTAAAACGCCTTCTTCAAGTGCTTCCAATAATCCTTTTTCAACTGCTGGGAAGTACTGCCGGGGTACTGAACCACCAAAAACATTTTCATCAAAAAGAAACTCCCCTTCAGCATACGGTTCAAACTTAATCCATACATGACCGTACTGCCCATGACCTCCACTCTGCTTCTTATGTTTACCTTCAGCTTCAACCGTACCCTTAATCGTTTCCCGGTAGGGAATTCGCATTTCTTTAGTAACAACATCTACCCCGAATTTTCTCGATAGTTTTTCTATTATAATATCAACATGAGCATCGCCAGTAGTATTCAGAATAGTCTGCCTGGTTTCGGTATTCTTTGCTAAGGTAATAATCGGATCTTCTTCCATCAGTCTTTGCATAGCTCCACTGAGCTTGTCTTCATCACCTTTACTCTTTGGTTCTATAGCTACACTTAGAGTAGGTTTGGGAAATTCAATAGGCTCCATAATTGCTGGATTAGATTTTTCTGAAAAGGTATCACCGGTTGTAGTTACACTCAGTTTAGCAACAGCAGCTATGTCCCCGGCATTAATTTCTGGAACGCTAATCTGTTCTTTTCCAGTCATAATTAGTATCTGGGTAATCTTCTCATCTTTTTCTTTATTGGAGTTATAAATAACACTATCTGCTTTAATCTTACCGCTGAAAAGTCTAAACATGGTTAAACGTCCTATATAGGGATCAGCTATGGTTTTAAATACCTGGGCAACCATAGGTTCTTCTTCCATGTTTTTCCCCTTTACAAAAGGATTGCTGTCAGGGCCTGCAGCACAATCCACAATAAAATTCATTAAAGGTAATACAGCCATATTATTCAATGCAGACCCACAGAATACAAATACTGCTGACCCTGAAACGGCAGCTTCTTTTATTCCTAACAGAATTTCTTCATCGCTCAGCTCTTCCCCTTCAAGATATTTAGTTAATAAATCATCATTTGCTTCAGCTGCTGCTTCAATCAATTCTTCTTTATAGGTTTCAACCTCATCCATCATTTCTGGGGGTATTTCTTCTACTGCCATCTTTCCAGTTCCACTTTCAAAAATTAGGGCCTTCATCTGAATCAGGTCTACTACCCCTTTGAAACTGCTTTCGGCTCCTATGGGAAGCTGGACCGGTACGATATTCTCAGGAAACATTTCTTTCATTTCATTAAGGGTCTTATAGAAATCAGCATTTTCCCGGTCCATTTTATTTACAAAAGCTATTTTAGAAACCGATGGATAATCATTCCAGACTATCTCTGTCTGCACCTCCACTCCAGCAGTGGCTGAGAGCATCACCAGCATAGAAT
>CAYZYO010000061.1:0-15095 GCA_964482585.1 uncultured Syntrophomonadaceae bacterium | reverse complement strand
CTTTCCCCTGACCAACTGTCCAACTGACCAACTGACCAACTAACCCCTGACCAACCGACCAACTGACCCCTGACCAACTGACCAACTAACCAATTCCTTTGAAGCTTAGCAGGCCTAATATTACACATACCAGTGATGCCAGCCAGAAGTATTTTACCACTTTAGTCTCGGGCCAGCCTTTTAGTTCAAAATGATGATGGAGAGGACTCATTAAGAATATCCTTTTCCTGGTTAATTGGTAAGATGTCACCTGTATTATTACACTCAATGCCTCAATAACATATACTCCGCCGATGATAACCAGAGCTATTTCGGATCTGGTTAATGCCGCAACTGCAGCTACTGCACCACCAAGTGCCATAGACCCCGTATCTCCCATGAAGATGCGGGCAGGGTAACGATTAAAAACCAGAAAGCCCAAACAGGCTCCAGCAACTGCACCACAGAACACTGTAAGGCTGTAATGTTCAGTCATTAAGCAGACTATCCCTAAAGCTGCCGCTACAAAAAAAGTTACTCCCGATGCCAGTCCATCCAGTCCATCGGTGAGGTTTATTCCATTAGCAGTTCCCATTAAAACTACAACCAGAAATAATATGTACCAATAGCCAATATCTATTGCGGTTCCAGTAAAAGGTATTATTATTTCTGTTCCCCGGTTAAAATACACTATTAACATAAGCCCGAATAAAATGCTTATAAGGAGCTGGTACCCCAGTTTCTCCCGAGCCCGCAGGCCAAGTGAACGCTTGAGTATAACCTTTATGTAATCATCCCAGAATCCTATGGCTCCAAATGCCATCATCACTAGAACTGCGGTCAATACCTCAACACTAGATCCAGCCATAATAAAACTGGCCAGCATAACTGCCGTTAATATAATTACTCCTCCCATAGTCGGGGTTCCTGCTTTAATATAGTGTCGTTCGGGACCTTCTTCTCTAATATTTTGCCCCATTTTAAGCCGGGTTAAAAATGGTATAATAACTGGTCCCATTATAACTGTAACCACTAGAGCAATACCAGCGGCTAAAAAAACATTAACTAAATAGCCTTGCACCAGAACCTGCCTCCAATCTATTTCAAATTAGATCCTGGAATATATTTACTAAACTAATGGAATAAATATACACTTTATTTAAGAGTCTTGCATAATAAGGAACAATGGTTTAACGATATTGAAAAATAGTTGAGCAATGGTTAAGCAATTGTTTTTTTATAAGATACTCCCTTGATTAACTCCCACCAAAAAAATCTGTGCTCAATCCGTGTGTATCTGTGGTTAAGTAAAATTACCCACCGATAAACACAACTTTCCAACTTTCCCCTTTCCAACTTTCCAACTTTCCCCTTTCCAACTAACCAACCGGTTTAAACATATCACTCACCAGGGTCTCGAACTCCATTCCCCGGGATGCCTTAAATAAGATGGTATCGCGGGTACTGTGGATTTTTAGTAATAATTCCAGGCCTTCTGGTTTAGAAGCAAAATGGTAGACCTGTTCTGAAGGCATACCAGCCTCTATAGCTCCTTTAGCAATATGTTCAGCCCTCTCTCCAACAGCTACCAGAATATCAACCCCGGTTTCGTATACCTTGCGACCTACTTCCATATGCCCGGATATTTCATAATCTCCCATTTCAAACATATCACCAAGCACTGCAATCAGTTTGCCGGTTTTTCTGATTGCTTTACTGGTTTCCAGTGCCGCTGTCATAGAAATCGGATTAGCATTATAGGTATCATTTATAATTATTCCACCTTCGGGAAGGTAAATGATGTTAAGCCGGTTGCCGCTGGGAATAAATTTAGCCAACCGGGTTTTGGTTTCTTCAATGTTAATTCCTAAAAGATAGGCAGCCGCAATGCCGCCTGCTACATTGTACGCCAGTTTAACCGATGGAACCGGGAAATAGAATCGATCTTCTTTATCTATCAGCCTTATGTCTACTTCAATACCTTTGTTTTCAACCGTGACTTTTTTTATCTGGAAGTCGCAGGTTTTTTTGCGGCCGAAGGTGAACAGTTTACACGAATAGTTTTGGGCAGTATTAACCAGCAGTTCATCATCTCCATTTATAAGGGCAAAATTATCTTTATCGAGTTCACTTAAGACCTCACATTTTGATAAGGCAATGTTTTCAATGGTCTGCATGGTCTCCAGGTGAACCGGTTCAATATTGGTTATTACTGCACCGGTTGGCCTGCTTATCTTAGCCAGGCGCTTTATTTCTCCCCTGGCCCTCATTGCCAGTTCTAAGACAGCTGCCTGGTAATTTCTTTCCAGCTGAAAAATAGTTAAGGGCACGCCAATATCGTTGTTTAGATTCCCTTCAGTTTTCAAGGTGTTAAAACGGGATTGTAAACAAGATGCAATAATGTCTTTAGTAGTGGTTTTCCCCACACTCCCGGTTACCGCAATTACCGGTAGGTTAAACTGCTGCCGGTAACTCTGGGCAAGATCCTGTAAAGCCTGGAGGGTATCGTTTACCTTAATAACAACCTGTTCCGGTCTTATACGGCTAATGTCTATTGATTCTGAAATAACAGCTGCAGAAGCTCCTTTTTCCAGGGCTTCTAAAACAAAATTATGGCCATCATATTGCTCTCCCTTTAAAGCAAAAAATAATGCCCCGGGAGATATCTGGCGGGAATCGGTTGTAATCCCATTGATAGAAGTCTTTTTGTCTCCTTTAAGTATTTCTCCGCTAACCGCTTGGCAAATGTAATCAAGGCTTAATTTCATTATTTTAGTCCTTTCAATATTTCTCTGGCAACTAACCGGTCATCAAAATCAAGTACCTGATCCTTTACTAATTGATAGGTTTCGTGTCCTTTCCCGGCAATCATAACTATATCTCCTTTATTAGCCAGGTGAAAAGCCTGCCTGATAGCTTCCCGGCGGTCTACCACTATTGCATAGCGCGAGTTCTGAACTCTATCCAGACCAGGCACAATATCATGGATTATGTTTTCGGGTTCTTCACTGCGGGGATTATCCGTTGTTATAATACAAAAATCGCTGTAGCGGGCTGCTATCTCCCCCATCTGCGGCCTTTTGGTTTTATCCCGGTCTCCTCCACATCCGAAGACTGTAATCAAACGGTTTTCTACTATTTGTTTTCCTGTCTTTAGTATATTCTCAAGTCCATCTGGAGTGTGGGCATAATCAACTATAACCGTAAAATCCTGGCCGCAGTCTACCTGTTCAAATCGCCCGGGTACCCCTTTTACTTTTTCCAGGGCCGATTTAATAATCTTAGGACTTATCCCTTCTTTCAGGGCAAAAGCTACTGCTGCAAGCGCATTATAAACACTGAATAATCCGATTAGTTTTAGATTAAGATTTAAACTCTTATTCTTATATTTTACATTAAAATTGGTTCCTTTAAGGCTATAATTCAGGTTTTCGGCCTGTATGTCCGCATTTTGGTCTAATCCATAAGTATAACAGGGTGTCTCACAGGCATTGATAAATTCCTGAGCACAAGCATCATCGGCATTGACAATACAAAAATTTGTTTTTCCAGGGGGTATCATTCGAAAGAGCTTGATTTTGGATTGTTTATAATTATCTATATTCTGATGATAATCAAGATGGTCCTGACTTATGTTAGATAGTATTGCTATATTAAAATGAATTTTATCTACCCGGTGAAGATCCAGGGCATGAGATGATGCTTCCATAACTATATATTCACTGTTTTTTTCCCTGCACAGGTTCATGAATTCCTCGATTTCAAAAGCTTCCGGAGTAGTGTGGCTGTATTCTTTTTTTTCTTCATTAATCCTGGCATATAGGGTTCCTATAATTCCAGTGGTTTTTCCTGCTTCATCAAGAATGGATTTTATTAGATGGGTTATGGTGGTCTTGCCATTGGTACCGGTAACTCCAATCACTCGCATATTTTCTGTAGGTTCCTGGTAGTAATTGGCAGCCAGCTGAGGCATTATTTCACGATTGTTGGCTGTTAAAATACAGGTAATATTCTTATCTACACTGATTTCTTTTTCGACTAATACTGCTATAGCACCGTTCTCAACTGCCTGGGATACATAAAGATGCCCATCAGTTTTAAATCCTGATATACAAATAAATAAAGACCCGGGTGTGACCCGCCTGGAATCGTAATAGATGCCCTTTATTTCTTGATCAAGTTGACCTGACAATACGGTAAAGTTAATGTTTTTTAATAGGTCGATTAATTTCAACTTAATGCCCCCTTTCTTTTTGTTAGAGAATAGTCTATTCTCTATTCTCTATTCTCTATTTTCTACTGCCATTATTCCCCGATTGGTTGAAATTTGACTTTGATGCTGGAGCCGCCGGTTACAATTCTTCCTGCTGCAGGTAGTTGTTCATATGCCAGGCCGTAGCCCTCAGGCAGTAGATGCAGCCCCAGATCTGCCAGTATTCTAGCAACTTCTTTCATTGATTTGCCCTGTAAATCAGGAACCGTTACTTCTCCATATTGCTCACCTTCATTAAATGGTGACAGTTTTATTATTACCTGAGATCCTTTATTTATTTTAGTTTGTGGTTTAGGAGTCTGTTCCCATACTATGTCACCAGTTCCACTAACCTTTGCGTTTAAATTGCGGCTTTCTATAGTTGATATAGCCTCTGATAATGGGAGGTTTACTACGTCTGGCACCAGTACTTTTTGGGTTGGCTCTCCAGATATTTCATTACTATCAGTTTTTTGTAACGGTACTTCCAGGTAACGCAGTGAATCCTCCATTACCGTTTTGAAAACTGGAGCTGCTACCCAGCCGCCATAATAAGGATACCCCTGCGGAGCATCGACTACTACTAAACAGGCAAGTTTAGGATCATCGGCAGGTGCAATACCTATAAATGATGCTATATATTCACTAGTCAGGTAACCCCCTGTTGGCGATATTTTTTGGGCAGTCCCGGTTTTTCCTCCTGCCCGGTATCCTTCAATATAAGCATTTTTACCGGTTCCGTTAATAACTTCTCCTTCCAATATCAGGCAAAGCTCTCTGGCAGTTTCAGGAGCAACAACCTGCTTTACGACCTGGGGCTCCTCTTTTTTAATAACATTACCTTCAATGTCAATAGCTTGTTTAAGCAGATGAGGTTTCATTAGTTTACCCTCATTGGCTATTGCACAAAGAGCATTTAATAACTGTATAGGGGTAACTGCATTTGCCTGCCCCATTGACATAGTAGCCAGGTCAATCTGCTTGGCACGACTTTTGGGAACCAGTATCCCGGTAGCTTCTCCCGGCAGATCTATTCCCGTGGTTTTTCCAAAACCAAAAGCTTCAATATATTTGTAGTATTTATCTAAGCCTAACTCCAGGCCCACCTGTACAAATCCAACATTACAAGAATTTTCAACTATCTGGGCAAAGGTCTGGCTTCCATGTTTTTTATGATCAGAACAGCTTATAGTTTCTTTTCCTACTTTGATATATCCAGGGCAAAAAAATCTACTCTCTCGATTAACAACTTTTTCTTCCATGGCCATTGCTGATGTAGTTATTTTCATGGTTGAACCAGGTTCGTATGCATTACTAATGCCGAAATTTCTCCGGTTTTCGTCAGGATAATCAGAATACTTATTAGGATCAAATGTCGGGCGGTTAGCCATGGCCAAAATTTCACCGGTTGAAGGATCCATTACGATAACTGTAGCCGCTTTAGGCATACGTTCGGCATATAATTTATCTAGTTCCCTTTCAACAATATACTGGATGGTTTCATCAATGGTTAATACCAGATGGGATCCGTCCACAGGTGGTTCGTATTTGTGAGTAGCTTCCGGTATGGGGCGGTTAGCGGCATCATGCTCTACAACGATACTTCCCTTAGTCCCACCCACCAGATCATTATAATACTTGTCTATCCCTTCTAAACCGGTATTATCTATTCCTGAAATGCCCAGAACATGGGCAGCAAGAGTGGTTTTAGGGTAATAACGACGACTTTCTTCGGTAAAACCAATTCCCGGAAGATCCAGTTGTCTTAATTCTTTTGATTTTTCAGGATCTATTTGCCTTTTTACCCATTCGAAAGAACTGGCCCTGGTAATACGGTCATAGAGTTTTGCTTCATCCATTTCTAATACCTGGGCAACCTTACTGGCTATCTCCTCTTCTTTTCCTGAATATAAGACTTCAGCCGGTATAGCATAAACTGAGTCAGCACTGACCGAAATGGCGAGTTCCTTCCCATTCCGGTCGTAAATTATCCCCCTTTTAGATTCTACCGGGACTCTACGCATCCGGTTCTCCAAAGCCTTTTCTGATAGTTCAGCCCCTTTTACAAACTGAATCCAAACGATTCTTCCACAAAGCATAAAAAACCCCAGGGTAAATAAGAAAAAAAGCGCTGCAATACGCTTTCTAACAAGCAAACTGGTAGTTTGCATATTATGCCTCCTTGTTTTTAGTAATTATTACCAGATAGCCGTACTAAACTGGCGTATAATTTCTCTAGAGGTTTTTCTCCAATATTCATAACCGACCCATCTTCCTTTTCTTCAATTGGCACCTCACCTTTTTCGCCGGGCACACCTGCAGCAACAATAAGTATACCACCTTCAGGCTTCTGCATACCAAGTGCAGAAGCGGCTTTTTCCACTCTATCTAAAGAGCTTTTTTGAGCAATCTCGTATTCAATCCTGGCATTAGTATTCTCCATCCGGGTTATTTCATTTTCTAATTCAACCAACTGGTACCCTAATGTAGCACTCTTTAAACAGAGGTATACTAAAAGTATAGAATATATGAATACCAGGGCACAGACTTTTAACAAGAGTATTTTAGCCCGGTTAGTCTTTTTGTATTTTACTTTCTTAACCTGGGTAGCAGGTTGAGAAATTGGTTGTTCATTCCAATTCCTTGAATAAGCGTGCCCCGCCTGTATCATATTATTCTACCTCCTTTTATAATAGAACTATAATTTAATAGATACTCTGAGTTTTGCGCTTCTTGCCCGGGGATTTTCTATACATTCTTCTTCATCTGGTATTACAGGTTTACGGGTTATTATCCTTAATACCGCATGATGTCCACATGTACATATAGGTAACCCGGGGGGACATATACATTCTTTAGCCATGTCCTGCATAAAGCGCTTTACTATTCGATCTTCCAGGGAATGAAAAGCTATTACACATAGTCTTCCCCCGGGTTTTAATGCTTCTACTGCCTGGGGTAAGACTTCAGTCAGTGCCTGTAACTCATGGTTTACTGCTATTCTTAATGCCTGGAAGGTTTTACGACCGGGATGTTTTAATCGCCGGTATTTTGCTGGAACCGCAGATTTTATGATCTCCACCAGCTGTAACGTGGTCTCTATATTTTTTTCTGCCCGGTGGTTAATTATGGCCCGAGCTATTTTGCGAGCATATTTTTCCTCACCATATTCAAAAAGTATTTTTATTATCTCTTCTTCTGAATATTTATTTATTATATCCCATGCGCTAAATTCTTGTCCGGTATCCATACGCATGTCCAGGAGTGCATTTTCATGGAAACTAAATCCCCTTGCAGCTGTATCCAACTGAAAGGATGATACTCCTAGATCTAACATTATTCCATCGACTTTTTCGAAGCCTGCTTCCTTTAAAATTTCTTTTAAGTATCTGAAGTCAGCATGTTTAAATATAATGTTAGGAAAATTGAGCTTTTCTTTAGTCTCTTTTAACACTCCACCGTCCTTGTCTAAAGCAATTATTACTGCATCTTTTCCCAGGGCCTTTAGCAGTTCCCTGGTATGTCCTCCTCCTCCCAGGGTACAATCAACATATATTCCCCGGGGATTGTTTACGAGATATGATATCGTTTGTTTTAGCAGTACCGGCTGGTGCAAGTTATATTCACTCCCTAAAATTGTTATGTAATAACTGGATTTTAATGGAGTTAGTTTTATATAAATAAGAGTTTTAACATAATTTAAAATCCAATATGTCATGCTACGGCTAGTAGTATATTATTTGAGCGTCAGTGAAAAATCTTAAGATCCTTCAGGATGACACTTGTAATCATACCTGTTTTCAGCCTTTTTAAATTCCTAGATCTACTAAGCTTTCGGCTATTTCTTCATAAGATGCCTCAGCATTCTGGTTATATTCTGCCCATTTTTCAGTAGACCAAATCTCAATCCTAGCACCTACACCGATAATTACAGTATCCTTGTCAATTTGAGCGTAATCCCTGAGGTTTACGGGTAAAACAATTCTCCCCTGTTTATCAATTTCCAATTCTGATGCTCCGGAGAAAAAAAAGCGCGCAAAAGACCGTACATCCGCCCTGGTTAATGGAAGCGAACGCACCTTTTCTTCTACAACCCGCCATTCGTCCAAAGGATAAAGGAAAATACAGTTGTCCAATCCTTTAGTAAGTACAAACTTATTATCAAGTTGTTCGCGGAATTTAGAAGGAATAGTTATTCTACCTTTTGAGTCTAATGAGTGCTGGTACTCTCCTAAGAACATCCGTTCCGCTCCTTGTTTTATAATTGTGGGATTATGATCCACTTCACTCCACTTAAAACCACTCTATTCTACCTGGCCTAATAATTATCCTTCTTTGTGAAATAAGTAACTATCGCAATTTTTTCTCCGCTCAGTCTTCAAATTATATAAAATACCTGAATATTCGGTATTTGCAGGGGTGGAAAAGTAGAATATTGACGGAAAGTTTTTTTAAAAAAGGACAGAGGTCCTGGTTAGTTGGAAAGGGGAAAGTTGGAAAGGGGAAAAGGGGTGTATAGGTATAGTTGCTGCTAATGGAAGTAATGGGGTGTTATCGGATAGCTTCGCTATCCTGCGGGAAGCGAGGGGAAGCGAGGGGACGGTTCTCCTGCTTCCCTTTTCTATTTTTAGCCTGCGGCCTTTTTAGGGTTTAACAATAGTTTAACAATAGTTGAACCATTGTTAAACTATCGTTTAATCGTAGAGGAGACTTTAGTCTCCGGGACTGGCACAGCAATAATAACTGTTTTTAAGGGAGACTGAAGTCTCCCCTACGATGGTACTCCCTTTTTCCAACTTTCCAACTAACCAACTATTATAGAATTGCTAAAAATCCATGGACGGTATCCCCAAAGGTGGCAGTGATATGCTTCAACCCGGTATATACCTTTGTCTATGCCGTAAAAGGTATGGCTGTGGCCTTTTTTTTGCTGCCATAGACTGCCGTTTTTTATAACCTTAATTTTAGCTTTAAGGGGGGTTTTTATTTTTATCTGCAGATCATTTTGGTATGGTACTTGACTACCCATTGGCCAAACCCGGGTACCTTTTTTCAGCTCGAATCTGAATCCCCGGCTGTTTTTAAAATAGTCATAGGAAATCCAGGCATTACCTTTCCTTAAGGAATTGTAGATTATCCCTTTATCCCCAGCTGGATCTCCGGTTAGTTTTTTTCCTGTTAGAATATGCATATTAATGCATTTAAATGACAGATCATAGGGAGCTACAGTTATTTTTATGGGTCCAAGTTTTAGTTTTATTCCGTGGGCATCGGAACCACCAAATGCTATTATATTTTTTCCTTTTTTCTGATAGTTATCGAAGATTTCCATGGTTTTCTTGTAGGGGCCGGTTAATGCTAAATGGGGATAGATAAGGAAAAATAAGGCAGCTGGAATGTTGGTAAAGCTGTCTTTATACTGGGATAAGAAATTCCATATTTCTATACCTTGAAAATCTTCTACTGTCCAATCGACCCATTCATAGGTCCGGCCGTCATAGAAAAGCGGGGTACCTTTTTCTACCGGATGGGCAATAACCCCAATTCCACCCTGCCGGTTAACTTCATCAATTACTTCCTGTGGTTTACTGGTATTGTTTTCTACTACTTTTTTTATATCAAGTGCAAGATAATGATTACAGGTATCATTTACTTCCATGCCGACCAGAACCAGAACTCCATGTATGTAACCCTCTTCATTGTTATGCAGGCCATCCAGGTTAAAGTGATCGGTAATGATAATAAAATCAAGTCCCGTGGTTTTGGCTACAGCAGCAATTTCTTTAATTGACTTACTGCCATCGGAGTATTTTGAATGGATATGTATGTTACCGATATACTCATACATTCACATTACCTCCTAGCAAGGGTACGCACAAGGGGACGGTTCTCCTGTGTCAAGGTACGCACAAGGGGACGGTTCTCCTGTGTCAATAGTGTCGATAGGAACGGTGTGCCATGAGCGTATCTTGACACAGGAGAACCGTCCCCTTGTGCGTCCCCTTGTGCGTATGTGCGCTTGCTTCCTCTACACTCTACATTTGATATAATTTATGTTCGTCGATAAATTTAATACCCTTTTTGATAAATGTTTCCCTGGCTTTTTCAAAATCCTCTACTTTAAAAATTACCAGTGCATCTTTTTCTGAGGTCCCAATAAATGCATAAAGATATTCAATATTGATGTTTTCTTCTGCCATTTGTTCAAGCACGGTCGCCAGTCCGCCTGGAGAATCAGGAACCTGAACTGCAATAACATCGGTTTCACTGACAGTAAAACCGGCTTCTTTCAAAATACGGTAGGCCTCATTAGGATCATTCACAATTAAACGTAATATGCCAAAGTCTGAAGTATCTGCTATAGACAGGGCCCTGATGTTTATTCCAGAGTCTCCTAATACCCGGGTGACATGGGATAGTCTCCCAGCCTTGTTCTCTAGAAAAACTGATATCTGCTTGGCCATAATATCACTCCTTTATATTTTCCTCTTATCTATCACTCTCTGGGCTTTCCCCTCGCTTCGTGGAATGGACCTGGGTTCTACTAACCTTACCTTCACAGCAATCCCTAAGGAACTTTCCAGTTCTTTTTTAATTAAGGCTCCCAGGCTCTCAAGCTTTTTAATCTCGTCACTGAAGATTTTTTCAGAGACTTCTACCTGAATTTCCAATTGATCAAGAGTCCCTTGACGATCAACTACCAGCAGGTAATGCGGTTCGACTCCAGGTATGTTTAATAAAACGCTTTCCACCATAGACGGGAAAACATTAACCCCCCGGATTATTATCATATCATCGGACCGGCCTAGTATTTTCTGCATCCGCACATGGGTACGACCGCACTCACAGGCGTTTTTATCCAGTCTGGTCAGATCCCTGGTCCGGTACCTGATTAGTGGCATAGCCTCCTTGGTTATGGTAGTAACCACCAGTTCCCCTTGATTTCCTTCTTCCAGGACCTCTAGACTCTCCGGATCAATGATTTCTGCTATGAAATGATCCTCTGCGATATGCAAACCTTTTTTATAAGCACATTCTATGGCTACTCCAGGTCCGATAATTTCAGTTAACCCATAAATATCGTAGGCATCGATCTCCAATTTGTTTTCAATATCCCGGCGCATGTTCTCCGAGCATGGCTCAGCACCAAAGATTCCGGCTCTAAGTTTGAGATCAGACGGTTTTATTCCCATTTCCTGGGCCACTTCATACATAAACAAGGCGTAAGAGGGAGTGCAAGCCAGATGGGTGCTGCCGTAGTCCTGCATTAACATGATCTGGCGCTTGGTATTGCCACCTGAGGCAGGAATAACTGAAGCCCCTATTCGTTCAGCTCCATAATGAGCACCTAATCCGCCGGTAAAAAGCCCATACCCATAAGATACGTGAACAACCGAATTACGGCTGGCACCGGCACTGACCAGTGAACGGGCCATAACCTCAGCCCAGACCTCAATATCCCTTTTAGTATATCCCCCTACGGTTGGCTTACCCGTGGTTCCAGAGGATGATTGAATCCTGACTACTTCGCTCATGGGAACCGCGAATAGTTTAAAAGGATAATTATCCCGCAAATCCTGTTTGGTAGTAAATGGCAAATAATTGATATCTTCCAGGCTTCTTATATCATCAGGCTTGATTCCTGCCTTATCCATTTTTTCTTTATAAGTAGGAACAAAAGAATATACTCTATATACAGTCTCTTTAAGCCTTCTTAACTGAAGCTTTTCCAGTTCTTCTCTCGGCATACATTCTTTTTCTTTATCCCAATATGGCATTTTATTCTACCTCCTTAATTATTATTCCTGCAAACCGGTTTTGTGTTTGCAGAAATTTACAATTGGGCATTGGTGGCAGCGGGGTCGATTTTTTTTTCAGTAATTAGCACCCAATGCAACCAGTAGAGCATGATATTCATTATATATGTCAATATCCGGGTCCACATGTTTTTGCATAAATTCCTGCATCTCATGATAGGAAATGTTTTCCGGCACTATCCCTAATCGCGAAAAAATACGGCATGTATAAGTATCTACCACAAATGTTTTTTTGCTGCCGGCATAGAGCAGTATTGAATCAGCCGTCTCAGGCCCGATTCCCCATACTGCTAGTAATTTCGGCCTCAATTCCGCCAGGGATTCATTAAATAGCAAGTCCACATTCTGGTTATATTCTCTGGTGATGAAACTTATCACTGCTTTAAGTTTTTTGGCCTTCTGCCGGTGGTAAAGTGCCGGTTTTATGAGTTCGGCCAGTTCTGCCCCGGGTATCTCAGCCAGACGGTTTATGTCTATAAGCTGTTTTTCTTTAAGATTATCGATAGCTTTTTTTACATTTCTCC
The DNA here is from genome assembly GCA_964482585.1 of uncultured Syntrophomonadaceae bacterium. Taxonomy (GTDB): domain Bacteria; phylum Bacillota; class Syntrophomonadia; order Syntrophomonadales; family Syntrophomonadaceae; genus CAYZYO01. The sequence continues at coordinate 2,523 of CAYZYO010000061.1, read as the reverse complement.
AGGCAACTGCCTGGGTTAAAACTGCCCCTATGATTATCTCCAGACGGCTGTCACCAGGCCACCAGCCCCGGGGCCCGAAATGTTCCAGCAGTGTTTGATATATTTCCATTACATAACTATGTTGATCTTTCATTGATAAACTCCTCGTTTTAATTACAGATGTTAGGGTTCCCCTTGGATCAACCACAGATGGACACTGATTACTTTCCACTTTCCAACTTTCCAACTAAATTATATATCTGTGGTTAATTATAAATTTGTTGGGGGTTACATCCCCAGAATGCTGCAGATGACATGGCTGGCAAGCAGCAATCCGGCAGAAGCGGGTACGAATGGCAGGCTTCCCAGGCGGTCTTCCCCGGCTTGAGGTTTGATGGGAAGCTCTGTGGAATAGACTACCATAACCCCTTCATTTATACCTTCTTGGCGCAGATCTCTCCTGAGCCTTCTGGCCATAGGACAAACACTGGTGTTTTTTATATCAGCAAGATGAAGCATAAGAGGATTAATGCGATTTGCAGTTCCCATTGAACTGACAATCGGAATGTTTTTTTTGAGACATGATTTTATTAAATGGACCTTATCGGGTAGAGAATCAACAGCATCTATAATATAATGATAATCCTGGTTTAAGATATATTCACTGGTTTCACTATTGTAGGAACAGGTGAATTGATATACCTGGACTTCCGGATTGATATCACGGAGTCTTTTAGTAATGATTTCTGTTTTATAACAGCCGATAGTGGAAAGCAGAGCAGGCAGCTGCCGGTTAAGATTGCTCTTTTCTATGCGGTCAGGATCAACAATGGTAATATGCCCTACTCCACAGCGGGCAAGGGCTTCCACCGCATAAGATCCCACACCTCCCAGACCAATTACTGCTATTGAACAGTTCTGCAGCCTTTCTATACCTTTCTCACCTATCAACACCCGGGTCTTTGCCAGGAAACTATCTTCCATAAAAACTCCAGTTTTTAGATAATAGTGAATAGTTTCTGTAGAAAAAAGCGACGCTTTTTTCTTATTATTATATATAATTCCCTAAAGCTAGCAGGCTAACCCGTGTTTATATACTATTATCTAAGGAAAACGCTAGTTTTCCTACCATATCTATTCTCTATTCTCTATTCTCTAAATCAAAAGCCCCACCGAGCCGTGACGCCTAAGTTTTAACCTGCTTGGCAGGTGGGTGCCCTCCTGTATATTTCATGTGTCCCCTGTTCCAGGGCATACATTCAATATACAGAGATAAGCTCCCTTAATGTTGGTGTTGGCAAAAACTTGATGGCTGTTCACGCACACAGCAGGGATAACAAATTAACTAGTTTTTTAATTAGCTAAATAATAGCATATAAAGCCCTTTTCTTCAAGATTACTACCAGGTTAATTAGGCACCAGATTATGGTTAAATTATTTTTTTTCTCTCAGTTTTAAGGACAGTTCTCTTAGCTGCTGGCTTTTTACTATAGATGGAGCTTCAGTCATCGGACAAGAAGCACTCTGGGTTTTAGGAAAAGCAATAACATCCCGGACACTTTTTCTTTTAGCCATTATCATAAGCAGCCTGTCAATTCCAAAGGCTATCCCCCCATGAGGAGGAGTTCCATACTCAAAGGCCTCCAACATATAACCAAATTTTTCTCGGGCTTCGTCATTGTCTATTCCCAGGAGTGAAAACATCCGCTCCTGTATATCCCTTTTATGTATTCTTATGCTTCCTCCACCGATTTCGGTGCCATTAAGTACTAAATCATAAGCCCTGGCTTTAATCTTCTCTGGATCACTTTCCATATAAGTAATATCTTCCTCCCGGGGAGCTGTAAACGGGTGATGAACCGCTATATAACGCTTTTCCTCATCATCGTATTGCAGTAATGGGAAATCATATATCCAGGTAAATTTGAGACTATTTTCATCAATTAGATTAAGCCTTTTTGCTATCTCCAGTCGTAAGGCTCCTAAAGTCCTGGCTGCTGTTGAAGGACTGTCAGCACCAAAAAGAAGTAGATCTCCCGGCTTAGCATCCATGGCCTCCATTATCTGCTTAATATTGTCACCGGTTAAGAATTTAGTTACAGGTGATTTTAATTCATTTTCAGTTACCAGTATCCAGGCCATGCCTTTGGCCCCATTTTCTACTGCGATTCGACCCAGATCATCAATCTCCCTGCGGGTGAAAGAACCGCAGGTCTTAGCATTAAGTGCTCTTACTACCCCACCGGATTTTATGGCACTGGAAAAGACTTTGAATTCCACATCTTTTAAGATATCAGTTAAATCAACTATTTCTAGTCCGAAGCGTAAATCGGGGCTGTCACTTCCATATTTAATCATAGCCTCATCATATGATATCCTGGGAAAAGGAGTAGTAATTTCCTGCCCGGTACCTTCTGAAAATATCCTGGCCATCATTTCTTCAACCAGATTAAAGATGTCTTCTTCATCGATAAAAGACATTTCCATGTCTAACTGGGTAAATTCAGGTTGCCTGTCAGCTCTTAAGTCTTCATCCCGGAAACA
>CAYZYO010000060.1:0-15149 GCA_964482585.1 uncultured Syntrophomonadaceae bacterium | reverse complement strand
AAAGCTCTTTACCCAGCTTCATTTTTTTATCGTCCAGCTCAAAGCGGCGAAGCAATGCCTCTCCTTTTTCCTCCCAGGCCTCCACCCGGTACGCTTTAGCAATGAACTCCAGGTGCTCCGCCACCGTCAGCATCGGGTACAGCACGGGAAACTCTGGCACATACCCCAAAAGCCGTTTCGCCTCCATCGTATGATTCTCATACCCGTTGATGGTAATAGCGCCTTGGAAACGCAGGAGACCGCAAACAGACTTGATCAGGGTTGATTTGCCCGCGCCGTTGGGGCCGAGCAGTACGGCCAACTCGCCGCGGCCCACGGACAGATTGATGTTGTCATTAGCGGCCAGCTTGCCGTATTTTTTGGTCATGTTCCGGACGTCAATCATATAAAACTCTCCCTTGCCGTGATAGAAATATTATTACCGAAAATCTTTATCATTAGAAGCCTGGTTGTCCAACAAAACAGCTTTCGCCTCGCTGTTCCGGGTTACATAGACAGGTTGTTTCAAACATGGTATCACATCTGTGGGAGTTTACCAACCGCAAGAACCATACCCTTGGTTTGGCAGTTTCCCGTCAGTTAACTTTTTCAACTAAAGTCAACTACAAATCCATCGTCAGGATAAGAATTACTGGATACAATAAGATTAGGAAACAAAAGTGAGGTGATTTATTATGAAGAAACTGAATTTGAGTAAGAGCATTATTCAGAAAAGAAAGGAGAAAGGTATAACTCAAGAAAAGCTGGCAGAGTATATCGGCGTGTCCAAAGCATCGGTTTCCAAATGGGAATCCGGGCAAAGCTATCCTGATATATTGCTGCTTCCGGAACTGGCCACCTATTTCAATATTTCAGTGGATGAACTGCTGGGATATTCGCCGCAGATGACCAGAGATGAAATTAAAAAAGTATATAACAAATTTTCTCATGAGTTTGCGGTCAAACCATTTCATGAAGTAATGGAAGCGTGTAACCAGATTATCCGGGAATACTACGCCTGTTTCCCGCTTTTACTGGCAATGATCCAATTGCTGCTGAACCACTCAGCGATAGCTAAAGACGAGGAGACCAAAAAAGAGATGCTGCAGCAGTGTATTGAACTGTGCCAGCGGGTGAAAGAAGAAGCAGACAGTATCCGGGACATAAAAAATGCCAACATTATGGAGGCCATGGCGGAAATGGCCCGGGGAAACATCTCGAACGTCATTGATTTGCTGGATGATCAGCTGATTCCCTACAGCGGAGATGATGTGATGCTGGTCATGGCTTATCAGATGCTGGGTGAAAACGAGCAAGCCAAAAAAGTAAATCAGATCATGCTCTATCAGAATGTGATCGGTACCTTAACCCTTTTGACCAATTATCTGAACCTGCACATGACCGAACCGGACCTGTTTGACCGCATCTATTCCCAGGGGGTACAGATGATCGATGCTTTTAACATGAAAAATATTCTGACTAATGCGGTTTTCGGCATTCATATCACTGCTGCCCAAGGATATCTAATGCAGCAAAAGAAGGAAAAGGCCTTACAGGCATTAGAGGAATATGTGAACATTGTCTGCGGCTTTAAGTTCCCGTTGAAGTTAAAGGGCAACGATTATTTCAACCAGGTAGATGAATGGCTGGAGGAAAACGTCACCATCGGCTCCAGCGCGCCCTTAGACGATATATCAGTAAAGGCCAATTTAATCATGACCATTGAAGAAAATCCTGCCTTCGTGCCGATTAGAGAAGAGGAACAGTTTAAAAAGCTTATAAGAAAGCTGAAAGAGAAATTGGGCTAAACAATGCTTGATGTTTAACCAGGTTAGGGGTAGTATTCTCAGACAGGGTCTTCCCCGTTGAAATCGAAGACAAAGAGGCTTGTGGGCCTCTTTTGTTTGCCTACGTTTCATTTATGTTCATTATAATATCTCCCCCACCTTATGCAATCTGGTGGATTTAAATAACAACTTTCCAGCAATTGTAACCTTATATTTCACTTGTTATATTTCTTTAGGTTTCGTAATAATAAGTAACATAGTAAAAATACCCAAATAATGATTAATGCTAAAACCGTGATATCTTCACGTAGCGCCCTCGTAAAATAGCTCATTATTAACATAATCCCTATGATACACACAGCAAGACTGCTAAAATCAATTCGCCATTCCCCAGTATTTTTCATTTGCTTAGCCAGGTGAATTATAATATCTATTATCAATCCAAAGATTATTACGCTAACAATAACATTAATATATCCGTAACTATTGATTATCTGCATGAAATATCTATACCCCTCTATAGGAATTACTCGCAAACTCTGATATTAACACTTTCTGTAATCCTCGCTTGGTTTAGATGACGGAACCGTTTCCTCGTCTTGCTATAATCGCTTTAACGCAATCTTCTACATTCTTATTTGAGCAATCAACAGTTTTATCGGCATATTTTATATATAAAGGAACTCTTTCCTTATAGACATCCTCAAGATTGCTTCCTGCCCTTATTACAATACCTCTGGATTTCACATTCTTCAGTCTCTTTTTAATTTCTTCATAGGGAACATGCAAATAAAAAATCTGCCCTCCCTGCTTAAGGACATTTACCGCTTTTTCTGAAAAAATGACACTTCCGCCTGTTGCTATAACGCAGTTTTTAAATCTCAAGTCGGATATGATTCCTTCCTCAATTTCGATAAACTTTTCAATGCCATCATTGTCAATTATATCTTGTAACAACCTGCCTTCATGTTGTTGTATAATAATATCCGTATCCACAAAATCCATCCCTAAAGCCTTTGCTACCAGCACACCTAAAGTACTTTTCCCGGCTCCAGGCATCCCAATAAGAATTATATTCATGTCTTTCCTCCACTACGAATTTAATGGATAAATCAAAAAGGTGCTGTTGTTGTTCATTCTATGGTTTAGATGATTATACTATTGATAAAGTAATCAAAACAATTCTTTCCATGGAAAAGTTAACAATATAGTAAAAGAGATTAACTTCAACCCTTGCACCGGTTTAAATGTCACACTTTGGGCAGGGGGAGATTAATCGGTCACCAAAACCTTGAACCAATACAGAATGTTATTATCCCCATTACCCCAGTCTACTGACAATATAAAGATGTATTCTCCGGCCTTTTCAGGCACGAACATGGTATTTTGATTAATTGGGTATGGAGAAAAAGTGTTATTCTGGTTCATTATTTGCAGTTCAAATACGGGTTTATTTAATCCCTTAACTACATCAGCAATAAATATTAATTCTGCACCGGGTTCTACCGTATCAGAATTCATCTTGTCAACATGTTCTTCATTCATCCCGAACAAAGTGTTACCGATTACCCCACCGGGTTCTCCGGTAAAATTGGAATCACCCCGAACCCATGATAATTGTTTATTACCATAGAGTATCTCAAGGTTTGGCCAGGTGGATGGATATTCAAAGTGATCAATACTTATGTCTGTTGGGGACTCCTCCAGGGTAATGGTTGTTTTATCTTCTCTCAATAACTGCACTACAGCTATAAGTTCTGCCAGGTTTTCATGACTGTCCGCAAATTGCCGCACATCACCGCCGACAATCCTTTCAGCGTCAGCACGGGTATGAGTAAATCTGAAAGGAAGGGAAGAAAGCTCCTTGGCATTCCAATATCCTATATGGGTCACAACCTGAGCATTATCAATCAGGGCGAAAAGTAAAACGGAGTTTCTTAAAAACTGTTCCTCCCTTATTTGTATGGAATCATCATTCAAGGTGTAATTGATTGTTACACCATAAGGATCATTGCTGGTACTCAGCTCAATTGCACCGCGGGTGACACCCTCCGGCAGAGGCAAAGCGTTTATAAGAGCCGCGACTTTGGAGTTGTTACCAATATATTGAGTTTTATTTCTCATTAAGGTTTCCACATCATAGGCAGCCTTTCTGCCGGTTAATAACTCCTCCAGGCGTTTAAGAGTTTCCTTTTCATTAATCAGTTTAAATCTGTAGCTGGGTTTTACGTTATTTTCGGTCCACACCGGAGCAACGTTAATGGTGCAACGGTGTTCTGATATATGGTTTTTTATATCATCATAATAAGAAATAGTATAACGGCTCTGAGGTTCTCCGCCCCGGGCCTGGCTAATCTCTTTTTGGGCAATCTGCATATCCTCTATAATCGCTGTCACCTGCGCTATTTCATAGGCATTATTAAATACATATTGCTCACCGCAAATATTATCTATAACGAGTACCTTAGCAGGTTCTTTCAGCTGCTCCGAGTGTAATAAATGTTGGGGATGCTGGTAGATGTTATAGCCCTTAACAGGATTAGAAGTCAACGTAATGGCCAATATAATGACTGTAATTATACATACTACGGTAACCTTGAAAGCCGGTCTTTTATAAAAAACCATACTCAACCCTCCTTATGGCAATCTATCAATCTTTTTATCTCTTTGGCCTCTTGATCCGATAGGGTTTTATCATTAAGAAATGCAGCAATAAATTTCGGCAGTGAACCATCAAAAGCCTTTTTAACGATAGCCTCACTTTCGTATTTCTGAACCTGTTCCTGTTTAACAATAGAAGAAACAGTGGAATTCTCATTTTTAAGTATTCCGCGGTCTTTCAGCCTGCGAAGTACGGTGTAGGTAGTCGTCCTTTTCCAGCCCAGCTTTTCCTGACAAAGTTTGGTTAGCCTTCGGGTCGTAACGGGCTCTACCCCCCAAATGATATGCAAAAACTTAAACTCGGCATCAAAAAGCTTATATTGCTCCACATTAACACCCCTATTTGTCTACTGCAGTAGACAAATACAGTTTATCACGATAGACAATCCCGGTCAAAAGAATCGACGATTCATTGCTGACCCTTTGCAGTTTAAAAAGCAGCTTTAACTAAATCATATACTTGCCCAAACTCACCCGGGATTTATCTCCTACAATAATTGTCATTCTCCTTCAATCTAGATTAAAAGTGGACTTGGCATATAACTCACCCTAGATTTACCAAAAAAGGGTTAGAATCCAACCGCAAAACAACTGTTCCTTAGTTGCTGTTTTACCTCCTTCTGGAAAATTTATGATATAATGTAGGAGTAGTTTCTGGTCTATCAAGGGAATAAGGGGATATTATGAATTCGACTTATGTTAGAAGATTTGCTTCATATTTTATTTATGCTATAGTCTTCATTTTACTAATTAAATATGGGGATGAATGTTATTATATTCTGCAGGTACCTGGTTCCAAATACCTGGATATGCAGTTTTTGGGCAGGGCAATAGTTTGGAGTTATCTTCTGGTCTATTTTACTGTTATGGGCTTGATGCTGGCTGTTCCCCGCTTTGTCTCTACGCTTAAAAAAGGTGGTTCCTGGTATTTTGACTGGATAAATGCGGTTAGTATTCCTATTCTCTACGTAGTTATTACACCCTGGATACCAAGTTCGTGGTGGAAATGGTGGCCGCTATTTAATTACTTAATGGGATGGAATAACATGCTGTCACATATAAGTGTAATGATTTTGGGATATTTTCTGTTAAGTTCATTTAAGAAAGTATAACCGCAAAATATCTTCCTTATTAACCACCCATGCCCACAGGACACAATCACGTATGAAAATAAAGTAGTTTATTAACCACAGATGACACAGATTCACGCAGATTTTTTGGTTTTTGTTTGTATCTGGAAATAATTATAGTATTTACCTTTAATCCTGCAGTTATCTCTAATCCTTATATTGTACCGCGTATCTTATACCGTAGAGGCGACTTCAGTATCAGCTTGTCAGGGGCGGCGACTGAAGTCGCCTCTACGGTCTATCTACGATTCTGTCCGGCAAGGTGGTTGTACTAAGCATTTATTTTCTTACTTGCACCGATAAGACCTGTCTCCCTGATTGTTAAGAAGGTGGAGCCAATCAGCCTCTTACTAAACAATGATCTGTATGCCTTTTGCTTTAGCATCAATAATTAGGTAAATATTATCGAATACAGCGCAGAGTTTCAACTGAAACATTTTTTCCCGGGGGTATTGTCATAAGAGGAAAAAATATGGGATAATATCATCGTGTAATTTTTTCCATGGGGTGACAGCATGAATTATAAAGATATATACCAGCGCAAATTGGTAAGTATTGAAGATGCCTTAAAAGAAATCAAAAGCGGACAGGAAATAGCCTGTGCCCTTATAGCCTGTGAACCGGTGACTATGCTCAGCCGCTTGCATACTATCAAGGACCGGGTGGAGGATGTATCAGTGGTTACCGCACTGCTGATGAACGAATATGAGTTTTTCATGAATCCTGAGATGAAAGGTCATTTCATCTTAAACAATTGGTTTTATACTGCCAGTGCCCGCAAGGCTCATTCATTTGGAACTGTTTCATATGTTCCCCTGGAACTACACCGGGCAATGTCCAGCCGTGCTTTTCACCGCAAACCTGATGTATTTTTAGGTTGTGCCAGCCCTATGGACCAGCATGGTTACTTGTCTTTATCATTAGATTCCGTATGTGAAAAAGAGCTGATAGAACTAGCGGATAAAGTGATAATAGAAGTTAGCCCGAGTTTTCCGCGCACTTATGGTGACACTCATATCCACATTTCTGAAATCGATCATGTAATTGAAACTAACCGCATGCTCCCTGCTATTCCAGAAGGTAAAATAAACGACAAGGAAAGAGCTATCGGAGAATACGTTGCTGATCTGATTGAAGATGAATCCACACTGCAAATCGGTTATGGTAATATCCCTATGGCGGTCACCTCCTGCCTCACTGGCAAAAAGGATCTTGGGGTACACACCGAATTGTTCAGTGAAGGGCTATTGGATCTTTACGAAGCTGGGGTAATAACTAATCGGAAAAAGACGATCTGGAAAGACAAGTTCGTGGCTGATTGTGCCTTAGGAACTAAACGCCTGTATGATTTTTTTGACAACAATATGGCGGTTGAATTTCAACGGGGCAGTATAGTAAATGACCCCCGGGTTATCGGGCGAAACCATAAAATGGTGGCCATAAACTCTGCTCTTGAAATCGACCTGACCGGACAATGCTGTGCTGAATCAATCGGTCCCAGACATTACAGCGGGACCGGTGGCCATAAGGAATTCGCCCAGGGAATTCAGTATTCACCGGGCGGCAAATCTATCATCGCTTTCCAGTCTACAACCCGCAATGATACTATTTCCCATATTGTTCCTATATTAACATCGGGGGCGACGGTTACAACTTCGCGGGTAGACGTGGATTATATAGTAACAGAATTTGGCGTAGCCAGCCTTAGAGGACGTTCTATCAAAGAACGGGTTAAAGAACTGATAAACATTGCTCATCCCAATTTCAGAGACTTTTTACGCAGTGAAGCGCAACGAAATCAAATTTGGTAAGCTTTTTCGCCTCGTTTATCTTAGAAAAGGGGCCGTTTCGTTCGCCTTATGTCAGGACAATATCCGCGAATGCCTGGAGTTTACCAATCGGTTGTCCCTTCCTACTATCTGTTACTTCCCGGTTCTCATTACAGGCATATCCGAGTGGTGCAAAACGCCCTTGGACAGTGCGAAGCAGCCAAGCGCAGCCAGCAATTCCCATAAGGCCAGCACCCCAAGTCCGATCAGCACGCCAATCCCCTCGATCATACTGCCAAGAACAATGGCGGCAATCAGGCCGGGCAGCATAATGACGATTACCGCAATAGTGTAAATGAAAATCATGATTCCGGCACTTATGTCCGCACCCGTCCAGCGTAGGGAAAGATAGTTGATGCCCAGCAACAAAAAAGAAAACAGGGTGTAAACCAGGGTGGCCGCAGCAACCATCCCAACAGGCTCTCCCATGATCAGGCCTGCGATAGCGAAAGCAGCCACGCCTTCCACCAGTACCTTAAACACGATTTCCAGGTTGCTCCAAACAATTTTCCAAAAAGAGCTTTCGGGAATCAGGTAGATGTAATGTATGTAAAGCTCTTTCAAACCCCTCCCTGTTCCAATCATGAAAATCTGGATCCACATCAGGATTTGCAGCAGAATGAGGGTCCCTCCGTCCTCGCCACGCATAAACACAGAAAACAAGGCCGCACCTAATACCATGATTATGGACCACACTCCCCAAAGACCGAGATGGTTGGCACGAAAGGATTCCCGCAGGTGCTTATAAAAAATGGTACTGGCTCCCAGACCGCCGATACCGGTTTTGGCAACCTTTACTTTTTTCGTTGATGAGGCTTCCGTGTTGATCTGCCCTTCGGTCAAACCACGTTTTTTTTCGAAGGCGGTCTCCGTAGCAACCAGCACGTCTTCATAATAATCGGGATTGCTCAAGGCAATATAGAGGATCAATAGCACCCCCGACAGTATAAGCAATCCTAAAAACAAAAATCCGTTACTCATATCGCCTGAAATCAGGGAAACAACGCCTGCCGATGCCCAGCCAGCCACCGGCGTCCAATCAGCCAGCGGCGAACCCAGCGTATTTTCCAGCGCCTGAAGAAGATCACCTGTTCCGACAAGCTGCACGCTGGTATAAACAATAAGCGGGATAAAGGCCAGAGCAGCAAGCATTCGGACCGCCAGTTTCCGCCTCGGTTTTCCATTGGTCAAGCTGTAGATCAGAAGCGACAGGATTTGGAGCACACCGACGGCCAACATATAGCCGAGCAGTACCAGGAGCACCGCCTCGAACCCTACCCCAAAGCCCACGCTGAAGGAATTGCTTTGAAACAGGATAAAAAAGCCCGCCAGGAAAGCCATTTTAGCCATGCGCACGATGCCGTACATCAGGGTCAAACCAGCACTAACCGGTGAAACAAACAGTAAATTGACATCATTCATATCGAAAATAACGTCTCCGTTGGCCAGGCCTTTTTGGACGGCGATCACGACAAAAATCAGGATGAATAAGAACAGGAGGCCCTTAAGCCAGACGAGGTCAAGAGAACCGGCCGTGCTTTGGCGTGTAAACAGCGAAAGAAGAAAAATCCCGCCAATCCCTGCAATCACAAGTACCCATAACGCCAGTTTCGCCGGTTTCCGCCGAAGCTCCAGCAGACTGTTCTTGGCGCTTCTTACCAGCAGAAAAACAAGACTATTCATAACGTGTCCTTCTGGTCTTTTCCTTCTGTGATGGTGAAATATACGTCTTCCAGGCTTTGGCCGGCTGCAAGGTCCGTACGGCGGCAAACGCGTGCGATATGGCCCTTGACCATGATGTAGGTTACATCCCAGTCTTCCTCCACGCTTTCGATCATATGGGTACTGACAAGCAGAGCGCGGCCGCTGTCCCGCAGCTTAGCAATGACCGCTTTTAATTCGCGGATCCCATGCGGATCAAGACCGACCAGAGGTTCATCCATAACGACAGCCTTAGGCTGGGGCAGGAGCGCACAGCACACACTGACCTTTTGCTGCATTCCTTTGGAAAGCTCTTTACCCAGCTTCATTTTTTTATCGTCCAGCTCAAAGCGGCGAAGCAATGCCTCTCCTTTTTCCTCCCAGGCCTCCACCCGGTACGCTTTAGCAATGAACTCCAGGTGCTCCGCCACCGTCAGCATCGGGTACAGCACGGGAAACTCTGGCACATACCCCAAAAGCCGTTTCGCCTCCATCGTATGATTCTCATACCCGTTGATGGTAATAGCGCCTTGGAAACGCAGGAGACCGCAAACAGACTTGATCAGGGTTGATTTGCCCGCGCCGTTGGGGCCGAGCAGTACGGCCAACTCGCCGCGGCCCACGGACAGATTGATGTTGTCATTAGCGGCCAGCTTGCCGTATTTTTTGGTCATGTTCCGGACGTCAATCATATAAAACTCTCCCTTGCCGTGATAGAAATATTATTACCGAAAATCTTTATCATTAGAAGCCTGGTTGTCCAACAAAACAGCTTTCGCCTCGCTGTTCCGGGTTACATAGACAGGTTGTTTCAAACATGGTATCACATCTGTGGGAGTTTACCAACCGCAAGAACCATACCCTTGGTTTGGCAGTTTCCCGTCAGTTAACTTTTTCAACTAAAGTCAACTACAAATCCATCGTCAGGATAAGAATTACTGGATACAATAAGATTAGGAAACAAAAGTGAGGTGATTTATTATGAAGAAACTGAATTTGAGTAAGAGCATTATTCAGAAAAGAAAGGAGAAAGGTATAACTCAAGAAAAGCTGGCAGAGTATATCGGCGTGTCCAAAGCATCGGTTTCCAAATGGGAATCCGGGCAAAGCTATCCTGATATATTGCTGCTTCCGGAACTGGCCACCTATTTCAATATTTCAGTGGATGAACTGCTGGGATATTCGCCGCAGATGACCAGAGATGAAATTAAAAAAGTATATAACAAATTTTCTCATGAGTTTGCGGTCAAACCATTTCATGAAGTAATGGAAGCGTGTAACCAGATTATCCGGGAATACTACGCCTGTTTCCCGCTTTTACTGGCAATGATCCAATTGCTGCTGAACCACTCAGCGATAGCTAAAGACGAGGAGACCAAAAAAGAGATGCTGCAGCAGTGTATTGAACTGTGCCAGCGGGTGAAAGAAGAAGCAGACAGTATCCGGGACATAAAAAATGCCAACATTATGGAGGCCATGGCGGAAATGGCCCGGGGAAACATCTCGAACGTCATTGATTTGCTGGATGATCAGCTGATTCCCTACAGCGGAGATGATGTGATGCTGGTCATGGCTTATCAGATGCTGGGTGAAAACGAGCAAGCCAAAAAAGTAAATCAGATCATGCTCTATCAGAATGTGATCGGTACCTTAACCCTTTTGACCAATTATCTGAACCTGCACATGACCGAACCGGACCTGTTTGACCGCATCTATTCCCAGGGGGTACAGATGATCGATGCTTTTAACATGAAAAATATTCTGACTAATGCGGTTTTCGGCATTCATATCACTGCTGCCCAAGGATATCTAATGCAGCAAAAGAAGGAAAAGGCCTTACAGGCATTAGAGGAATATGTGAACATTGTCTGCGGCTTTAAGTTCCCGTTGAAGTTAAAGGGCAACGATTATTTCAACCAGGTAGATGAATGGCTGGAGGAAAACGTCACCATCGGCTCCAGCGCGCCCTTAGACGATATATCAGTAAAGGCCAATTTAATCATGACCATTGAAGAAAATCCTGCCTTCGTGCCGATTAGAGAAGAGGAACAGTTTAAAAAGCTTATAAGAAAGCTGAAAGAGAAATTGGGCTAAACAATGCTTGATGTTTAACCAGGTTAGGGGTAGTATTCTCAGACAGGGTCTTCCCCGTTGAAATCGAAGACAAAGAGGCTTGTGGGCCTCTTTTGTTTGCCTACGTTTCATTTATGTTCATTATAATATCTCCCCCACCTTATGCAATCTGGTGGATTTAAATAACAACTTTCCAGCAATTGTAACCTTATATTTCACTTGTTATATTTCTTTAGGTTTCGTAATAATAAGTAACATAGTAAAAATACCCAAATAATGATTAATGCTAAAACCGTGATATCTTCACGTAGCGCCCTCGTAAAATAGCTCATTATTAACATAATCCCTATGATACACACAGCAAGACTGCTAAAATCAATTCGCCATTCCCCAGTATTTTTCATTTGCTTAGCCAGGTGAATTATAATATCTATTATCAATCCAAAGATTATTACGCTAACAATAACATTAATATATCCGTAACTATTGATTATCTGCATGAAATATCTATACCCCTCTATAGGAATTACTCGCAAACTCTGATATTAACACTTTCTGTAATCCTCGCTTGGTTTAGATGACGGAACCGTTTCCTCGTCTTGCTATAATCGCTTTAACGCAATCTTCTACATTCTTATTTGAGCAATCAACAGTTTTATCGGCATATTTTATATATAAAGGAACTCTTTCCTTATAGACATCCTCAAGATTGCTTCCTGCCCTTATTACAATACCTCTGGATTTCACATTCTTCAGTCTCTTTTTAATTTCTTCATAGGGAACATGCAAATAAAAAATCTGCCCTCCCTGCTTAAGGACATTTACCGCTTTTTCTGAAAAAATGACACTTCCGCCTGTTGCTATAACGCAGTTTTTAAATCTCAAGTCGGATATGATTCCTTCCTCAATTTCGATAAACTTTTCAATGCCATCATTGTCAATTATATCTTGTAACAACCTGCCTTCATGTTGTTGTATAATAATATCCGTATCCACAAAATCCATCCCTAAAGCCTTTGCTACCAGCACACCTAAAGTACTTTTCCCGGCTCCAGGCATCCCAATAAGAATTATATTCATGTCTTTCCTCCACTACGAATTTAATGGATAAATCAAAAAGGTGCTGTTGTTGTTCATTCTATGGTTTAGATGATTATACTATTGATAAAGTAATCAAAACAATTCTTTCCATGGAAAAGTTAACAATATAGTAAAAGAGATTAACTTCAACCCTTGCACCGGTTTAAATGTCACACTTTGGGCAGGGGGAGATTAATCGGTCACCAAAACCTTGAACCAATACAGAATGTTATTATCCCCATTACCCCAGTCTACTGACAATATAAAGATGTATTCTCCGGCCTTTTCAGGCACGAACATGGTATTTTGATTAATTGGGTATGGAGAAAAAGTGTTATTCTGGTTCATTATTTGCAGTTCAAATACGGGTTTATTTAATCCCTTAACTACATCAGCAATAAATATTAATTCTGCACCGGGTTCTACCGTATCAGAATTCATCTTGTCAACATGTTCTTCATTCATCCCGAACAAAGTGTTACCGATTACCCCACCGGGTTCTCCGGTAAAATTGGAATCACCCCGAACCCATGATAATTGTTTATTACCATAGAGTATCTCAAGGTTTGGCCAGGTGGATGGATATTCAAAGTGATCAATACTTATGTCTGTTGGGGACTCCTCCAGGGTAATGGTTGTTTTATCTTCTCTCAATAACTGCACTACAGCTATAAGTTCTGCCAGGTTTTCATGACTGTCCGCAAATTGCCGCACATCACCGCCGACAATCCTTTCAGCGTCAGCACGGGTATGAGTAAATCTGAAAGGAAGGGAAGAAAGCTCCTTGGCATTCCAATATCCTATATGGGTCACAACCTGAGCATTATCAATCAGGGCGAAAAGTAAAACGGAGTTTCTTAAAAACTGTTCCTCCCTTATTTGTATGGAATCATCATTCAAGGTGTAATTGATTGTTACACCATAAGGATCATTGCTGGTACTCAGCTCAATTGCACCGCGGGTGACACCCTCCGGCAGAGGCAAAGCGTTTATAAGAGCCGCGACTTTGGAGTTGTTACCAATATATTGAGTTTTATTTCTCATTAAGGTTTCCACATCATAGGCAGCCTTTCTGCCGGTTAATAACTCCTCCAGGCGTTTAAGAGTTTCCTTTTCATTAATCAGTTTAAATCTGTAGCTGGGTTTTACGTTATTTTCGGTCCACACCGGAGCAACGTTAATGGTGCAACGGTGTTCTGATATATGGTTTTTTATATCATCATAATAAGAAATAGTATAACGGCTCTGAGGTTCTCCGCCCCGGGCCTGGCTAATCTCTTTTTGGGCAATCTGCATATCCTCTATAATCGCTGTCACCTGCGCTATTTCATAGGCATTATTAAATACATATTGCTCACCGCAAATATTATCTATAACGAGTACCTTAGCAGGTTCTTTCAGCTGCTCCGAGTGTAATAAATGTTGGGGATGCTGGTAGATGTTATAGCCCTTAACAGGATTAGAAGTCAACGTAATGGCCAATATAATGACTGTAATTATACATACTACGGTAACCTTGAAAGCCGGTCTTTTATAAAAAACCATACTCAACCCTCCTTATGGCAATCTATCAATCTTTTTATCTCTTTGGCCTCTTGATCCGATAGGGTTTTATCATTAAGAAATGCAGCAATAAATTTCGGCAGTGAACCATCAAAAGCCTTTTTAACGATAGCCTCACTTTCGTATTTCTGAACCTGTTCCTGTTTAACAATAGAAGAAACAGTGGAATTCTCATTTTTAAGTATTCCGCGGTCTTTCAGCCTGCGAAGTACGGTGTAGGTAGTCGTCCTTTTCCAGCCCAGCTTTTCCTGACAAAGTTTGGTTAGCCTTCGGGTCGTAACGGGCTCTACCCCCCAAATGATATGCAAAAACTTAAACTCGGCATCAAAAAGCTTATATTGCTCCACATTAACACCCCTATTTGTCTACTGCAGTAGACAAATACAGTTTATCACGATAGACAATCCCGGTCAAAAGAATCGACGATTCATTGCTGACCCTTTGCAGTTTAAAAAGCAGCTTTAACTAAATCATATACTTGCCCAAACTCACCCGGGATTTATCTCCTACAATAATTGTCATTCTCCTTCAATCTAGATTAAAAGTGGACTTGGCATATAACTCACCCTAGATTTACCAAAAAAGGGTTAGAATCCAACCGCAAAACAACTGTTCCTTAGTTGCTGTTTTACCTCCTTCTGGAAAATTTATGATATAATGTAGGAGTAGTTTCTGGTCTATCAAGGGAATAAGGGGATATTATGAATTCGACTTATGTTAGAAGATTTGCTTCATATTTTATTTATGCTATAGTCTTCATTTTACTAATTAAATATGGGGATGAATGTTATTATATTCTGCAGGTACCTGGTTCCAAATACCTGGATATGCAGTTTTTGGGCAGGGCAATAGTTTGGAGTTATCTTCTGGTCTATTTTACTGTTATGGGCTTGATGCTGGCTGTTCCCCGCTTTGTCTCTACGCTTAAAAAAGGTGGTTCCTGGTATTTTGACTGGATAAATGCGGTTAGTATTCCTATTCTCTACGTAGTTATTACACCCTGGATACCAAGTTCGTGGTGGAAATGGTGGCCGCTATTTAATTACTTAATGGGATGGAATAACATGCTGTCACATATAAGTGTAATGATTTTGGGATATTTTCTGTTAAGTTCATTTAAGAAAGTATAACCGCAAAATATCTTCCTTATTAACCACCCATGCCCACAAGGACACAATCACGTATGAAAATAAAGTAGTTTATTAACCACAGATGAACACAGATTCACGCAGATTTCTTGGTTTTTGTTTTGATAGGTATCTGGAACAATTATAGTATTTTGCCTTTAATTCTGCAGTTATCTCTAATCCTTATATTGTACCGCGTATCTTATACCGTAGAGGCGA
>CAYZYO010000059.1:0-15164 GCA_964482585.1 uncultured Syntrophomonadaceae bacterium | reverse complement strand
AATCTGTGCTGACTCCCTTCATAGTTTTAAAGTGATCGGTACTGTACCCCGGTTTCTATTTAGATACCGGGGTTTCACCATTTGACTATTCCTAAGATAAAGTCGAGCCGGAGACTGAAGTTTGCGTGAATCTGTGCGAAATCTGTGTTTATCTGTGGTTAATCACCTCTTTGTTTTCATAAATGATTGTGTCCTCTGGGCATGGGAGGTTAGTAAGAAAGTTGAGGGGGGCTTATGCTTAAATATAATATCCAGCAAAATATAGATATATTCAAATGCCCGGTATGTGAGAGTAAAATGTCTATCTATAATCTTAGGAGTTTAATCTGTGTAAATAATCATTGCTTTGATTTGTCTAAGAACGGGTATGTAAACCTATTATTATTTCCTGCCAAAAAACAATATGATAAAGCAATGCTGAAAGCAAGGAATAAAATATGCAACAATGGTTTTTTTACACCGGTTGTTAAACAGGTATGTGATAACATACAGGAGATAAACAACTCTGGTGTCGGTAAAAGAAGAATACTGGATGCTGGATGTGGTGAAGGCTCTAATCTAAACCACATTATAAACCAGTTGAACTGCAAGACCGGGATACACTATCAAGGTGTCGGAATTGATATTTCTAAAGCGGGAATACAAATTGCTTCCAAAAATTATCCTGATAATATCTGGTGTGTTGGAGATTTAGCAAAAAGTCCTTTTAACAATAGGAAGTTTGATATAATTCTCAATATTCTATCACCAGCGAATTATTTTGAATTCAACAGAATTCTTGTCGATGCTGGAATACTTATAAAAGTTATTCCTGGAAGGAATTATCTTAAGGAATTAAGAGATGCATTTTACAACAAAACCGCTAGACAAATATATTCCAATAAAAAGATAGTAGAACACTTTAAAGAAAACTTTAGTTTAATTGCTCAGCAACAATTATCATACACGGTAGAATTAGAACAGGAAAATCTGGGAAACTTCATAAAAATGACTCCCTTATCCTGGAGAGCCCCGGGTGAAAAAATACAAAAGCTTCTTAATATAGGATTACCTAAAATAACCGTAGATTTGATTATAATGTGTGGAAGAAAGGTTGATCCCCGGTGCCGATAATATAACAATTCTTCCATACCGGCAAAATACAACATATAGCTTTAAACCCGGTTGATTGTAAATAAAGTGAGACCTTGTTATAATGTTAACACTGTTTTAAATGAACTGGTTTTTGATATTTGAATTTTATCCGCTGAATGAGAAAGGATTACGTAGTAATGAAAGAAAAATTTCTTAGGAATATTGCAATTATTGCTCATGTTGATCATGGCAAAACAACCCTGGTTGATAAATTATTAAAACAATGTGGTTTTTTTCATAATAATAAGATTTTACCTGAACGTATTATGGACAGCAATGATTTAGAACGAGAACGGGGAATAACTATATTATCCAAAAACACAAGCATTGTTTATGCAGATACCAGGATAAATATTGTAGATACACCTGGCCATGCTGATTTTGGCGGGGAGGTGGAACGCATAGTTAAGATGGTAGATGGCGTTCTTTTGCTGGTAGATGCCTTTGAAGGCCCTATGCCCCAGACCCGCTTTGTATTAAATAAAGCCCTGGCAGCAGGTTTGAAACCTATTGTGGTGATAAATAAAGTTGACCGACCCGGGGTAAGAATTGAAGAGGGTTTAGATAAAGTACTGGATTTATTTATCGATCTTCAGGCAGATGAAGAACAGCTAGATTTTCCGGTTGTATATACTTCAGCCAAAGAAGGTTATGCCAAAACCGACCTTGATGATGTTTGTAGAGACATGGTGCCCTTATTAAATATGATAATTGAAAAAATACCGGCTCCAGAGGGCGACCCGGAAGGGCCTTTGCAGTTAGTTATTTCGTCTGTAGATTATGATAATTATGTCGGTAGAATAGGTGTGGGCAAAATAAGCCGGGGCATTATTTCTAAAGGGCAGGAAATAATTCTTTGTAATCCAAATGGCAAAAAAACGCGGGTTAAGATAAATACCCTCTATACTTATGAAGGCCTTAAAAAAGAAGAAGCACAGAGTGCTGCTGCCGGGGAGATAATAGCTGTATCAGGAATTGAAGATATAAATATTGGAGATACCATTTGTTCTCTGGACCTGGTGGAACCGGTTCCATTTGTAAACATTGACGAGCCAACTATTTCTATGAACTTTATTGTTAATGATAGTCCGATGGCAGGCAGAGAAGGAGCATATGTAACCAGCCGGCATCTAAAAAGCCGCCTTGAACGTGAACTGCTTTCCAATGTCTCTTTGCGAGTTGAAGAACTGTCTCCTGAATGTTTTAAGATTTCAGGCAGGGGAGAACTCCATCTTTCAATATTAATTGAAACCATGCGCCGGGAGGGTTATGAATTTGCTGTAACCCGTCCAGAGGTAATCCTAAAAATGATTGATGGAGCCATTAACGAACCCATAGAAAGATTATTTATTGAGGTCCCAAATGAGTTTGTGGGTACGGTTATCGAAGGGATTGGAAAACGTAAAGGTGAATTAATAAGCATGGACAATGGTGTTGGGGACACCGTAAAACTGGAATTCTTGATACCTGCACGGGGATTGATAGGGTACAGGTCTGAATTCTTAACTGAAACCAGGGGTAATGGGATAATGAATTATACTTTTGAGTGTTATCAACCCTTTAAAGGGGAAATCAATACCCGTACCCGGGGTTCGCTGGTAGCCTTTGAAGATGGTTTTAGCGTGACTTACGGTTTATACAATGCCCAGGAAAGGGGTAATTTATTTATTGGTGCCGGGGTAGAGGTTTACGCTGGTATGATTGTCGGCGAAAATTCACGCAGTGTAGATATTGCCGTAAATGTTTGCAAAAAGAAACACCTTACCAATACCCGGGCTTCAGGAGCCGACGATGCCCTGCGTCTAACTCCGCCGGTAATCATGACCCTGGAAAAATGCCTGGAATTTATTAATAATGATGAGCTGCTGGAGGTTACCCCTGAGTCCCTGCGCCTTAGGAAAATGATTCTGGATAAACACCAACGGGCAAGAGTGGCCAAAAGGAGAGGAGCAGCTTCCTAGTACAGGAGGTATAAATGATATAATCCTTATTAAATAACCATGCCCAGGTGACACCATCACTGATGAAAATAAAGTAGGTGATTAACCACGGATTAACACATACCGGCTTAAGTCTCCGGCAATCGGAATTCAGCGTGTCAGGGCGGCGACTGAAGTCGCCTCTACGGTTGCTGCTTACCAAAACGCTAGTGCGTGGCAAATCTAAGTAAGGTGACTGCATTAAACGTTTATTTCGTATTAACCAACCTTAAGGGTATTAAAATTAAAGGAGGCTGTAATTTTGAAATCCTATAGGAAAGAACTATGGTTTAACACCAAAACCAGAAGGGCCTATATAAATATTACTCCGGAAATTGAAGAGTGTTTAAGTGAAAGCGGGGTAAAAGAGGGAATTTTATTGTGTAATGCTATGCATATTACATCTAGTGTTTTCATTAATGATGATGAACCTGGATTGCATCGCGATTTTGAACGTTTCTTAGAAAAGCTGGCTCCGGAAAAACCATATAGTCAATATGATCATAATACATTTGAAGATAATGCAGATGCGCATTTAAAGAGATCAGTCATGGGAAGGGAAGTTGTTGTAGCAATAACAAATGGAGAGTTAGATTTTGGACCCTGGGAACAGATATTCTACGGGGAGTTTGATGGAAAAAGATCAAAAAGGGTTTTGGTAAAGATTATTGGCAACTAAAAGATTGTTACACCAGGACGTTCTTTTGCAACAGACAATAAGGAACTTGGAAAATGGAACCCAGCAAAAAATTGCTGGGCCCCATTTTAAAATTATTCTGTTGCATCACCGTTCAATATTTCTACGGCTTTGTCCACGTTTTCTTTATTAGTTACCAGCGTAACCATAAAAGACTTACCCGAAAAATTATCATCATAAGCACCTCTTCCGCTTTCGGAATCTTTGGCTACCAATAGAGGGTTTGCCAGTTTATCTAACCCGCTATTGTTGGAATAAGGTGTTAATCCATTTAAGATAGCTGCATTAATAGGATTATTATACTCGCTGTCATTAGCAACCGTATATTGAGATACCCTGTCGATCTGTACATACCCTTTTTCAGGAACTATATTGGCCTGCTTTAACTCTGCTATAGCCTTCTCAGCTCTGGTACTAGATGGAAAGTAAGCAAAAATGCGTTGCTCATTTTTATCTAATTCCAAAATAATTCCTCCTGTTTTTATTATTAATTTGGCTTAAAGTATATTTATTATTCAAAATTACTTAATTTTCATCCAGACTTGTTACTCAATAATAAACTTACCCAATTATCGATATTTGTTATCATCCTGGTAATCAAGCCCTGATTGAAAAACCCGGTCATGTACAAATAGCTTTTTAACCTAGAATATTGGTACTGTTACAAAAAGAACATCCCGGTGTAACGCGTGTTAAGAATTATTTTTTATTAATAAGCAAACAACACTTTTGATTATTGTATAATAAAGTTTAACTAGCTATTGTAACAATTATACTAACTAGGAGGGCTTATTTATTGAATAAAACAATTAATGCCATGTATTTCAGTGCGACAGATACAACTAAAAAAATAGTAACTGAAATAGCCAGCAAAATTTCCAACAACAGTAGTAGAAAACCAACAATAAAGCATATTGATTTTACATTGCCAGAAGCCAGAAAAAAAGAACCGGCAGCTTTTATGAAAGAAGATGTTGTCATTATAGGAGTACCAGTTTATGCAGGGAGAGTACCTAATATTCTACTAAAGTACCTCAATTCCATAACCAGTGATGGGGCATTAGCTGTAGCTGTAGTTGTTTATGGGAACCGGCATTATGATGATGCATTATTGGAATTAAAAGATATCCTTGAATTACATAATTTTACTGTGATTGCAGCGGGTGCATTTATAGGTGAGCACTCATTTTCTAAAACGCTTGGTGCAAACAGACCGGATGAAAAAGATATGATTATAGCGGAGAATTTTGCTAACCAAATATATTCTAAATTAATAAACCAGGATGCATTTTGCAGCCTGGCTGTAAAGGGAAATAGACCTTATATGAAGTATTTTATCCCCAAAAATGAAAAGGGAGAACCTGATTACGATTTTAGAAAGATTGCTCCAAAAACAAATAATTCTGATTGCATTGACTGCAAACTCTGTGTAGAGGTCTGTCCTATGGGATCTATCGATTTTGATGATGTGTCTAAAATTAATGGTATTTGTATTAAATGTTGTGCATGTATTAAAAAATGCCCAACCCAGGCAAAATATATTGATGACTTAGATTTTATAAGGCATAAAACCTTTTTAGAAGTTTCTAATCAGAGCAGAAAGGAACCAGAACTTTTTATATAAGTCTGTTACACTGTATTACACCTGGACATTCTTTTTGTAATGAAGACCAGGAACTCGGGAAATGGAGCATTTTGAAACACAAGATATAAGTATAGGATTGATATGGGCAGACAGGCTAGACAACAGTATAGGAGTAGCGTTTATTATTAGCTTAAGTACTATAAAAAAAGGAACAGCCCTGCTTAACCAGAAGGATTATTTTTTTAAAACATCGGGAGATTTACTTTTAATGAAAATTAGAATAATAGGAACTGAATCTTTAGGAGTAAGAGGACTCAGTTGTGTGGTTGAAGTTGAAAACCGAAAAATATTTATTGATCCCGGGCTGGCTTTAGGGTACTTGAGAAATGGCCTTATGCCTCATCCTGTACAAATTGGTGTAGGATGTATTATTAGAGAAAGAATATTAGAAGCATTAGAGGACTCTACAGATATCGTAATAAGTCATTTTCATGGCGATCATATCCCCTTATATAATGCTAATCCATTCCAGCTTTCGGTAAACCAAATAAAAAAAATATCACCCGACTGTAAAATATGGGCTAATGAATCAAACACTAAAATGAGACAACGAGAAGCTGGAATTATTTTAGGTTTGAACAAAAGCATTAACAAAGCTAAAGGGCAGATAGATAGTTTTTTATTTTTTTTAGAACCTGTAGCCCATGGTGAAGCTAATACCCACCAGGGAACTGTTACCATGACAAAGATTACCGATGGTAAAACTGTTTTTTTACATGCTTCAGATATTCAATTTCTAGATGAAATTGCAGTAGATAAAATTATAGAACACAAACCTGATATAGTCTTAGCCAGCGGTCCGCCGATTTATTTAGAAGACTATATGAAGAATAAAATGGAAAAAGCCTGGAATAATACCTTCAAGCTGTCAAATGAAGTAAAGACTCTAATCCTCGATCACCATTTACTCCGGTGTGAAAAAGGATTGAGTTGGCTTTCCAAACTTTCAACATTATCGGTAAATGAAGTAATCTGTGCTGCAGATTTTATGAAATTTGAACGACATGTGCTGGAAGCCTGGAGAACAAAATTCTATAACGACATACCAGTACCTCATAATTGGCATCAGCTTTACGCCAATAACCAGGTTACTACCACCGAGTACTTAGATGTTGCCCGGAAAAAATATCCGTGGTTTAAATATTAATGATGTCCCTGCGCAGTATTTATAGCCAGACAGGTGAGAATTCTTGTTCTTCTTCAAGTAAATTGAGTGATCATTTCTGAATTAGTATGTTTAACATAAATATCCCGGGCACGTTGATTATACTATACTTCTTCTTTGTCGGTGATAACACTTGAGGAAACATATTTGTGGAACAACCATTCACCTACTGCGATTACTGCTGCCCCCCAAAAAGCATCACTAATTGATATTTCGGCTATCCGGTAATAGTAATTAAACGCATAGATAATTAACCATGCCAAGGCAAAATCTACAAGAGTAGCAATAGTGTTGTTGGACATGGGCAATATTCCTATATCACCAATAATATAAGCTATAATTGTAACTGTAGCACTTATTAAGAGAATTTGTCCGAAGCTTAAATCTGTCAGGATACTTAACACAATTCCTAATGAAACTGCTATAATAAGGAACTTATAAAGGATTGCCTGCAGGTGTTTCATTTTCATACCTCCAAGTATTTATTTTAAATAACTTACCCCAAAATCTAAAAAGTATTCTAAACGAAATAAAAAGCTGGTAGAATACGTTTTGATGATAAAAAGCATTTCTCAATCTAAACTGAATTAGGAGGGAAACTATCAATAAAAACCAGTAAAAATATGGTAATTATCTGCGAAGTTGAAGATCACCTTTTCTTTACATTGCTGTATTTCGAGTTATAAGTTATCATACCTATGAATTCTAATATAAATATTTTCCTTTTTCTGTTTACTAAGAATCTAGAGAGGAGAATTCAATTGCTATTACTGGCAGGGATACTATTTTAGTACCACCCAGCCGGTTAACGGCTTCATTAACGGGGTTCCCGATGCCATAGCCCCAAGGGCCTTTCGATTGAATGATGAGCTTAAATCTCAATTTGATGAGATCGGTTTGAAAACCGGTGACCAAATTAAATTTAACTACCAGATTAATACACATGGGCAATCGGTAATTACCCGGATTACCAAGCTATAAAAAGAACCAAGGGAAAGTATCATATACCGTAGAGGCGACTTCAGTCGCCGACCAGCCGGAATTAAGGCTATCAGGGGGCGGCGACTGAAGTCGCCTCTACGGTTCTATCCGATTGCTGCCTGGCACTAACTTATCTAAGTAAGGTGATTGCAAGCGTTTATCTACGTAATGCCCTTATAAAAAAGTTGACATTGATTATTGAATAATAATACATTTGGTAATAGAGATACTAATTATATGAATGGGGCAAACAGCATGTAAAATCCTTTTTACAGTACAAACCTTCTAACCGGGTCCCTGTTTGTTAGAGGAGGTAATAATTTGAGTAAGCTTTACCGGAGCTCGAATCAACCTGAATGGAGCATTAAGCTCCAATAACCTTGAAGAACTAGGCTGGATTAAGACTGACAACGGCTATACCTCACCTAATTATACCCAGGCCAAATCCAAAATCGATTGTTTTATAGACTTATCAGCAGGTAATCTAGATGTCGAGATCATAAAAAATGCTACATCAAGTTTAGAATTCAGGTTTTATAAAAATAAAACAGGTTGAAATTGAGAATTGGCATCACTTTTATGTAAATAATCAAGTTACTACCAGCGATTATTTAAATATTGCCCGGGCAAAGTATCCATGGTTTAGCTATGTCTTTCCCTGTGATTTTTATTATAAGTATGGCAAATACTATAGATATTCTTCGCGGATCGCCATAATCGGATTGCTATTAGTAATTGTAACTATGCCATTAATCCCCGGGCAAGGTTCAGGAGTTTTTGCTGGGCTAACTTGCGTTTTTTCTGCTAAGTTATATAATAATTAAGGTGTGGTCGGGAAGAAGTATAAATCTTATACCTGCCAAACCATTTTTTAACTCTAAACGAAGACAAGAGGGTGATAAAAACTAAAAATGTACAAATACTAACTTGAAATACTAATTAATTATTTGGAGGGAAGACTAGTGATAACCAAAGATATGATAATTAAAGATATTGTAGAAAAATACCCTGAGACTCTAAATGTTTTCGGGCAATTTAATATGGGATGCCTGGGATGCAGTGGCGCACTTTTTGAGACCCTGGAGCAGGGTGCAAATGCCCATGGTATTGACGTCAATGCTATGGTTAAAGCCCTCAATGAAAAGATTAATAAATAGTCAGTTTAAAGTATGTCTTTGACTTATAAGTAAGGAGGATTTTTTATAATAGTTTATCATTAGAACCCTTACATCCGCAAAGGAGACTTAAGTCTCCGGCTTGACTATCTGAGTATTATGGTAAATTTTTGAATTATGCAAAACTCTCAGTAAGAATAGTTAAGAACAGGGTTTTTTAACTATGGACACCCTGTGCCGATAATAATAAAAATATAAACCTGTAAGGCCAAAACTATGGCCGTACAGGTCTTTTTTAGACGATTTTTATATATGATCCCACTAAGAAAAGTAGTGTTTATCATTGTTGGTTAGTAGGGGAAAGCAAATTCAGCATAGACTGAATAATTATTATGTCATTACCCTAGACACTTCTACTCGAACGTTATACATCTCAAGATAAACATTTATTTGCCTTTTTACCCATCAATACCCATCAAATAAATAACTCAATTTTATCGATTGTATTCCTATTTCCTAAATACTATCGAATAAAACCGTGTGCAGGAAAACCACCATATATGTATTTATTTAGTTTAGTTTAAAAAACTGCACACATAATCCGATAATAGTATAGGAGGACATTAGATGAAGGTAGGATCAGGGTTAAAAAGGAAGAACCGCTAAAAAAACTACATACGCTGCAGCGAAAAATTGTGGAATAGGAACAGTCCCAAAAGCAGCTTGGGATTTCTGATTATGGGGGATTTAAAATGGGCTTAAGCTGATCACGCGTAAAGGCTTAGAGCAGGCGGTTAAAGGTATGTGTAAGGTATTGGCCGAAAAAGGATGTGAAAAAGTGAAAAAAATCAAAATCATTTTCTGGTTATTAGTATTTATTATTCAGCCTCTACCGACTTCAGCAATAGTATTTATTAATCAAGAGTGTGTAGGTATTAATCATATCAATATAAACTGCCGCAATTATAGCAATCCCGTGATTTACCGTCAGATTATAGGAAACAGTTATCAGAACCGGCCAATAGAAGCGGTTTATTTAACACCACCTAGCCATAACCAAACTATACTGGCGACCTTTGCCATACACGGTTTTGAGGACCAATATTACGGGGATGGAATCATATTAACCCATATAGCCGAACAGGTAATTAAATATTACTCTGAACAGCCCGAGTTGTTAAAATCCACCAGGTTGATCATTATTCCATGTGTAAATCCAGATGGAATAAATGCCAGCCTCAGCAATAACGGGTTTGGCAGGTGTAACGCCCAAGGTATAGATATTAATAGAGATTTTGACTATAACTGGGATAAAATCTATACCAGATGCAACAAAACCGGTGACACACCGTTTACTACACCAGAAGCACAAGTACTAAGAGATATCGTATTAAAAGAAAACCCGGACATTATTTTGGATTTCCACGGTTGGCTAGACTGTTGTTATAGCAGCGACTCAGAACTGAAATCCTTTTTTGTAAACAGTTTAAACCTTGGAGAAGAAAAGCAGGCACTGCAAGGGTATAAGCCCATGCAGGGATATTTTATTGGTTGGGCATCAGAATATGCCAGGGCGGCACTCATAGAATACGAGTATAATGATGCTTACACATTAAGTACCCAAACCATACAGGCCTTTAATTGCTTAATCCAGAATACATACTAGTTTAATAATTCCGGGAACTCCTGACCGGGTTCTGTAATTACAATTCAACTGCAGCCAGCTTGCTTTCTAATTTAACCCTAAAATGCCGCCTGTTAGCAATAAAGCAGCTTAAATAAGAGAAGTGTTCCTGAGGCTTAATAGGGGACACTTCTCTAGATAAGCGCAGTAGTTGTATTGGTGCCTGGCAACAGGCTGTAAAACTATTCCTCCCGGTTATAATAATAGTAAAACCCAATCCAGAGAAACACCAATATTGCCAGCAAAACTCCTATTAAGTCCCAGGGGTTAACTACCCAGTCTGCCGGGAAAAAGATACTGCCTGCAAGAACCAGTACCGCCAGCATAAGAACATATATTCGTATGGCTGCCAGGGACGCCTTAGAAGTCAAGTAAATTGAACGTTCATCATAGACTACTTTTCCCTGGGATTCTAGTGCAGCCACTCTTTTAAATTGAATCATTTTCACTGAAAATACTCCAATTGCTCCAGCAATTAATCCTATGCCGAGCCCCACATCCCCTTTAGCAACTTGGTACCCGCCTAAAAACAACAGCAGTATAATGGTAACATAAAAAGCTATTCTACTATTTTTCAACATTATTCCTTCCCTCCCCATAAATAAATACCTCCTCAATTGTAAGCTTAAAAATATTTGCTAGACGAAAGGCTAAGTCCAGGGAAGGATTATATTTTCCCTTTTCCAGCGATATTATTGTTTGTCTTGAAACCTCTGCTTTAACAGCTAGATCTTCCTGAGTCATCTTATTTTTTTTACGAAGTTCTGTAAGGCGGTTTTTCATTAGCCTCCCCTCACAATCTTAATTATTGTAAAGCTAGCTTTACAATAATTATATTAATAGTTATAGAAGATGTCAAGTTACATTGACATCAAAAAAAATTTTTTTGATAAGTTTGTTGGACTAGTATCAAATATGAAATATAGATTTCTTAACCATTAAAACATTTGTTTATGAAGTAAGCATTTGTGAATATGGCTGATAATTCCCGCCTTTACCTGTGCTTGATCTGATTTAAAACTTCTCCAAGTTTAACTGTTGGAGGGAAAATGACAAAGAAGATTGCTAATGACAACATTTTATGCAGTCACAGATAACATTTTTCATTTATGGTTGTGCCTTGTAGTAGGTTCCAGCATAAAAACTTAAATTTATTATTTTAATTGTTTTTTATGATGAGTTATAATAAGACAGTAATTTTTCATCAAATCAAATATCACTGGTCAATTTGATAAATCACAAATCTGCAGCTAGAACGAATAATAAATACTGCCTTTTTGGGGGAGGAGATAATTAATGACCTTTAGCTTGCAAATAGAAAAAGCAGAACTAACAGACATAGGATCAATGTTGAAATTATGGAAAACAATCCCCGGTTTAGGTATAGGAAACAGTGATGAAGAGGAATTGCTTGAGATCTTTATTAATAGAAATCCTTCGACCTGCTTGGTGCTAAGAACTGAAAAAGTGTTATTAGGTACCATTTTAGGTGGATTTGATGGCCGCCGGGGATATATATACCACCTGGCAGTTCATCCTGATTACCGGGGTAGGGGATTGGGTAAACTTTTACTTAATAATGTAGTTTTTGAATTAAGGAAGTTAGGAGTTCAAAAAATTCATTTATTTGTTTTCAATAATAATAAGGTTGCAGTTGACTTTTACCACCGCCAGGGATGGCAGCTGCGGCAGGATATTCAGGTTTTTTCCTGGGATACTATAGATAGTATAGACAAATATTAAGAGCAGTTCCTGATTAAGGTCTTTCCCTTTGTTAGTCAGGGTAGGCCAGTAATCAGACTACTATAATAATGCAAGAGGTGATTTTAATGAAAGAGGATCGTATAATTATTATGGGTGCAGCAGGCCGAGATTTTCACAATTTCAATACCTATTTCCGGGACAACCCGGCTTATCAGGTAGTGGCTTTTACAGCTGCTCAGATTCCAGATATAGAGGGTAGGCTATATCCTCCTTCACTGGCAGGAAGCAGATATCCAGAAGGTATTCCCATATATGCAGAAGAAGAATTAGCAGAGTTAATAAAAAAGCATAATGTGGATCAGGTGGTTTTCGCCTATAGTGATGTTCGCCATGAATACGTAATGCACCAGGCTTCTCTAGTTATGGCATGTGGAGCCGATTTTCGTTTAATGGGACCTAAAACTACTTTGTTAAAGTCCAAACGTCCAGTAGTAGCAGTAACAGCAGTTAGAACCGGCAGCGGTAAAAGCCAAACTACTCGCTATGTTGCCCAAAAACTTACTGAAGCTGGCAAAAAGGTCGTCGTAATAAGGCATCCGATGCCTTATGGCAATCTAGAAGAACAGGTTTGTATGCGTTTTGTTACTTATGAGGATTTAGACAGATTTCAATGTACCATAGAGGAAAGAGAGGAGTTTGAGCCGCATATAGATAACGGGATAATCGTCTATGCTGGTATTGATTATGAAGTTATACTGCGGCAGGCTGAAGAAGAAGCTGATGTAATCCTCTGGGATGGAGGAAATAATGATATACCTTTCTATGTGTCAGATCTGCACATAGCCATCGTTGATCCTCACCGTGCGGGACATGAAAGCAGCTACCATCCAGGTGAAACTAATTTACGAATGGCAGATATAATTATTATTAATAAAATTGATTCTGCTGACCCTGCCAAAGTAGAGGAAGTTAAGGATGCAATAGAAAAGAATAATCCTAAAGCTACAGTTATCCTTGCTAATTCACCTATTAGTGTCGACCAACCCGAATTAATTAAAGGTAAAAAGGTTCTGGTTGTCGAAGATGGACCTACCCTTACACATGGGGAAATGGCATATGGTGCCGGGGTAATAGCTGCTGAAAAACTTGGTGCCAGCGAATTAATTGATCCCCGTCAGTATGCTGTAGGCAGCATTAAAAAGACCTTTGATAAATATAATCACCTTTCCAAACTGCTTCCGGCTATGGGTTACGGTAAAATTCAAATTCAAGAATTAGAGCAAACTATTAATAGCTCACCGGCTGATGTGGTGGTTATCGGAACTCCCATTGACCTGCGTCGAGTAATGAGTATTGATAAACCCGCTGTTAGGGTCCGTTATGACCTCGAGGAAATAGGCACCCAGCAATTAAAGGAATTACTAACTAAAATAGTGTAATACTATTTATATTTTCAGGTTAAAGAAAAAATAGCCAGGTGTTTACTTGTCATCCTGAGCTAAACCAAAGAATCTCAAGATCTTAGCCGTTGCGTATGATAATATGTGGCTTTTTGAATGAAATTCTCAAATATCAAGTATTACTTTGTTAAAGCTTGGAGACCGATCATGAGATCTAAAAAGAAACTAAAATTATTTATATTAGCAACAGGTTTTCTATTTGTTCTTTGTTTTAGTATGATGGTTGTTGACTATTGGAGAACAATACATGGATTTGAAAAACCATTTTTTGCAATATGTAGAGATGGATATGATGACGGTGGTTCGGGAATATATACTGGCATGGGTTATTCATTTTCTATTAAAGGAAATTTTATGCCTGAAGATAAGTTTCCAGGTGCAACTCATACCGAATTTTATATTTTAGGCAATAAAATAACAGAGAGTATTCGTGATTAGTATAGTAAAATAATAAGATCAGATAAAAATATACCGGGTAATGCAACAACCCGGTATATTTTTTTATTTTTTAATTAATGATAAACGATGATTAACATCATCCCAGTTAACCAGATTCCACCAGGCGTCAATCCAGGCATTACGCTTGTTTTTAAACTTTAGGTAATAGGCGTGTTCCCACACATCAACAATTAATAAAGGAACCACACCCCACTGAGTTAAATTTTGGTGTTTTTCAATCTGTAGTATAACAAGTTTTTCAAAAATGGGATTCCAGGCTAATACTGCCCATCCAGATCCTTCTACGGCAACAGCCGAAGCCGTGAACAGTTTTTTAAAGCTTTCAAATGAGCTAAAATCACGTTTTATTAATGAAGCTACTTGTCCATTTGCAGGCCCTCCAGCATTCGGATGCATATTATTCCAAAACATGGAATGCAAAATGTGCCCTGAGCCGTGAAAGGCTATTTCACGTTCAATATTTTTAATCATCGCAAAATCATCTTTTGCCAATGCTTCGGCCAGTTTTCTTTCTGCATTATTTAGGCCATCAACATAAGCTTTATGGTGCATATCATGATGTAATCTAACTGTTTCTTCATCATAAAAAGGTTCTAAAGCATAGTAAGCATATGGTAAATCTGGTAGAGTATGAGTCATTTTAGCCACCCCTCTCTTAGTTAATTTTAAAATTAAAGTGTATGTCAAAATAATATCACATTATATAAAGACTTTATAAACTTTTCCACATGTTAGGACAATGAAGTGTTTTAATAATTTTACATAATTCAAAAATCCACCATCTCATCACTTTGCCTTTAGGATGAGACTCCAACCGGAGAGTAAAGTCTCTCTATGGATGGCAAGGCAAGGATTTATAATATTTTAAACAGCTATTATGCATTTGTTTAATAACTTTTTTAACAGATAATTAAAGATATTTTCCACTATATAATGTAGAATAGTTTTAATAGAAATACAAATTTGATTCCACGAATAATAGTCTTTATACATTATTCATAGCTGGTTAGTTGGGAGACTTCAGATTGACCAATACCGCTATTATTAGACTATGGATCTAAAGTCCCGTCTATACAAGGATTAGAGTTTTTGTAGTGGAATCTAACACTTGAACTAATAATCTTGAGGACTTTTCATGAAA
>CAYZYO010000058.1:6193-15224 GCA_964482585.1 uncultured Syntrophomonadaceae bacterium | reverse complement strand
CTTTTTTGTTTCTTATTCCTGTTCCCTTTGTTCATCATACTCATGAGAAATTTTCCCTCCATAAATAAAGTAAAAGCCTGACAATTAATATATCTGTCAGGCTTTTTGCTCTATTTTAGTATCTGCTTAAACAAGTTGGGTTTCTTCTGCCCGACTTTTTAAATCTTCTAATCCGGCATTAATTTTTGTTAATCTGCCTAATACTTTAATTTTTCAACCCGGTTCCTTTATTTTTCTTCAAAAGATTTTATTACTTCCTGCTTTTTTGCAATCAGCTGTTTGGGGAGGAACCCTAAAGAATTAGTTTTCTTTGACAACTGATTAGCAGGTTTCAGGTTTTTCAGCTTCTTTA
Organism: uncultured Syntrophomonadaceae bacterium; assembly: GCA_964482585.1. Lineage (GTDB taxonomy): Bacteria > Bacillota > Syntrophomonadia > Syntrophomonadales > Syntrophomonadaceae > CAYZYO01. The sequence goes on along the minus strand of CAYZYO010000058.1, from coordinate 14,872 downwards.
ATAGTTAAAGACGACATCTTTTACTGCTTCCCCGCTTTAACTATATTAATATACTGATTGAAATGCTTTTCTTAAATCTGTTTTAGCTATTGGCCGTACTGGCAGATCTATATAGGAAAAATCAATTTTAAATTTACATTAAAATTTCTTCTTCTTGCGGGCAGCTTCAGATTTTTTCTTTTTCCTTACACTAGGTTTCTCGTAATGTTCATGTTTTCTTATATCTTGCATTACCCCTGAACGCTGACAAGACCGCTTAAATCTCTTTAGAGCACTATCCAGGGATTCATTTTTTCCTACTTTTACTTCGCTCATTGTTTCCCTCCCCTCATTCGATCAGGCTGAATAAATACCATTATATTTTACTATTATTCAGGGGCTGGAGTCAATATTAGCCTGGTGGCCAACCTAATTCTCTTCCACCAAGTAAATGGTAATGTATATGTAAAATATCTTGCCCCCCCCACGGCCCGCAGTTGTTGATCAGACGATAGCCTTTATCAGAAATCTTCAAATCCCTTGCAATATTTGCTGATACAAGCTGGATATGTCCTAAAAGATCTTTATCATTATCTGTAACATCGTTTAAAGATCCTATATGTTCTTTGGGTATTAATAAAATATGAACCGGGGCTTCCGGGTTTATATCTTCCACAGCAATAATTCTTTCATCTTCATAAACAATTTTAGACTGTATTTCTTTTGCTGCTATTTTGCAAAAGAGGCAATCATGTTTAATCACCTTTTCACCTCCTTTCATAAGTGAGGAATTTGCTTAATAACTATTTTTTCATTAAAGACCTTGCAGCCGTAGAGGAAAAAGTATAATTATTTTCTTAAATAATTATCTGAACAAAACTAATTTTGATCCTAATTCCAATCCCAACTTGTTTCCTGTTCACTATATTCTTATAATACCAATTTAATTGAATGTTGTTAACTCAAAGTTATTCTAAATAGGCAATAACTCTCCTTTAAGAACACCACTATCCATACTGGAAATTTTAATCGTGGCAAAATTACCTCGTAGATCATTATTTGATGAAAACTCTACATTTATGTAGTTATCACTCAAACCTATATATTGATCATTATACAACTCCCTTTCTACTAAGACTTCCATATCGGTATTTAAAAATCGTCGTATAAAAGTGCAGTATTTGTTCCTGGCTAATTCCAAAAGCTTTTCACTTCTATCCCTTTTAGTTATTTCTTCCACCTGTAAAGGCATGGCGGATGCTTTAGTTCCAGGTCTTGGTGAATATTTAAAAACATGCAAATCCATTAATGGTAAACCAGCTATAAGTGTATAAGTATCGCTAAAATCTTCCTCATTTTCCCCTGGAAACCCTACCATAATATCAGTTGTAAATGCCGCATCAGGCACGCTAATGGCTATATGATTGATCAACTCCCGGTAAAATTCCCTGGTATAACGGCGGTACATTGCTTTTAAAATTTTATTACTGCCACTTTGCAGGGGAATGTGAAAATGATGACATAATCTTGGTTCTTCAGCAATTATTTTAATTAATTGTTCATTCATTTCCAGAGGCTCTATTGAACTTAATCTTATTCTATAATCGCCTTTCACTTCTTCCATAATGAATCTTAAGAGTCTGGTCAGGTCCCATCCATCAAGATCACTACCATAAAGACCGGTATGAATACCTGTCAGAACCACTTCCCGGTAGCCAATAACCAACAGCTGTCGTATTTCATCTACAACACTTGCCGGCAGCTTACTTCTGACAGGGCCCCGGGTATAAGGAATTATACAATACGAACAAAAATTCTGGCACCCATCTTGTATTTTAATGAATGCACGTGTTCGTTGGTGTTTGCAGGTGTAGGTTACAGTTTTGGGCTTATCTTCAGCTCGAATAGGATTAGATACAATTGTTGTTCTATTTTTTTCTTCCATTGTAAGGTTTTCGATAATGTCTACAATGTTCTCCTTATCGCTGTTCCCTACAATAAGACTAATTCCCTTTATTTCAGCTAACTGCCTGGAATCAGTTTGTGCCATACACCCTACAGCAGCCACTACTGCCAGTGGATTTCTTCTTATCGCCCTTCTTATCATTGCTTTAGATTTCCGATCACTAACATGAGTAACTGTACAGGTATTAATAATATAAATATCTGCTTTACTATTAAAACCAACAATATTAAAACCCCGGTTAACAAAATCTTCCTTCATCTCTTCTGTTTCCACCTGGTTGACTTTACAACCAAGGGTATGAAATGCTACCGTTTTCATAATAATAAACCTTCCCTATTTAACCTAAATCACCATATTCATACATAATAATACTCGATGCTGCTATTCCTGCGGTTTCAGTTCTTAGAATTCTTGGGCCTAGTCCGGCAACATTAATATCCTTTTTACGAGCAGCTGCAACTTCGCATAGAGAAAATCCACCTTCTGGTCCAACTAGAATAAACACTGCCCGGTTTTTATCCTTTTTTATATTTTTCTTTAGAATATCCCTTAATCTTAATTGTTCTTCTTTTTCATATAACATTATAGCCAATTTATTTTCACTTTCAAACAGAAGTCTTGCAAAACTCTTTATCGGCTGTATTTCAGGAATGATACTTCTGCCGCATTGTTTACAAGCCTCGGTCGCTACTGTTCTCCACTTTTCAAGTTTTCTCTCAGCTTTGAACTGTTCAAGCTGTACAACAGTATGTTCACTTATAAAAGGATGAATGGTATTTACCCCGATTTCGACAGCTTTTTGAACTATTGTATTCATTTTATCGCCTTTTGCTAACCCCTGAGCCAGGTGCAGTCTAAGTAACGGCTCATTGTTATTATCAATAATATCTTGTATGTCTGCAGATAAGCCCCGGTTTATATTGCCATTTAATTTCAGGATATATTCACGGCCGGTTCCATCAAATCCCTGAATATAATCTCCGGGTTTAAGTCGCAAAACCTTCTCAACATGCCTGGCCTGTTTATCATCAATAATAACTTGATTACCTCGTATATTATCTGGATAAATAAAAAAGCGGTGCAAAAAACACCCTCCTTTGAAAACAATAGTGTAATACTAAGTATAAATGTAGAAGCAAAAAACTTCTAGCCCACACACAGATATCTCACTTGCAGATTAAATTTTTTCTGGCTGCAGCTCCGATCCATTCAGCATCTTGTAATACTTCTTCTATAATAAACCCATATTCTATAAACCTGCTTTTTACCTCCTCCCACTGGGTCTCTATAATACCTGAACCAAAAAAATAACCTCCTTCAGGTAATACTGGGGCCGCTTGAGGGATAAATTCGCCTAAAACCTGGGCGGTAATATTTGCAAGAATAATATCTACTTCAAAATTGCCGATATCTCTTATTATGTCATTTTTTTCTACCATAATTTTGTCCTGGAGGTTATTTAAAAAGATATTCTCTTTAGCAACTTTAACCGCAATTTCATCATTATCAACCGCAAATACTCTTGAGGCTCCTAATTTACCTGCAGCAATGGATAGTATTCCTGAACCACAACCAGCATCAACTACGGTTTCATTACCTTTTAAATATTTATCTATAAAATACAAACAAAAGCGAGTAGAAGCATGTATTCCAGTCCCAAAGGCCATACCGGGATTAATACTAATGATTACTTCCCCCGCTTCTGCCTGGTAATCCTGCCAGGCAGGCTTTACTACTATCCGTTTTCCTACCTTAAACATATGATAATGCTCTTTCCATGTTTGCTCCCAATTTTCATCCTGGACTTCATTATAGTAAATCCTGTACTTTATATTAAATACATCCTGTACTCTGTTTAAATGCCACTCCAATTCTTCATTAATCCTACGATCTTTTGGAAAATAGGCTTTTACACAGGTAGAATCAATATCCAAACTACCAGAATCGACTCCTGTAAAATTGTCTTCAGTTTTTAGCCTATTCTGAAGTTTTTCAATAATTACCCCTGAAGAACCTAGTTGGTTAAGTATTCCTGTTACAGCTTCTAAACCAATATCTTTAATAACTATATTAATTTGCTGCCATTTCATTTAGTCACCTTCTACCCCATTGCATCCTTAAATTTATCAAAAAATCCTTTGCGTGAACTTTTTTCTTCATTATCACCAAAGAAACTGCCGAGCAGTTCCTTCTGCTTTTTACTTAAGTTGGTGGGTATTCTCACTTTTATTTTCACTTTAAGATCACCATTACGGTGGCTGTTGAGATGTGGAATCCCCTTGCCCTTTACTGTAATAATATCTCCGGGTTGAGTCCCTTCCGGAATATATAAGTTATGGGTAGCACCTCCCAAAAGAGGGGTCTCTATCTCGGCACCAAGAGCCGCTTGCACAAAATTAATCTCCAGACTAGCTATTAGATTATATCCTTCCCTCTTGAATTTAGAATGAGGTCTTACAATTACTATAATGTATAAATCCCCGGGAGCACCTCCACGAGTACCGTGTTCACCTTCTCCCTGGATCCTTAAACGAGCTCCACTGTCAATCCCAGCAGGTATGCGGATATTTATTTTCCTGTTTTTTCTAACCTGCCCGGATCCTTTACATGCAGAACATGGTTTTTCCAATACTTTTCCTTCGCCATTACACCTGCTGCAGGGCCTTACAGTTTCGAAACGCCCAAAAGGCGTATTCTGCACTGAACGAACCTGCCCACTGCCGTTACAATTGGGGCAGGTTTTTATTTTGGTTCCAGGTTCAGCTCCATTCCCCCTGCACTTCTCACATTTTTCGGTCCTTAATAATTCTATTTCCTTTTCTATTCCAAAAACGGCATCCTCAAAATCTATATCTATGCGAATTTCTCTATCAGCACCACGTTGAGGGCCAGTTTTTCTCCGGCGTCCCCCACCAGCAGCACCGAAAAACATATCAAAGATATCTCCAAATCCGCCGCCCAGGTCATCAAAATCAAACCCGGCAAAGCCTCCTGCTCCATTATTCCTGGTCGGATCAAAAGCATCGTGGCCAAAACGGTCATATACTTCCCGTTTCTGCGGATCACTTAATACTTCATAGGCATCATTAATTTCTTTAAATTTTTCGGCTGCATTTTTATCATCCCGGTTAACATCCGGATGATACTTCCGGGCCATTTTACGATAAGCCTTTTTTATTTCATCTGGCGAAGCATCCCGGGAAACTTCCAGAACTTCATAATAATCTCTTTTAGCAGACATTTTCCCCACCTTCCTGCACCAAACAGAGTTAACCCGGAAATATCACATTTTCCGGGTTTTGCACCCTCCCAAGTGTATTATTTGGATTTATGATTTATTTTTTTTCATCTTCATCGGCAATATTGTAGTCGGCATCAACAACATCCTCTTCACTTTCACCTTCATCTTCTGGTGGTCCAGCAGCACTTTCATACATTTTTTGACTAAACGCAAAAACAGCCTGGGTTAAAGCTTCAGTTTTTGCGCCTATATCATCCAGATCGTCACCTTTAAGAACATTGTTTAGTTCTTCCTTGGCAGACTCGATTTTGTCTTTGGTCTCTGTATCCATTTTATCGCCATTCTCTTTTAGCATTTTTTCTGCCTGGTAGATTATGCTGTCAGCAGCATTTCTGGTTTCAATTTCCTTTAAACGTTTTTCATCTTCCTGAGCAAATTTCTCTGAATCTTTTACCATGCCTTCAATTTCTTCGTCACTCAAACCGCTGGAAGAAGTTATAGTAATCTTCTGCTCTTTTTGCGTAGCTAGATCCTTGGCAGTTACATTAACTATACCATTGACATCAATGTCAAAACTGACTTCAATTTGTGGAACTCCCCGGGGAGCCGGAGGAATTCCGGCAAGTTGGAATCTTCCCAGAGTTACATTATCGGCGGCCATTTTTCTTTCGCCCTGCAGTACATGGATATCTACAGATGGCTGATTATCTGCTGCAGTAGTAAACACCTGGCTCTTGGCCGTTGGAATTGTGCTATTTCTTTCAATAATTTTGGTAAACACTCCACCTAGAGTCTCTATTCCCAGGGATAACGGGGTAACATCCAGTAATACTACATCACTAACATCCCCTGAAAGTACTCCTGCCTGGATTGCTGCGCCTATGGCAACAACTTCGTCCGGGTTAATTCCCTTAAAAGCGTCCTTACCGGTAATACTTTTTACCGCCTCCTGTACCGCTGGAATCCTAGTAGAGCCTCCAACTAGTATTATTCTGTGAATTTCAGAAGGTTTTAATCCGGCATCCTTTATGGCCTGTCTGATAGGCCCCCTGGTCTTTTCTACCAAATCAGCAGTCATTTCATCAAACTTGGCCCTGGTCAAGGTTTTTTCCAGGTGAAGAGGGCCTTCCTGGGTAGCGGTAATATAAGGTATATTTATATCGGTGCTCATTACACCAGATAGTTCATGTTTTGCCTTTTCAGCTGCTTCTTTCAAACGATGCATAGCCATTTTGTCGTTTTTTAAATCCACCCCTTGGGTATTCTTGAATTCTTTAACCAGCCAATCAATTATCCGGTTATCAAAATCATCGCCACCCAGCCGGTTATTCCCACTGGTAGCTTTTACTTCAAATACCCCATCACCTATCTCCAGTATAGATACATCAAAAGTACCTCCACCCAAATCAAAAACCAGAATAGTTTGGCTGTTCTCTCTCTCTAATCCATAAGCCAGGGCTGCTGCTGTAGGTTCATTAATTATTCTTAAAACTTCCAGACCAGCTATTTTCCCGGCATCTTTGGTGGCTTGACGTTGAGCATCGGTAAAATAAGCCGGCACTGTTATAACTGCCTGTGTTATCTTTTCACCCAGGTAAGCTTCAGCATCTGTTTTTAATTTTTGTAATATCATTGCTGATATCTCTTGAGGAGTATACTTTTTACCGTCAATATCTATTCTATAGTCCGTACCCATATTCCTTTTTATGGATAATACAGTTCTATCTGGATTGGTAACTGCTTGTCTTTTAGCCACTCTTCCCACTAATTTTTCATTAGATTTTGAAAAACCAACAACCGAAGGGGTAATTCTTTCTCCTTCAGCATTTGTTATTACAATTGGTTCATTACCCTCCATAACTGCTATTGCAGAATTAGTAGTGCCTAGATCTATTCCTACAACCTTTCCCATTTTCAACACCTCCAAATTTTCCAAAACAATATTATATTAAGTGCTACCAGCACCTTATTTACTGCTTACTTTAACCAGACTAGGTCTAATAACCCGGTCTTTTAATACATAACCTGTTTGCATCTGTTCAATAACTGTATTCTCCGGATATTCGTCACTTTTTTCAACAAAGAGCGGTTGATGATATTGTGGATCAAAAGGCTTCCCTAAAGCTTCAATACTCTTAACTCCTTCATCTTCTATAACCTGATATAGAGTTTTAGCTATCATTTCAACACCCTTTTTCAAAACTTCATAATCTTGATTATCATCTGATACATTTAATGCTCTATTTAAATCATCAATAACCGGAAGCAGTTTCTTAATTAAAGGCAGAGAAGCATATTTTATATATTCCTCCCTTTCTCGCAGCGCCCTTTTTCTAGTGTTATCCAATTCAGCTAAAGTCCTCAGATACCGTTCATAATTATTTGTCGATTTTTCCTTTACTGTCTCAATTTCCTTTTTTAACCGGGCAACTTCATCATCCTTTTCCACAGAATCTGTATTATTTTGTTCCACCTTTTCTGTCTCTTCTTTAAGGTTACCTTCCTTGAATACTAATTCTTCGTTATCCACCATTTTTCACCTCTACTTAAAATCTTGTATATTATTAATATTCAATTTTTCATCTTTCATTTTAATTATGGTATTAATTCTTAAAATAGCCACAGCTACTTCTCCAGCAGCTTTTATTGCATGTATTTTTACCAGAGAGGGATCAATTATCCCTTGTTCCATTACATTAATAAGATTCCCATTTTCACTATCAAAAGATATATAATCAACTTCATGTTTTCTCTGGGCCGCCAATACATTTCTCAGTTTCTCTAATGGATTAAAACCGGAATTAGCTGCCATGCAACAGAACGGTTTTACTACCGCTTCCTTCACACATAATAATCCAAAAGATTCCATACCCTCAAATTCTTTGGCCAGATCTTCTAGATGGGCTGCCAGCCAGATTTCCAGAGCACCACCTCCAGGAACAATTCCTCCCTGTAATGCTGCCTGTACTGCAGATGCCGCATCTTTTGCTATACGTTCCCTTTCATCAGCAATTTCTTCTGTAGAAGCACCAATAATAATAGTTGCCCAATTTTCCCCAGCGCCATCATATACACAGGTATGCTGAAGTTTCTCATCAACTTCCACCAGGCGGGCTGTTCCCAAATACTCTTCCAGGCTTTTTATTTCTCTATTTATAGTATTTCTTTTAATCTTTTTGGCTCCAGTGTGCCGGCACAAGTTCTCCAACTCTCTTGAAGACACTCTTTGCAATACCATTATACCCCTCTGGGTAAAAATCTCTTCAGCAATATCATCTATACCCCGGTCAATAACTACCAGGTTTATATCCATATCACAAATCTTAACCAGACTCTGTTCGTACTTTTCTCTAGCCTTTAAATAGTAGTGAAACCCGGCTTCAGTTTTCATTGCTTCATCATTAATATTTTCAGGCCCAAGTGCATCATCAATTACTAGTATCCTGGGTTTTTCTATGATAACCGGCATTTGCTTATTTGCAGGTTCTTTGTT
>CAYZYO010000058.1:0-6183 GCA_964482585.1 uncultured Syntrophomonadaceae bacterium | reverse complement strand
ATTATTCCTCTAAAAACACTGTTTGCAGCTGACTCTCTAGCAATTACCGCATCTGCCAATTTATAATCAGGGCTTAAAACTTTTTCTATTCCCATTAGTTTTGCACCTTTTATAATTAAATCGGCCAGATTCTGATGCCCACGACCAGCAATAGCAGCAATAGCCAACAATGATTCATCCTCTATAGAGTTAATTCTCCGGGTTTGTTGCCTGATTAAATCAACAGCAGCTGTAGTTCCTTTAATTATACCCTCTATTATATGAGTCACCGGTACACCCTTTAAAACCTGGTCGGCTCCTTCAGCAACTAGTGCACCTGCTATAATAGTTGCCGTAGTCGTACCGTCCCCCACCTCAATATGCTGTGCCCTGGCAGTATTTATAATCATACGGGCTGAAGGATGGCTGACTTCCATTAACTTTAAAATGGTGACTCCATCGTTACTTATTACTACATCCCCAAACCCATCTACCATCATAATATCAAGGCCTTTGGGCCCTATCGTTCCCTCTACGGCCTGGGAAATAGTCCTTGCTGCATTAGCATTATTAAGCAGGGTTTGAAACCTATCATCTGTTTTTTGGCTGTTAGAATGATAATTATCAGACATCTATTCCTCCTGCTGCATTAAACAATTACTAATATTTTAATTAATTATTGGTATAATTCCTTAATAATATCTTCAATAATACTGCGTACCGAATCAATTGTTCCTACTGCTTTCCAATATTCCATTCGTATTGGTCCTATGACCCCTATCTTCCCTATATCTCCAAAGGTATTATACCCGGTGAATACCAAACTCATTTCTTTTATTTCATCAACTTTATTTTCTTTCCCGATTCTGATGCTTACTTCATTTCCTATATCATCAGGAATAACTCCTTTTAGCAAGATATCTTTTTCTAGTATGGTTAATATTCGTTTGAGTTTTTCAATATTCTTAAACTCAGGTTCATTTAACATATTTAAAGTACCACTAATTATAATTTTTTCGTCTCCAGAATCGTCAATAAGACTGTCTATAGCTTCTAAGGTCCTATCAATAACCTTTCTTCGCTTCTGCAAATTATCTCTTAATAATTGTAAATCACTTCGCTGGATATCACCTAATTTTTTGCCTGAAAATACTCTATTAAACAATCTGCTTATTAATTTTACATCTTCATCTTCCATAGATGGTGGAACATCAATTTTGCGGTGCATGATTACGCCCATATCAGTTATTAAAAAAATTATTGCCTTGCCTTTTTCTTCGCCAGAAATTATCTCTATCTGCTTAAATTCACTCAACCTTACTGATGGCACTATAACAAAAGAAGCATAATTAGTCATCTGGGATATAAAATTGCCCACTTTAGAAATAAGATCTTCCCATTCCCGGTTATTTTGCATTAGTCCCTTATGCAGGATGTCAATTTCTTCTTTACCCAGCTCCTCTTTTTCCATCATACAATCCACATAATACCGGAAACCGGTTTCCGATGGTATTCTTCCTGCTGATGTATAAGGCTGTTCAAGATAACCCATTGCTTCTAAATCTGCCATTTCATTCCTGACGGTTGCAGCACTGATTTTAAGCCCATGTTTTTTTACTATTGCTCTTGATCCAACCGGTTCCGCAGTTTCAACATAGTCTTTAATAATAGCTTCTAGAATTTTTTTCTTTCTTTCATCTAGCATTCTATCACCACCTGTTAGCACTCTCTTTTATTGAGTGCTAACCAGTATTTATTACAACGTATCACCAGAATAACCCGTTGTCAAGCATCTAAATTAATCGATAAATCCACATAATACCTCATTACTAAGAAAATACCCGCTTTTTGTTAATCTTAAGTATCCGTCTTTTAATTTTAATAGCCCTTTATTATTATAATCTAAAATTATTCCGTAATATTCACTTTCTATGTTTATTCCAAATCTTTGTTCAAATTCTTTAATACTAATTCCCCTGCACAGTCTTAAGCCAAGGATAATAGCATCAATCACCAGGCTATTACAGTTCATATGCTCAAGTTCCTCAGTTAAACAGCTTACACCATTCTGCATCCGGTTCAGGTACTCTTGAATATTCTTTTTATTCATATACCTGTGGGCATCTATAAAACTCACAGCTCCTGTTCCGATTCCAATGTATTCTCTTGCCTGCCAGTATATCAAATTATGTTTACATTCAAATCCCGGTCTGCAAAAATTAGATATCTCATAATGTTCAAATCCTGATTTCAACAAATATTCAATAGTATGATTATACATAGCCCATTCAGCATCTTCATCAAGTAATTCCAGTATACCTTCTTTTACGTCTCGTGCCATTGGCGTACTGGCATCCAATTGCAGAAGGTAGGTTGATATGTGTTTGGGACTACAATCAACTGCTAAACCAAGGTTTTTTATCCACCCTTTTATATTTTGTCCCGGTATGCCATATATCAAATCTATATTAAAGTTTTTCAACTCTAGTTTATGTAGATTCTCTATTACTACCATTACATCATATGAATTATGGATTCTGCTCAATACCCTTAAATCTTTATCAGCAAAACTCTGTACCCCAAGAGATAATCTATTTATCCCGGCATCGATAAATTCTTTAATCTTTTTTTCATCAAGGGTACCAGGATTGGCCTCAATACTTATTTCAGCTTGATCATTTACCATGAATTCATTGTGTATTATTTTAATAATCCTAGCCAACTGTTTTCCACTTAATAGACTTGGAGTACCCCCCCCAAAATAAATCGTATCAATCTCAAACGTTTGTCCCCACATTGACTTCTGGCGAATTTCCTCAAGCAGAGCATTAGTATAGCTTTCTAATAATTGCGCAGACATCAAGGTTATAGAAAAAAAATCACAATAACTGCATTTATGCAAACAAAAAGGGATATGAATATAAAGACCAACATGAGGTGCTAAAGGTACAACAGCTAAAGATGATGCCCCCTTGCTTAAAGCCTGGTTCACCTGCACTTCACTCCTCTAATCTAGTCATCTTTAATATCCATTACGGTTAAAAACGCATCTTTAGGTACTTCAATACGGCCAATCTGTTTCATTCGTTTTTTACCTTCTTTTTGTTTCTCCAACAGTTTCTTCTTCCTGGTAATATCTCCACCATAGCATTTAGCAATTACATCCTTACGCATTGCCTTAATACTCTCCCGGGCAATAATTTTGCTGCCTATAGCTGCCTGAATTACAACCTCATACATCTGCCGGGGAATTATCCTTCTTAATTTTTGGACTAAATTGCGAGCGCGGTAATATGCTTTTTCTCTATGGGCAATAAAACTCAATGCATCTACTATTTCACCATTTAGCATTATATCAAGTCTAACCATATCCGACTCCTGGTATCCCCAAAATTCATAATCCAGAGAAGCATATCCCCTGGTCTTTGACTTCAAGGCATCAAAGAAATCATATAGTATTTCTGATAAAGGTAGTTTATAAGTGAGCATCACCCTTTTTGGGGAAAGGTATTCCATATTAAGATAGGTGCCGCGTCTTTCCTGACATATTTCCATAGTCGTCCCTACATAATCATTAGGTACCATAATAGTGGCTTTTACATACGGTTCCATAGACCGCAAAATACTCTGGGATTGTGGCCAACGGGTCGGGTTTTGTACATATATTTCACTAGAATCGGTTAATACTATTTTATAAACTACACTCGGTGCAGTTGCTAATAGACTTAAATCATACTCCCGTTCCAATCTTTCTTTTACTATCTCCAGGTGAAGCAGGCCTAAAAATCCACAACGAAAACCAAAACCTAATGCATCAGAATTCTCTGGTTCATAGAAAAGTGACGCATCATTTAGCTTCAGGCGGTCTAGAGCCTCTCTTAGTCTTTCAAAATCAGCATTCTCCAGCGGATAAAGACCGCAGAAAACCATGGGCTTTACTTCTTGATAACCGGGAAGCGGTTTTTCTGCCGGCATTTTAACTGCGGTTATAGTATCACCAACTTTACTATCGGCAACGTTTTTTATCCCAGCTGCGAGATATCCTACCTCTCCCGCTTTTAAACTCTCCACTTCTATCATATGAGGTGATAATACTCCTATTTCACTTACCTCAAATTCCTTTGCACTTGACATCATACAAATTCTATCACCTTTTCTAATTTCTCCTGACTTTATGCGAATATAGGATATTGCACCCTGGTAGGAATCAAAATAAGAGTCAAATATTAATGCTTGAAAGGGCCCGTTACGATCATCATCCGGTGGCGGTATATGGGCAACAATCGCCTCTAAAACATCTTGGATTCCCGTTCCCATCTTAGCAGAAATAGAAACAATATCTTCTTGATCTATTCCCAGTATGTTTTCCATTTCCTGTTTTACTGCTTCAGGTTCAGCCCCCGGTAGATCAATTTTGTTCACTATTCCTATTATTTCCAAATTCAAATCCATGGCCAGGTAAACATTGGCCATTGTTTGGGCCTCAATTCCCTGTGATGCGTCAACTATTAGTAACGCACCTTCACAGGATGCCAGACTGCGGGATACTTCATAGGAAAAATCTACATGTCCAGGTGTATCTATTAGGTTTAATATATATTCTTCATTATCTTTCGCCTTATATTTTAACCGAACCGGTTGAAGTTTTATGGTAATTCCTTTTTCTCTTTCTAAATCCATTTTATCCAAAAACTGTTCTTTCATTTCCCTTTCACTTAAAGCACCGGTAAACTCTAGCAGGCGATCTGCTAGAGTTGATTTTCCATGATCTATATGTGCTATTATGCTGAAATTTCTAACCTTTTCCTGCAAATTTAAAACCTCCTGGAATAAAAGCATTTTCACCAATCCATTGTTATAAATTATACTCAATTCGGGCCAACCCTTCAATTATGGAAATTAACAACCTATTATACCTATCTGTTGTTAAAACTTAAGAAGTAAAGAGCCACTTCTCGTCCGCAACTAAAAATAATCTCTGCCGTACTGAGGGCCTGGTTTAAGAATTCAGCTACATGATTTTAGGTTTAGATTTTCTAAAAGCCAGCAGTTATTAGTATCTGTAAATCTGTAAGATTTAAATTTTTATACAAATTAAATTTACCATGATAATAATAAAAAAGGTTTTAAACCCAAATAAAAAAGGAGGTTTTTTAGCTCTCCTTTAAATAAATAATATTTAGTTTGCTGATAGATACCAGAAACCAGCTTTAAAAGCATAAAATTAAATTTTAAATCTCTATGATAATATTACATCAATCACTAAAAAAAAGATACAGAGACTACACATATAAGCTTTTCCTCTATTTACAAACTCTTTACCGTTTTTAAACAATGATGTTTTGGCATTGACCAATTCATCCGTACAATAACTGAACCTCTCCCCAAGTACGTGCAGATTAATATTTTTTTTATCGATACTTAATCCTAAAACTGCTTCCCGGTTCTGCCCTGTCAGATGATTTATTCCCTGATTGCTTATATTTAGACCTGTTATTATTAAACACATCAATACCAGGACTAGCACTGTATGATACATTTTGATCATTTAATTAATATCCTCCTTAAGAACCTCAAGTAAAATTTCAGCAAATAACTCTCCTGAATAAATGGCTTGAGCAAGTGAATTATAATCAGTACCAAATTCCAAAAGCAGTGAGTGATTATGAAATTCTTGATTATAGGTTCCAGCTTTAGTTCTAATACCTTTTATTAAACCCGGATACATGATTTCGGCTTGATTGTAAATCATTTCTGCAAATTTAAGGTTTTTCTGCCAATTGGGATGGGATTTTCTTTCATCGGTTCCAATAATAATTAATATGGGAGCAGCCGGTTTTCCACGGATTTCTATTGTATCAGCATTAGTTGAACCAGGTATACTATCCCGGTGAATATCAAAAAGTGCCAGGATAGTTTTTCCTGAATCATCTAATACTTTTTTTACCGTATTCCTGGAATTAGTATAGCTTTTGTTATATTCCGGATAATCATGTATGATATCTATAAATTCAGAATTTAGACCACTTTTTTTTAGATTATGGCTTATATTTTTGGCTACTTCATTTACCAGTCCTCTTTGGCCATCACAACGCGCTTTACCACTATCAGGAATATAGGATTCTGCACTATGGGTACAGTAAAATATTACTTTATAACCCTTAAATGTACTGCTGTAATCTATTTGCTTATCTTCAGGTTTGC
>CAYZYO010000057.1:0-15246 GCA_964482585.1 uncultured Syntrophomonadaceae bacterium | reverse complement strand
AAAGTTCCTCAACAATTGCCATACCTATTTTAGCTAAATCTCCAGTTAAAACCAGATCATAGTAATCATGCACTATATCCATATCATGAAAGTGAGTTTTTATAGTATCTGCAGCCGCAGGAGCCATCGCACTTCCCATATCAGAGGGATCTGCTTGACCCATATCGACAACTCTGCCAATTGTGGCACAGGTTATCTTAGGTCCTGTACCTAATGTTTCTAATACTAGAGCACCAGCTGCGGTTGCTGTCCATTGAGAACTTGGAGCTGGTTGGGTTCCCTGTTCGGTTGGATAGCGAAACTGTCTCTCGGCAGTATAGTGATGACTACAGGATCCTGCTGCTAGTCGTTCATAAAACCCTCCATCCAGAAGCATAGCGCCCAGTAAAAGCGCTTCTGCCATGGTTGAACAGGCACCGTATAAACCAAGAAAAGGCATACTGAGTTCTCGGGCAGCAAAACTACTGGATACTATTTGGTTTAATAAATCACCTGCAAGCAATACTTCCACATCACCCGGTTCCAAATTATTTTTGTTTAAAGCTAGTTTAACTGTTTCCCTGAGCATCTTGTTCTCTGCTTTTTCCCATGTTTTTTCCCCAAACATATAATCATCTAAAATCCAATCAAAATCGCTGCCCCAAGGCCCTTCTCCTTCTTTAGGGCCAACTATTGATGCCCATGATGTAATTACCGGTGGGTTATCAAAAACCACTGTTTGCTTGCCTTTTTTCTTACTTGTCGCCACTCCCGCGCCACCTCTTTTTAATAATCTGTAATCATTTTTATGAAGTCATAAAGACCCTGATCATCCCAATGAAAACCGCTGCAGCAAAACCAAAAACCAGAGTTGGCCCGGCAACAGTAAAAATTCTGGCACCAACACCAAAAATATAGCCTTCTCTTTTAAATTCCATTGCTGAAGCCACAATAGCATTAGCGAATCCGGTTATCGGCACAATGGATCCTGCCCCGGCTTTTTTGCCAAGTTGATCATATATGCCAATTCCAGTAAAAAAGGCGGCCAATGATATCAATATTACAGAAGTATATGAAGAAGCTTCTAATTCAGTTGTGCCATTGGATATCAAATAATTAAGAATCAATTGGCCAAAAGCACAAATCAAACCACCTACTATAAATGCCCAGATACAATTTTTAAATACATTAGGAGTGGGTTTAACCGTTTGCACCAGGCTATCGTATTCCTCAATTTCAATCTTTTTAAACTGGTCATTATCAGGAATATTTATCGCCATTCACCTCCTTTGATTGAATATTATTTGCAGTTTGTAGACAAACTATGCAATCAATAATAAATGTAAAAAGACAACACCTTTTTAGTGTTGTCTTTTTAATCTATTAATAACGTTTGCTATTCGCAGTAAGCTATTTTTATATTGGCTTTATATTCAAATATCTTATTATCCTGGCAATCAGCAGTCATATTGTAAACCTCCACTCCAGTTATGTTGTTAAAACTCTTAGCGGCTTCAGCTACCGCATTTTCCACAGCATTCTGCCAACTCTCCTGCGATTCTCCTACCAACTCAGCCACTTTAACCTGCATAAAAAAGCCTCCTTACTAAAAAATTTATTTTTATTATTAGTTTAATAAGGAAGTTTTATTCCATATCTATATAATTATCAGGATTCTCCGATTCATAAATATTCCCCAGGTTATATATTACTGTTTCCAAGCCCGACGAACTGCTGTATTTTTCAGTATTAATAATAATGTTGCGGGTATCAAAAATTATTGGGGTTCTCATGTCTTTTACGATATCTTTATAATCCAGATCTTGAAACTCACTATGATCAGAAAGAATAAGAATCAGGTCGGCATCTTTTACCGTATTATCCCTATCATTTTCCATATTCTCAAAACTAACATAAGGATCATAAACTGCTACTTCAAAATCTTCTTTAATTAATAAATTTATAATTATAATAGCTGGACTTTCTCTGGTATCACCTACATTTCCTTTATAGGTTATACCCCAAACAGCAATTTTAGCTTTTTTTACCCGGCTCATTAATTCCTTCACTTTTTTTAAAATGTAATCAGGCATACTGTTATTTACTTTTCTTGACGCGGCTATGATTTTAGTTAGATCAGCGGCCTTTTCAATAATAAAATAGGGATCAACAGCAAGACAATGTCCCCCTACTCCAGGCCCTGGTTGATGAATACATACCCGGGGATGTTTATTTGCAAGCCGGATAACATCTAAAACATTAATCTTAAGCCGGTTGCATATTATCATAATTTCATTAGCCAGAGCAATATTAACATCTCTAAAGGTATTTTCCACTAACTTTACCATCTCTGCAATCCTGGTATCAGTAATTAATATGCTACCAGAAACAAAAGACCTATATATTTCAGATGCAGCCCAGGCACACTCAGGGGTATACCCACCAACAATCCTGTCATTTTCTATTATTTCGTTCATAATATTTCCAGGAATAACTCGTTCTGGACAATAGGCCAAAAAGATATTTTTTCCTATAATAAAACCCGAATTTTCTATCAACGGTTTGACCACATTCTCACAGGTTCCAGGGGGAATAGTAGATTCGATAATAATTAAATTGCCCTCAGTGATAACCGACAATATACTTTTTACTGCCTGTATTACATAGTCTAGATCACAATTCTTAGTAGCTTTAATTGGAGTAGGGACAGCGATAATAAAAACGTCCGATTTCTCGGGTGTTGAACTGAATTGCAGGTTCTTATTACCAATTACCCTTCTTATCATATTTCTAAGCTGTATTTCTTCAATAAAAACTTCCTTATTTTTAAGTTTGATAATTAGTTCATTATTAGTATCAACTCCAATTACCTGCTGCTCGTTATCAGCTAAAATAGCCGCAGTAGGCAATCCTATATAGCCTAAGCCAAGTACACATATCTTTTTCATATGTTTTCACTTCCCGATAAAGTAATAGATATTTTATTGACATAACATTTTCTTGGTAACTTTATTTCCAAAAATAATTGCAAGTCGCCATACATTAATAAAATATTCACAACCTTCCCTTTCGGTTACTAGTAATGAATAAATATTTAGTACTCTGGATCCAATTAAGCTACTACTTATCAAGCTTAAGGAACATTTCTTTCATCTGATACATATGGTAAATTGTCCTATTTATTAGATAGAAAGAGAGGTAAAGATGAAAAAAGCCCTTATACGTTTGGAAGATGTTGGGCCGGGTGGGGTATATAGTTCAGAAGAAAATTTATTAAAATTAAAAGTGATTGGCGATTATCTACAGTTGGAAGGTGTTCCTTATCACATATCTCTGGTACCACGTTACATACAGCCATCTACAAATTGGGATAAATCCATTGCCGATATAAATGATTCGTATATTAAGGAATTTAACGATACCATAAAATACCTGGATACTTATCAAGGATGTTGTCTGGGAATGCACGGGTATACCCACCAGTATGGAGAAGAAGAAAGTACCATAGGCCACGAATTTGCTTACCCTGGATGTGAGAAAAACTGCCCACCTGATGACCCAGAAGAAGCCTGGTCTGAAGAGCAGACCCTTGAAAACTGTTACACATCCAGCAGGATGAAATCAGGATTAGCAGCCTATCTACAATCAGGTTTAAAAATCGAATGGGGTTTTTCAACCCCTCATTATTCAGCTTCACCAAATCAAAGAGCAGTACTCGAATCATGGTGTGGGCTTTTCTTCGAAGATGATCCCAAATCCCTTCATTCTCCACATAATCTATCTATTCGTGATATTGATATGCCTTTTTATCGTGGTGTAGTCTATGTTCCCACACCATTAGGTTATGTTAGTTTTTACAATCAAGAAGCAGACATTAAACGAATCTGTAACCAACTTGATGAGTATACTGCAAATGATCTGACCGCCTTTTATTTTCATCCTTACCTGGAATTCCCTTATATCGAAATTACAGAGTCCGGTATAGTATATGATGATAATTCGTGTCTAAAAAGATTGATACGCTGTTTTAAAAAGAATGGATTTACATTTACATCTCTGCTTAGTCTGATTGATTTTATTCCCTCAGGTAGAAAAACCGACTTCTTTCCAGGAAATCAAAACCAACTTTTTACGGGAGATATTGATAATAAGGATGGAACTAATTTAATTATTTGGCAGCCTGAAACCGGATCCTGGTATTGGTCTTTTGTTGATCTGGGTAAATTCCCCAGCAGACGCAGCGGCACAGGTGTTGCCAGCCCTCATTTAGCTCTTATTAATTGGGCAATAGGGCATCTATGGAAACCCATATTTGGAGACTTTAATGGTGATGGCAACAGTGATATGGTAGTATGGGATTATTTTGAAGGAGACTGGTATGTCGCTTTAAGTGATAGGAAAGGTTTCATTCCTGATTTAGGGCTTGGAGACTACACCTGGCTAAAATCTTGGGCTATTGGTCCCGACTGGGTCCCATTAGTTGGTGATTTTGATGGTGACGGTAAAGATGACCTAGTCGTCTGGGATCCTTTTGAAGGAGATTGGTATGTTGCTTTAAGTAATGGAAGAGTATTTATTCCTGACAAAGGGCTTGGAGATTATACGTGGCTTAAATCATGGGCAAAAGGGGTAGATTTAGTTCCTCTGGTAGGAGATTTTAATGGTGACGGCAAAGATGACGTGGCCTTCTGGAATCCTTCCACAGGGATTTGGCAAGTAGCCTTAAGTAATGGAGAGCAATTTGTTCCTGCTCCGGGGCCAACCGGAGTTTCCTGGTTAAATTCGTGGCCTTCAGGTGATATATGGCAGGTTTTTGTAGGCGATTTTAATGGAGATAAAATAGATGATATCCTGGTTGTCAATGTTACCGGAGGGGAATGGAAGGTAGCATTGAGTAATGGAGTACAGTTTATACCTACAGGAAATACTTTTAAGCCCTGGGCAGCAGAAAAAGATATGCAGCCCTTTGTTGGCGATTTTAATGGAAATGGAAAATTCGATATTTTAGCACGGCATCCCCACCTAAGAAATGGAACAATTGATATGGCTGAATCAATAATAATACTATAAGCTTGTTTTTTTCAATACTGGTAACCACCTGTAATTAAAAAGCATAGCCTAAATAAAATACGTTAATAAGGACTGAAACAGGTGGAAATTAATGCTGTTCGCAAATCAATATATTCTGTTAATCTTAATTCAGGTAATCATGTATATAAACAACAGTGCCCAAGCCTTAAAGTACTATGTGTAAATGATCGCCTCCCCTACATTAATTCTGGCTTATTGAAAACAATGAAAAATAATAATTACCATGTAGAGATACTTCCATTAGCAAACTATTCAAGTGAAGAACAAAAAACATTACTCAACTATGTTCTTCGAGACTTCCAACCTGATTTTGTTTTTACCCCAGGTTGGTCAATATGGATGTTTGATACTGATCAGTTTTTACAAACCATTGCTCAATATAATATACCCCACATATACTGGGCAACTGAAGACCCGGTGTTCTTTGATCTGGTTTCTTCAGTTTTTGCTCCATACAGTGATTATGTTTTTACTCCAGCAGAAGAATGTAATGAAAAGTATAAAAAAATGGGTATTCCTTCATCAACACTAATGTTTGGATATAATTCTGATATATTTACTAAAGTTCCTCCAACACCGCAGTATAAACATGATATTGTTCTGGTAGCCAATAATTATAACTGGTCAGCATATAAAAACATCCGGAGAAAATCTATTGAAAACATTCTAGAGCCACTGATTGTTAAAGGATATGATATTAAAATATGGGGTGCCGATTGGACCAACCCATCATTTGATTATACTATTGACCCAAAGTACTATGGAGGAAATATAGATTACCTGGAAACACCTTATGTATATTCATCTGCTAAAATTGTTCTTGGCCTGCAAAACGTTAACACGTCACTTACCCAGACCAGCTGTAGAAGTTTCGAAATTATGGGATCAGGAGCCTTCTATCTAACAGCCTATACCCCATCTCATGACCATCTTTTCTCTAATCACTACCACCTGGTTTGGTCTAATTCGCCTCAAGAAACAATAAAAATGGTTGACTATTATCTAGAGAATGATAGTACACGAGAGGCCATTGCCACTCAGGGACAAAAGGAGGTATTGGATAAACACACTTATTTCCATCGTTTAAAACAAATGGAGGCCTGTATTTTTCCTATCTTAAAAAACTATACTTAATTGCTGAAACCGGGGAAATATAGATTGCTTAATGGCTGTACCATACCGGCACCAGTTTTCATCATATTATAATAAAGGAGGACAGTATTAATTGAATAATAAAATAGCTGTTATTACTGGAGGAGCAGGTGTGATTGGATCCTTTTTAGCTGAGCACCTGATAAAACTAGGGCATACGGTTATCATTATTGATGATCTTTTCAGCGGTAGGATGGATAACCTGCCTGATTCCAACAGTATTCATTTTTATAAAAAAGATATTCGAGATAAAAGCATTGCAGACATCTATAAAAAGTATCATCCTGATATTTTGTTTCATTTAGCAGCCCGTTATGCCAATGAATTATCTATCAAAGATCCCTTTTCCGATCTCAAGGTAAATACCCTGGGTACTCTAACTCAGCTGGAGCTAGCATTAAAAACGAAGATTAAGCGTTTTGTTTATGGCTCAAGTTCATGTGTTTATCTGTCTTCTAAAGATCCAGTAAAAGAGGATTATCTTCTTCGTCCCCACACCCCTTATGGTATATCCAAATTAGCCGGCGAATACTACTGCCGGTTCTATTCACATCATTACGGATTGAAAACTACTATTCTTCGTTATTTTAATTCGTATGGTCCTCGAGAATCCACCAATATTTACCGTGGAGTTGTTCCCCGTTTTATTAATGATGCCTTAAACAATTTTCCAATTGTCATTACCGGTACTGGAAAAGAAAAAAGGGATTTTACTTATGTTTTAGATACTGTAAAAGGGACTGTATTGGCAGGATTTAGCAAAAAGGGCGAAAATGAAACTTTTAACATTGGGACTGGTTATTCAACAACAATTACCGAACTAGCAAATACCATCTGTTCCTTAGCTGGGTCCAGTTCACCAATTAAATACGCTAACCTGCGTTCATGGGATCAAACTGATATCAGAACCGCCAATATAAAAAAAATGCAAAATCTTCTTGGCTTTAAACCCGAATATTCACTTTTGGATGGCCTATCTATAACTATAGACTGGTATAAAAACCTTCAAAGAAAAACTCTTTAAAATCTTAAAATCCAAAACAACAATCGAGTCTTTGCCAGGATGATGATGAACCTAAATAGCTAATGATACAAAAGAACTGATTATGCAAAATCCTCATTTAAGCATATTTTTTAGCTTACTAATAGCACTTTTTTCAATGCGGGATACCTGTACCTGTGAAACTCCAATATCATTGGCGATAGCTGACTGGGTCTCATCTTTAAAAAAACGTCTTAAAATTACTTCTCTTTCCCGCGGGTCTAATTTGGTTAAAGCCTCACGGAGACTCAACTTTTCTAGCAGAGTACTGCTACCCTCGTTATCAGACAATCTATCTATCAGGGTAGGTTGTTCTTTGTCCTCCCCGGGGATTACATCATGAATATAAGCCGGTGCTCGACATGCTTCCACTGCCAGGACAATATCTTCCTTATTGATATTTAAAAGATTAGCAATTTCAGCTACACTCGGTTCTCTGCCAAGTTCCCCTCTAAGTTTATCCTGAGCCCACCGGACCTTTACATAGGTTTCTTTAACTCCTCGCTGCACCTTTACTATTCCATCATCACGTAAAAACTTCTTTATTTCTCCCACTATCATTGGAACTGCATAGGTTGAAAAACGCACATTAAAACTAAAATCAAATCTATCAATAGCTTTCAATAAACCAATAGAACCTACTTGAAAAAGATCTTCATGCTCGTAAGAAGTATTTTTAAACCTTTCTAAAACCATATAGATTAAACCTATATTAGCCTCGTACACCTTGGATCTTGCTTCTGGATTGCCCTTTTGGGCTTCAATAAGAAGGTCTTCATTATCCCGGTAATCCATAGAGGACATAATGTAACCTCCTTTAAGCAAACGCTTCTTTATCTCTAGTAATAAAACTCCGTTTTAATTTTACGCTTGTACCTTCACCAGGTTTACTCAAAACCTCCATATGATCCATAAAAGACTTCATGAAAGTAAAACCTAAACCCATTCGTGATGAGTCACTTGAATAGGTTGGCTCAAGAGCCTGTTCAACATTCTCGATACCTTTACCATTATCTTTGATAATAATCTCAATAGTTCTATCATCCATAATAGACACCATTATAAATACTTTATTATCAGGTCTGTTATCGTAACCGTGTATTATACTATTAGAAACAGCTTCGGATACTACTAATTTTATTTCTTCAATGTCATCCAGGGTACAATCCAGCTGTGACACAAATGCTCCTACACATGAACGAGCAAATGATATATTTTCGGGCAGACTTTGAAATTCCAAGCAAACATAGTTTTTTACATTCATAATATATCCAGCTCAAGGCTGGATTCACCTCCCCTTAGATACTAATAATATCCTGTTCACTCTTGTACATCGGCACCAATTTATTAATTCCGGAAAAGAGTAGTATCCTTTCTACTGGTGGACGGGCCCCAACAATATACATCCTTCCTTTAATAGCGGTCATTTTTTTGTATCTTCCAATAATAACCCCCAGACCTGAACTATCTATAAAAGTCACTTTTTCCATATTTATAATTAAGTTTTTTATTATACTATCTTTTAATCTTTTATCAACTTCCTTACGTATCTTCTCGGCAATAAGCATGTCCATTTCACCAGCAATCTTTACTATAAGCGTATTCCTGACCTGTTTAAGTTCTACATCCATTTTATTATCCCCTCCCCACACCTAATACTTAGTAAAATGTTCTACAGGAAGGGGATAATACCTTCCACAAAATTCCATTTATAAAAGATACATTTCGGCAAGCATTTTCAATATCTCCCTTATTAAGCCTGAACGAGGCACATCCGAAGCAGCAGTTAAATCTACTTTCTTTTGTAAGTCTCCATCGTCATACACCAGGATTTCTCCCAATTTTTGTCCCTCGTTCACCGGAGCATCAATATACGATAACAAATCGGTTTGATAGGTAATATTATTTTCTTTACCTTTTAATACTATCATACCGATATCTTCACTAGCAGCAGCTTCAACACTATCCTGAATTCCCTTACCAACATTAACTATCCCACACACATTTCCTTCACTATAGAAACTTTTAAAGGAGTATTTTGCAAAACCATAATTAAGCAGCTGCATAGAATCTCTAAAATTTCCATGGTTTTCAGGTGAAGCCATAACTACTGATATTAATCGCAATCCATCTCTTTTTGCGGTAGATGTAAGACAGTGTTTTGCTTCATTGGTAAATCCGGTTTTAAAACCATCGGCTCCTTGATACCACCAGAGCAGTTTATTAGTGTTAAATAATTTAAATTCTCCCTCTCTTAGATTATATTCTTTTATTGAACAGTATTCTAAAATTTTTGGATGGGCTAAAGCATATCGAGCAATTACTGCCATATCATATGCCGACGTATAGTGTTCTTTTTCACTTAAACCATGCGAATTAATGAAATGGGTATTCTTTAACCCCATTAACTTGGCCTTTTTATTCATGTTATCCACAAAATTCTGATGAGTACCCTCAAGGTGTTCGGCTACGGCCACACATGCATCATTAGCTGACCCCACAGCTATAGCTATTAACATCTCTTCATAGGTCATTTCTTCTCCTGGTTCCAGGTATATTTGGGAACCACCCATTTTCCAGGCATTTTCACTGGTTATAACCTTATCTTTTAACTCTACCCTTCCTTCTTCCAAAGCCTCTACTGCTAATATCATGGTCATAAGCTTGGTCATACTGGCAGGAGCCAGCCTTTTGTTTTCATTCCTGGCTAGCAGTAATTTCCCGGAATCGGCATCCATTAATACATATGAATCTGCCTTTACATCAACATTATCAGCACTTGCCGGTGACGGAACAATAAAAGCAAAAATAAAAATAATAATCACAGCTAAAACAATATTTCTTTTTCGTATCATTGAAACTCGTACCTCCCCAAAATACTTCATCTGTTAGATTATATTTACCAGATGAATTGATTATTCCAGTCGATTAATAGGGTTTTTGGTAAAGATACTGTAGTGGGTATACACAGACCTGGCTATATCCAGTTGGTTAGCTTGTTATAATCACCTATAAGCCAATTTTCATTACTATGAGTGTTATAAATTAAGTATTTGGGTTTGGCAAAGTATAACTGCGCAGGTTATCTGAAGATTTCCAGCGCAGTTTTCTAACCGTTTTGCCATTTTAGCAAAATTTTTTTCATTGTTTTACAAAAAACTCAGTTCTTTTTGCACCGCCCTAGACCAGTGGCGGTGCTCAGCAATGGCTTTAATAAATTCCTGGTTAAAAGTATCAAGTTGGGTTGTATTCCTGGTAGTGACAATACCGTTATCAATAAGTACTTCATTATTGGTATTGGTACCTGCCAATGATATCTGACATATTTGAGAAGCATCAAGCAGGTCTACTCCCTCATTTGAAGCCCCCATTGCTTTACAGTGTTTATATGCTTCATTGATAAAATGCAATATTTCTTTATGCTGTTTAAGCGTATCTACACTCTGACGTCCCCCTGGAATATAAACGGCATCAAACATCACTGAGCCAGTGGTTATATAGTTTTCCTGTACCTCCAGCTGCTGGCCATCACTGCTGGTTAGTTTGCCCTTTAATATACTGACTATTACCGGGTGAACTTTGGCCGACTTGAACGCCTCAGTTATCTGCATTACATCAGAGTGATTATATCCATTTTCAACCAGTACTGCCACCCGACGAGTGTCTGGAATCCTGGTAGTATTCTCCTGGCTGACAGCCGGAGAAGACTCAACTACCCCGGTTCCACCAGCTGATACCGGGGGATCAGCCCCAATTCCCTTCGCAATATTGGCTGCCAGGCGGCTATCAACATTACTAAACATTTCTACCACCCGTTGCCTGGTACTTTTATCCTTTACCTTCCCTACTTCAAAATGAAAAGCTTCTACAATATGCTGTTTTTCAGCCAATGACATACTGTTCCAGAACAGTGTAGCCTGGCGGTAATGATCCTGAAAACTTGCACTGCGGTTACGAACTTTACGTCCGTCCACTTTTTCAGCATAATGCATATAACCACGGTTGATCTCTGAAGCCGGGCGTGGAGAATTGCCTTGAATAAAATTCGGTGAGTAGCTGACAACCCCCTGGTCAATAGTCATCCGGTGATATCCATCCCGCTGGTTATTATGCACTGGTGCAACCGATCGGTTGATAGGTATTTCATGAAAATTAGGGCCGCCCAGGCGTATCAATTGGGTATCCAGGTAAGAGAACAACCTGCCCTGTAATAAAGGATCATTGGTGAAATCGATCCCGGGGACTACATTGCCCGGATGGAAAGCCACCTGCTCAGTTTCAGTAAAAAAATTGTCAACATTTCGATTCAATGTCATTTTCCCGATACGGCGCACTGGAATAACTTCTTCCGGCCAGAACTTGGTTGGGTCAAGAATATCAAAATCAAAATCGTATTCCTGCCCTTCCTCCAATGCCTGTATACCCAGTTCATACTCGGGATATTCGCCATCCTCAATTGCATTCCATAAATCACCGCGGTGATAATCAGGATCCATACCGGCAATCTTCTGGGCTTCATCCCACACCAGTGAGTGTACGCCTAATAAAGGCTTCCAGTGGAATTTTACAAAATGGGCTTTCCCCTGTTCATTAATTAAGCGGAAGGTATTTACTCCAAACCCTTCCATCATGCGGTAACTACGTGGAACAGCCCGGTCGGACAGCAGCCACATAATCATATGGGCTAATTCTGGAGTACTTACTACAAAGTCCCAGAAAGTATCATGGGCAGCAGATGCCTGGGGAATTTCATTATGCGGCTCAGGCTTGATAGCATGAACAATATCTGGAAATTTAATCCCATCCTGGATAAAGAAAATAGGTATGTTATTGCCTACCAGATCATAATTACCTTCTTCGGTATAAAACTTGGTCGCGAAGCCCCGTACATCACGAACCGTATCAGCAGAACCGCGGGATCCCACTACAGTTGAAAAACGTACAAATACCGGAGTTTTAACCGAGGGGTCTTGAAGAAATTTGGCTTTGGTTAAATCGGTTAGAGATTCGTAAACCTGAAAATAACCATGGGCACCAGAGCCTCGTGCATGGACTACCCGTTCAGGTATCCGTTCATGATCAAAATGAGTAAGCTTTTCCCGGAAATGAAAATCCTCCATTAGCGTAGGTCCCCGTTCTCCAGCTTTCAGGGAATCATCGGTATTGGAAATTCTTAGGCCCTGGTTAGTAGTAAGGTGTTCTCGCATATGATTGGCACGAAAAGTTGCCAGTTGCTCGTCTTTAGTATACTCATTAACGTTTTCAAAACCGTTTTCAGTTGTATCCATCTTTCGCATCCTTTCTCCATTAGATTTGAAAAATTACCCTATTCCCCAGTCTGGATATCGATTCTTTTTTGAGGATAACAAGTGCCGTCGTTTACACTATTATTGTTTCGCTTACCAGTATTTCATATGCAATCAATTCATAAATGTAACTAAATACCAGAATGAAAACCAATTGTATTATTCAATTATTCTCTCCGGGGATATTAAAAGAAACAGAATGAAAAAGATGTGCTTCTAGTGATTTACTAAAGACACTGTGGCTGTACCTTAATAGCTGTGGTTTTTATCGGTGGTTGTGTCCTGCAGACAAGCATCAGCGAAGAATCTTTTCATCTGTGAGACGGAAGATTCTTCATTTCGTTCAGGATGACAATAGCCCTTTATTCAAGCAATGACAATAGATGCTATATCTTATTCCAATCTTCAAGACCTCATTTTATTATTCTATAAACATATGGGGGTTTTTCCGGTTTTATTGGGCTGATATCAAAAGCTGCTAAAGCTGCCCTGGCTGATTTATGGTGTTTTTCTAAATTAGTATGTAAAACACAGAGGATGTCGCCTTCATTTACAAAATCCCCAATCTTTTTAACCATAGTAATACCAGCAGAATAGTCGATAACATCCTCTTTGGTTTTTCTTCCAGCCCCCAGGAGCATTGCCGAAATACCAATATGTTCGGTATCAATCGATTCAACATAGCCACTACGCAGTGACTTAATCTCTATATGGTATTTCGCCTGGGGAAGTATATCTGGATAATCAACTACATCTGGATTTCCACCCTGTATTCTGATTAATTCCCTTAGTTTTTCAATTGCTCTTCCCAACTCTATTATCTGGCCCAGATCCCGGTACGCTGATTCGAAATCAGCATAGGCCCCACCTAAAACTGCCATATTGGAAGCTATGGTAAGGGCCACTGTGGTTTCGTCTTCAGAGCCCTTATTATTTAGTACATCTATCGCTTCCTTGACCTCATTGGCATTACCTACCTCATGGCCTAAGGGTTGGTTCATATCGGTAATAATCGCTATAGTCCTTCTGTTCAAGGCTTTTCCTATTTCCACCATAGTCCCGGCTAGTTCACTGGCTTCCTCCAGTGTTTTAACAAAGGCCCCTGACCCTACCTTAACATCCAGCACAATCGCATCCGCCCCGGAAGCTATCTTTTTGCTCATGACGGAACTGGCAATCAATGGCAGGCTATCAACAGTTGCAGTTACATCTCGCAGGGCATATAATTTCTTGTCAGCCGGGGTTAAGTTGGCTGATTGGCCTACTATTGCCATTTTATATGTATTTACATTAGATATAAACTGTTCCCTACCCAAATCGGTTCTAAAGCCTTCTATAGACTCCAATTTATCGATTGTACCACCAGTATGACCTAATCCCCTGCCGCTCATTTTGGCTACTGGAACACCCACACACGCAACCAGTGGAACTACTATTAAACTAATCTTATCCCCTACTCCACCGGTTGAATGTTTATCCACTTTTATTCCATCTATCCCGGATAAATCTATTCTGTCCCCGGAATTAACCAGGGCCAGGGTTAAATTAGCAATTTCCTCCTTACTCATTCCTTGAAAACACACCGCCATTAAAAACGCTGACATTTGATAATCGGGAATAATACCGGCAGTATATCCCTGTACCATATATTCAATTTCAGCCTTAGACAGATTGTATCCCTGCTTCTTCCTGTGAATCAAGTCTACCATTCTCATACTAGTTACCCCCTAATTTTAAAATGCCTAAGTGTCTTAACAATTGCTAAATAGAGTGCTACCCTTTATGATATTATATAAATCCGATTCCTTTATATTTGGAAAGGAAAAGTATCCGCGTAGACGAGCGTTAAGTCTCCGGCCAGCCGGAATTCAGGATGAAAGGGCGGCGACTGAAGTCGCCTCTACGATTCTATCTACGGTTCTATCCGGTAAGATAATTGCATTAAGCCTTTATTTTCTTACTAATCAAGCTTTGTTTGCCCGGCTTTACTCATCATTTGTTATTTTTAAAGACTACATTTCTGGCCTGGTTAGTTGCCTATAAAAACTCTCTCCTGCTAGACCGGTAGCCTTTAATCCCAGGTGTTCTGCAATAGTCTGGGCTAAATCGGCAAAAGACCTGCGTACACCCAGATCAACCCCCTGATTTAAAGATTTTCCATAAACCAGAATAGGAACATATTCCCTGGAATGATCAGTACTAACTGTAGTCGGGTCACAACCGTGATCAGCGGTAATAAATAATACATCATCTATGCTTAGTGCTGCCATGATATCCGGCAGTCTGAAATCGAATTCTTCCAGGGCCTTAGCATAACCAGGAGCATCATTCCGGTGTCCAAACAGCTGATCAAAATCCAATAGATTGGCAAAAACTAAACCATCTGTGGTAGGACTGGTTATAATATCAATAATAATTCCTATTCCTTCTTCATTATTCTTAGTTGGTAGTGACTTGCTTATTCCCTTACCTGCAAATAGGTCTTTTATTTTCCCTATGCCGATAACCTCCTGCCCATCTGCTATGATATAATCCAGGAGGGTTTTTTCAGGTTCCAGGGAAAAATCGTGCCGGTTGCTGGTTCTTATATAGTGTCCTTTTTGCCCTATAAAAGGCCTGGCGATTACTCTTCCTACACCATGCTCACCAGTTAGAATCCCCCTGGCTATTATGCAC
>CAYZYO010000056.1:0-15518 GCA_964482585.1 uncultured Syntrophomonadaceae bacterium | reverse complement strand
AGGTGCTGGTCAAGCTTAAATCAAGTAAAGGCTTAGAAGGCAATATGCAATATATTGTGGTTAGATGGTATTAATCATCAACATATAGTATGATTCTAATTTACGCCTAATAGCCAGTCAACTACCAGTCAAGTAAAACATATTACTATTACTGACTCATCATCTTTTAACGTTTATATATGGCATTATATCTATAAAACTCGTAAAATTAAAAGTAATTACAAAAAAAAAGGAAGGTGGAAAATGGCGGCAACAGAAAATAGTTAACCTTAATGGGTGAATTGAAAAACTCAACGATCTTATTCCAGAATCAACTCACCGGAAAGCATCAAGCCTTGATAGATCTACGTTTAAAGGCATTTTTTTAAAAGTTCTCCGGTTATAATTTGTCAAAAATCGTGTATAACCGATTTTATAACCGGATATAAATCAAAAAAATGGCCTAGAACAGCCTAGTCTGTAAGACCAAGCCTTTCCGGTGACAAAATTTAGCAGAAAGGAGTGGTAATTTGAAAAGACTAGAGCTGCGTTTGCCAGATGATCACCCGATTTTTAATTTTCCTATAAGGTCCAGGTCGTTAGCGGCTGTAACATTTTTTGATATAGGGATGAAATTAGCTCATATATAGAAGCCAAACTAGAAAACGCAACAGTCAAAAAAGAAGAGCCAAATTCCGGGGGTTATACCCCAGAAGAAAAGAAACAAATTACCAAAAATATTTTAGATACTTTTGGTTGCTGTTTCAAACAGCAGAGCCTTGATAGAAAATCCAGTCAATCTTAATAGAGCCATTCTTTGGCTGGTTCCTGCAGATATGGAAGGTAGTAGGAGTTGTCACAGCTCGGGTTTGGGCAAGTATAAACACCGGTTTCCTGAAAGCAGGACTAAATGACCGGGAAGCGCGGAAGGTAATAACCGAGCGGTTAGGACATAGTAGGATTGGGATTACTCATACATATATCCCAAAAACCCGGTGAGAAAGGAGGATCAAATTGAGAAGGAAAGAGATTATGGGAAATTTCAATGATTTGCTGAATGATATGGCCTTTATGCCAAGGAAGATTTTGAATTTATGCTGATTCTTGCCCGAATCCATGCTTAATGCCAATTGCACCTCAAAAACATGGATATTATGGCCGGAATTGCTTGTGTTTTACCTATTGGACCGATTCTTATTCGACGCTATTATTGTCCCTATTGCGGAAAGATTATTTTCTACCTGCCTTCTTTTTGTTTGCCTAATAGATGATAAAGAAGTCAATTGGCGAAATATGTTTGTTGACGAAGCCCATTCTTTAGCCCAGGGAGGAGAAAAAGATTTCGGGAATTTTAAATCAAAATAATGGAGGGGTATACATTGATTAATTCTAGAAAAGATCAATTAAAACTACTTTTAATGGCCATAGAGAATGACCAGTCAATTTCAGAGGAATTGAAAGACAGACAGAAGATTCATGTATTGTTGCTAATTCAGAAGGCAGCTCAATATATAGGAAAAGTAGTGGAGCAAGGAGTACAGATTCAGATAACGGAAGAACAGACTGACCGGGAGATTAAGGAAATGCTGGCTGGACTTGACGAGAGCCGTTCCAGAATCCATAACAGTTTAATTGCTCAGATTCAGATAGTTAACCGCCTCTGCGAAAAATACGGTATTGAAAAAGTATACCAGGGAGGACAAGAACGCCGTCAGCAGGGTGATTTTGCGATGGAGTTGGTTAAACAGTATTTCTTGAATAGGATCTGATTTATTTAAGGTAATCAGAAGTATTAAATGGGTTCAAAATGCAGATCCAACCTTTTATTAAATGATCCACTAATGACAGCAGCAATGATAACCCGTCTCACCCATAAATCTTATATAATTAATAGATTGAAATTCTTACCACTAAAAAGAAACTTAAATGGCTTAACACCCAACAATAGTATTTTTTTCTTAAGTAGGGTGTTTTTAGGTTATTATCTATCTAGAGGTGCGGACCGATGTGATCAGAGGGCAATACGCTGGACGGAGGTAGTTTTAGAGTTATAATTTGCTGGTTGAAGCTTATGTTGATGGCCAAGCGGTAATGGTGCCCACAATGGCAATATTTCTCCCTAGTCTGCTTCAACCTCTCCGGCCCCTGGATTCTTATCTCAGGCTTTCCCCCTACCATAAAAATGGTTATTAATTAAACCTTATCTAACTTCTTACTAACTCCTTTAGCTGTATTTTGGGAACTGGTGTTCTAATTAGAATAGGAATATTACAATACTGTCATATTTTGGTGTAAAATATTTGTTAGATGGATATATACAATAGATGGAGCGTGAATAGATGAAGAAATTAACACTGCAGCAGCTGGAATCAGGTAAAGATAGATGATAATCCGGCTTACTATACCAGCCTCTTAGAGAAGCTCCGGAAGATACTGGATGAAACCAAGAACAACTGGATAGAACGCAAAAAACGCCTGGAAGAATTCATGAATAAAGAAGTCCGAACCGGCGAGGAAGATATGGCCCAGGCCCTGGGATTTGATAATAAAGAAGAATTTGCCTTCTTTGAAATAGTAAAGAAACACCTGCTGGAACCTGATGATAAGCAGGAAGGGATAGCAGCAGAAGAGGGAGCCGAATACATAACCCAGGATATTATTGATCTGGCTAAAGATATCGCTCTGGATGTCGCTGGTATCGTAAAAGAAAATTATGTAATTGACTGGACCACCAATCCCACCAAGACCCAGGATATTGAAAGAGCCATATTATTAATGCTGACCAAAAAATACTTTAAACAAATTAACCTGGAGAAGAGAAAACAGTTGGTACAGCCCCTGCTGCAGCTGGCTAAAAACATTACGCAGTAATTCATTAAAGGAGAATACGATGCAGCTATCTTTTCAATATGGAGATACAGCTATAGAATTTGAGGTTTCATACAGCAGGAGAAAAACCATTTCTATATCAGTAGAAGCACCTGGTAGAGTCAAGGTTATAGCTCCACTAGGCTTATACGATGATGAAATCATCAGCAGGGTAAAAAGTAAAGCCAGGTGGATAGTGCAGAAGCTGTATGAGGTAAAGAATGTTAAGACCGAAGGGCCTTCACCGGGTCTTCGCCTGCATAAGATTGCATGTACTTCCATCCCTGCCAGACCGCAAAATGCCGATATGCCTTAAGGATGATAAAAGCTATTATTTATTCTTTATTTTGGCCCAGGTATCTCTTAAAGACACAATTCTATTAAATACTAATTTCTTTTCAGAAGAATCAACCGGATCCACATAGAAGTAGCCCTGCCGCAAAAACTGATAGCGGGCTTCGGGTTTGGCATCAGCTAAACCCGGTTCTAAAAAGCATGGAGAAAGTATCTCATAGGATTTCGGATTTATATTTTTTGTATAGTCTAGTTCAGATGATTCCTCAGCATCCGGGTTTTCGGCTAAAAAAAGATGATCATATAACCGCACTTCAGCTTCTATTGCATGAGCTGCTGAAACCCAGTGTAATGTTCCTTTAACTTTACGTCCACTTGCAGGACTTCCACTACGGGTTTCAGGATCATAAGTGCAGCGAAGTTCTATTACTTCTCCTGTTTGGCTGTCCTTAACAACATCTTCACATTTTATTATATAGGCACTTTTAAGCCTTACTTCACGACCAGGGGCCAATCGGAAAAATTTCTTCGGGGGTTCTTCCATGAAATCCTCTTGTTCAATATAAATAACCCGGGAAAAAGGAATTTTTCTGATACCCATTGAATTATCTTCAGGATTATTCTCAACGGAAAACCATTCCACTTTATCTTCGGGGTAATTATCTATAACTAGCTTAAGAGGACGTAAAACCGCCATAACTCGCGGTGCTCGACAGTTTAATTCTTCACGAATACAGTGTTCAAGTAATGCTATGTCTACGGTACTATTTCGTTTAGCAACTCCTATGCGATCACAAAAATCCCTGATAGATTCAGGGGTATAACCACGCCTTCGCAAACCTGAAATAGTTGGCATACGGGGGTCATCCCAACCGGCCACATAACCCTGCTCTACCAGTTCCCGGAGTTTGCGTTTGCTCATAACCGTATTACTTATATTAAGCCGGGCAAACTCGATTTGCTGGGGACGGCTATAAACAGTTTCGGAACGGTAGTCAATATTATCGATTATCCAGTCATACAATGGGCGATGGTCTGCAAATTCCAGGGTACAAATGGAATGGGTTATGTTTTCCAGCGCATCTGAAAGTGGGTGAGCATAGTCATACATGGGATAAATACACCATTTATCACCGGTCCGGTGATGGGTAGCTCTTAAAATACGGTAAAGAACCGGATCCCGCATGTTTAAATTCGGAGATGCCATATCAATTTTTGCTCTCAAGACCCGGGAGCCATCTTCAAACTCTCCTGATCGCATTTTTATAAACAGGTCGAGGTTTTCTTCAACCGGACGATTACGATAAGGACTTTCTTTTCCCGGTTCAGTTAAAGTCCCGCGATAATCTTTAATTTCCTGGGAACTCAAATCACAAACATAAGCCTTATCTGCTTTAATTAACTGAACAGCAAATTCATATAATTGTTCAAAATAGTCAGATGCATAGAATACCCGGTTATTCCAGTCAAAACCGAGCCATTTAATATTGGCTTTGATTGAATCGACATATTCAGGGTTTTCTTTGCTCGGATTAGTATCATCAAAACGTAAATTACAAAGACCATTATTGGCAGTAGCAAGACCAAAATTAATACAGATAGATTTTGCATGTCCAATATGAAGATATCCATTCGGTTCGGGTGGGAACCGAGTATGGATACGGCCGTTGTTTTTATTGGCTTTTAAATCATCAGTAATAATGTCCTGAATAAAATTGTTTGGCTTATTAACGGTACTTATTTGAGAATTTTTATTAGCAGGGTCTAGTTCCATTTCCTTATATCCTCCTTGTAATCTATCTTAAGTATAAATAAATGTTTTAATCACTTATTAAAACAACATGATAACTATTCATAGATTACCTCAAAAACCTCCTTTATGTAAACTTACATATTATTGTTTTAGCCAATATATTATTTATGCTTTCCTTATATAGACCATAATATTATTATGGATATTGTAAAAATCCTGCTAAATAAGATATAATATCCGCAAGGAAAAAAGAATTAATAGTAGGAGCTGTGGTGTAGTGGTTAACATGCCGGCCTGTCAAGCCGGAGATCGCGGGTTCAAGTCCCGTCAGCTCCGCCAATAGTATTTAGCATAATTCAAAAATTCACCATGTCACTTTGCATCAGGATGACAAGATATTGGAGTTATAGTGATATAAAATAGCTATTATGCAAAATGCTCATTATAAAAGGCAAAAAGTATTTTAATATATGCGTATAAACGGAACCCGGGAAATTCAGCTTGACCAAAGAGTTTTTAGAGTTAAGTTGACGGGTATAGATTAATAGTATAAAATAACGATGATTGCGGGAGTAGCTCAGTGGTAGAGCACCGGCTTCCCAAGCCGGGTGTCGCGGGTTCGAACCCCGTTTCCCGCTCCATTTATTATTAAAGCAATATGATTAAACGATTATCAGGAGGTTATAATTATGAAAAAGCATATTATTACAGTGGTTAAACCTAATCTTAAACGCGATTTAGATAAAATAAATTGCAGAGAATGTGCAACTTCATGTCAATCGGCTTGTAAGACTTCATGTACTGTTGGAAATCAAATTTGCCGTAACCAGTAAAATTTATTATACATAAGGGGCAAAAAGCCCCTTTTTTTTATTTATTATTTTGGTAATAGGAGGATTTTAATTTGATTTCATTAGGGGCGTATGATTTTGAAGCTAACATCCACTTGTTCAGGTGGAATGAACTGAATATAGTTTTAGATGTTAATAGTGGAGCAATTCATATAATGGATGATATAGCCTATAAAGTGATAGATAGGATGGTTGAAAGCCGGGGAGATATCAGCACGGCTAAACAAAAATTATTGAAAGAATTTACGGATAATGAAATAGAGCAGGTAATAATTGAACTTGAGAGTTTACATGAACAAGGGGCACTGTTTTCGGCAGATGAAGCACCCCGGGTGGATTTTTCTAAAATGAATATAAAAGCTATCTGTCTAAATGTTGCTCATGCATGTAATATGAAATGTCATTATTGCTTTGCCAGCCAGGGAGATTTCGGAATGAGGCCCTGTCTTATGACATTAGAAACCGGAAAAAGAGCTATGGATTTTCTTGTAGAAAAAAGCGGAAAGATCGTGAATTTAGAGGTGGATTTTTTTGGAGGAGAACCGCTTTTAGCAGTAGATATGTTAAAAGAACTAGTTAAGTATTGCCGGCAAAAGGAAAAGCAGCATAATAAGAGATTTAATTTTACCTTAACTACCAATGCTACATTATTGAATGATGAAATTATCAAATGGGTAAACGATAATAGTATCAGTATGATTTTAAGCCTGGATGGGAGAAAAGAAACCAACGATTGTCACCGGGTATTAAATAACGGACAGGGAACATATGACCTGATAGTTCCTAAGATAAAAAAAATGGTAGCAAGCAGCCCGGTAAGTTATTATGTTCGAGGGACATTCACCAGGAAGAATTTAGATTTTGCTTATGACTTAAAACATATGATTGACTTAGGGTTTGATTGTACATCGCTTGAACCTGCAGTAGGGCCGGATAATGGCTTTTCTATTTTAAAAGAAGATTTACCTCAGGTATTACAAGAGTATGAGCGATTAACCGATGTACTGCTTAATGAATATGTGGTGGGAAAAGATATTCATTTTTTTCATTATGATCTTAACCTCCAGAGAGGACCTTGCCTGGCAAAACGGATTTCCGGGTGTGGTGCGGGGATTGAATACCTGGTAATAACCCCCGAAGGAGATATTTACCCCTGCCATCAATTTGTAGGGGAAGAAAAATTCTATATGGGAAACATTTATTCGGGCCAGGTTGATAATGAGGTTAGAATACAATTTGAGAATAATCAACTAAAGGACAAGGAGTGCCAGAAATGTTGGGGCAGGTTTTTTTGTGGTGGTGGATGTCATGCCGGTGCTTATTATGCTAACGGAGATATAAGTAAGCCAAATGATATAAGCTGTATTATGCATAAAAAAAGAATTGAAGGTGCAATTTACCTGAACATACAAAAACATATAATTGATAAAAAAATGACACAATAAGCAGGATTTTGTTTTGTATAAATAGAATAATTGATTGGTTAGAGAACAAAAAACTATAATATGGGGAGAGTTAAATGTTACATAAAATAAATATAAGCAAGAAGCTACTGATGTTAGGGGCAGTTCTAATCACAGGCATTATTTTTTTGTTTTGGGCTTTTTTAATTAAGGCACCAGCCTATATGGTATATATTGATGGACAGAGCGTATTAGCGGTAAAGGACACCGCAGATTTTGATGATATTATTGAAGAGTTAAAACTAAATGAAGAAGAAAAATATAACCACGAACTAGAAATAAGTAACAAAATAGAAATAAAACCGGTTCTGGTTGCTAAAGAAGATATAGTGCCATATCAACAAATGCAGAAGAAGATTAAAGAAAAATTAGATTTCAAAGTTAATGCAGCAGCAATTGTTGTCGAAGGAAAAAATATAGCTTTTGTAGAGAATAAGGAAGCGGCAGAACAAATATTACAAAACTTAAAAAATGAACATGCAAAGATAGAGGAAAATGAAAAGCTACTGGACGTATCTTTTAAAGAAAAAGTAGTGATTAAAGATGAACAAGTATCGGTAAATGATTTAATGTCAATTAAAGAAACCCGTGAGTTAATAACTACAGGCACCAAAAATCCAGAAAAATATATTGTGCAGGAAGGTGATTCCCTGTGGTGGATAGCTAGAAAAAATGATATGTATGTAGATGATATTGTTCAGGCAAATAAGCTAAAAAGTGAAGACCTTTCCCTGGGGCAGGAATTGATTGTTGTTAAGAGCAAGCCTTATGTAAATGTTATTGCCAAGGTTCAAGGAGAAAAAACTGAGAACATACCCTATGAGACCAGGGTTATAGTAGATAATAATTCCAGCCGCGCTGTTAACGTTAAACAGGCTGGAAAAGAGGGAAAAAAACAGATAGAATATATAGCAACCAGGTTAAATGGAACTATTGAAGAAAGAGAAATAATTAAGGAAAAGATCTTGAGCAATGCTGTAGATCGAGTTTTGGTTAAGGGAACCCAGGTAGTCCAGGTTGCATCTCGTGGAGGAGGTACAGGAGCATTAGATTGGCCGGTATATGGGCCTATAACCCAGTATTATAAAGGAACAAATCATACCGGGTTAGATATTGGAGGGAAAACTGGAACAGTACTTAAAGCGGCAGATAATGGATATGTTACTTTTGCTGGCTGGTCAGGAGGATATGGTAATTTAATTATTGTTGATCATGGAAATGGAATTGTCACCAGATATGCACACTGTAGTAGTTTTATAGCATCAGTAGGACAAAAGGTCTCTCGTGGACAGGGTATAGCTCGATTGGGGTCAAC
This sequence comes from uncultured Syntrophomonadaceae bacterium, assembly GCA_964482585.1. Classification (GTDB taxonomy): domain Bacteria; phylum Bacillota; class Syntrophomonadia; order Syntrophomonadales; family Syntrophomonadaceae; genus CAYZYO01. The sequence continues at coordinate 6,995 of CAYZYO010000056.1, read as the reverse complement.
AGGACGTAGTAGTGGACCACATCTACATTTTGAGGTGCTTTCATATGGAGCATTTCAAAATCCGTTAAATTCCTTAAGATAGTTATAAAAGATAAGACCCTGACCGCGAGGATCAGGGTTTTTATTTTATGGAATGAAAGGAGATTCATACATGTATGATGTAATAATAATTGGTAGTGGTCCTGCAGGACTTACAGCGGCTATTTATACTGGCAGGGCCAAGCTAAAAACTCTATTGTTAGAATCCTTTATAACCGGAGGAAATGTAAGCCTTACAGATTTAATTGAAAACTATCCGGGATTTCCTATTGGAATAAGTGGAACTGATCTGATAGGTAATTTTGTAAAACAGGCAGAACGTTTCGGGGCTGAACTGAAAATGGAAGAAGTCCTAAAGGTTGAAGATGCTCCTGAAGGGAAAAAAGTTGTAACCGATAAGGAAACGTATTATACGCAAACAGTTATTATTGCTGCCGGAGCTAAGCGGCGGGAATTAAAAGTCGAAGGGGAAAAAGATTTTCTGGGAAGAGGTGTATCCTACTGTGCCACCTGTGATGGATCATTTTTTCAGGGATCACCAGTAGCAGTTGTTGGCGGGGGAGATTCTGCTGTAAATGAAGCTCTTTATCTGGCTGACCTGGCATCTAAGGTTTATTTGATACATCGCAGGGAGGGCTTTAGGGCAAACCAAACCGCAGTTGAAAGAATGCTTGCCAATGATAAGATAGAACTCAAGCTGAATAAGGTTATCAAGCAGATTGAAGGAGATTCAGTTATGAAAAATGTTATAGTGCAGGATGTAAATACATCAGAAAAACAGCGATTAGCTGTAGATGGGCTGTTTGTAAGCATTGGACTGGTTCCTGCGGGGGATTTTATCCAGGGGTTGGTAGCTACCAGAGATGGCTATATAGTAACTGATAATGACATGAGTACTTCAATTCGAGGAATATACGCGGCTGGCGATATTCGATCAAAAAAAATACGACAGATAGCTACTGCTGTTGGAGATGGTGCAGCCGCAGGAATAGCGGTTACCGAGTATCTGAAAGGATAGAAAAAATACCATAATTTGTTATCCCCTCAAAAAAGTTAACCATAGTATAATAGTGGGCAGAGGGGAGAGGAAACAGGTTGTTGGGGATAAAATCATATGAATCGGTAAAAAGTATAAGTTTTATTCTTATTATTATTGGTATAATTGTTTTATTACTAGCCAAAAACAGCCATACTCTAATGCGGGTAATGGTAGGTAAGGAAATAGACTTAAAAACCGCAGGTTTTAACGAAACTCAAACAAAACACTTCAGAATAAGATATCTGCCGGTTGATGAGGAATATATTGATCTAGTTTCAAATATAGCTGAAGATGCATATGTATCTGTAAGCAGTGTGTTTGGACAGAAACCAAAGGATAAGACAATAATAATTGTTTACCCGGATAATCAAAGTCTGGCCAAAAGCTTTGGGTGGGATAAAGACGAAAAGGCGATGGGAGTGTACTGGGCTGGTTCAATTCGAATATTATCACCAAGGGTATGGTTATCAGGAAGCAATATAGAAGAACAGTTTTTAAAAGAAGGACCTGTACATCATGAATTTGCCCATCTAATGGTAGATGAAATTACTAAAGGCAACTATAATAGATGGTGGACAGAGGGAATTGCTCAGTACGTTGAAAAAAAAATAACCGGTTTTGAATTTGCCGATCCTTATAAATATAGAAAAGAAATAGAGTATTATTCGCTAGATGTTTTAGAAAAACGATTTGATTCTTTAGACCAGCAAATAGCGTATTGGGAATCATTAAAAGCAGTAGAGTTTATTGTAAATAAATATGGAGAAGAAAACATATTATCTATATTAAATAATATGGGAGACGGATATAATCTAGCTCAGGCATTAAGCAAAACTTTAAACATTAGTTACACGACATTTGAACAGGATTTTTATCATGAACTGCAAAAAGATAGCAAGAGGTGTATGGATTGAAAGATTGTTTAATCATAGAAGGAGGATATCCTTTATTTGGCCAAGTATCAGTAAGTGGGGCTAAAAATGCGGGATTAGTTTTAATAGTAGCGAGCATTATGGCACAAGGGGAAACTATTCTTGATAATATGCCCCGTATACGCGATGTTGAAGTAATGCTGATGCTTTTAAAAGATATCGGGGTTAAAACCAGGTGGAATGAAGATGGCAGTTTATCGATATGTCCACCTGCTGGGGATTTAAAGGTTTGCACTTCTTACGAATTAACAAAAAAAATGCGGGCATCAAATCTATTATTAGGAGCAATGCTGGGGCGGCAGAAAGAAGCTAAAGTATCTATGCCAGGAGGTTGTGACATCGGGTCGCGACCAATGGACCTTCATATCAAGGGGGTCCAGGCCCTGGGAGCAGAAGTAGAATTAGAACATGGTTATATTCATGCCAGAGCTAAGGCTCCTCATGGGGCAAAGGTGTATTTAGATTTTCCTAGTGTGGGAGCTACGGAAAATATTATGATGATGGCAGCTAAAATACCTGGATTGACAGTTATAGAGAATGTGGCTAAAGAACCCGAAATTGTTGATCTGGCAAACTTTTTAAATTCTATGGGAGCGCGGGTAAGAGGGACTGGCACGGATATAATAAGTATAGAAGGGGTTCCTGAACTTAAAGCTGGGCGTTATGCTATTATACCAGATCGAATTGAAGCCGGAACTTATATGACAGCGGCAGCAATAACTAAAGGAGAGATCCTGGTTAAAAATGTAATTCCAACTCACCTTTATCCAATAATAGCTAAACTGCAGGAAACAGGAGCTAGTATTAAGGAAACTGATAGTGGGATCCTGGTTCGGGCAGGAAAAACTATTTTACCAGTTGATATAAAAACATTACCTTATCCAGGTTTCCCAACTGATATGCAGGCCCAGATTATGTCATTACTTTCTATGGGTACAGGTTCCAGCGTAATAGTAGAGAATGTATTTGAAAACCGGTTTCAGATTGTGGATGAACTTAAAAGAATGGGAGCATGTATAAAAGTAGAAGGGCATACTGCTATTGTTAAAGGGGTTAAAACTTTATATGGAGCCAGGGTTAAAGCAACAGATTTGCGAGCCGGGGCAGCTTTAGTCCTATCCGGGTTGGCAGCAAAAGGAGAGACGGTAATAGAAAATGCCGAACATATATTCAGGGGATATGAAAATATTGAACAAAAATTATCTGTCTTAGGAGCTAAAATAAAATAGCACAGTAGTCGAAAAATTAAACAAAAAATAGGGGCTTAGAAAGCCTCTTTTTTTTATCCTTATGTTATTGCCAAACTTATTCAAACGGTCAAAGGGCTTTATATTAAAGAAAAATTTCCAGAGTATAATATTAAATGCCCGTAAACAATATTTTTAAATACTCTATACAAAAAATTGTTTTTAGCCAACCGGCAAAAATTAAAATAGAAAGAAGGCATAATATGAACATAAAATTGCTTAAAGGCGTAATATGTTTTTTTATTTTTTTGGGATTGGGAATTGGTGCTTATGGTATTTTTGACTCAATAGTAGTTCCAAATAAGCCAATAGTGACTGAAGAAGATTCACTTCCAGAACAGGGGACAATAAGTGAAGTCGCAGCCAGGGTTAGCCGGTGTATAGTTGGTGTAACTAATTTAAGCAGTGAAGGAGATTTATTCAACCAGAGGAATGTTGAGAAGACTGGATCCGGAGTAATCATTGATAAAGAAGGGTATATAGTAACCAATAACCATGTAGTCAACAAAGCAAACAGACTGATAATTACATTAGCAGATGGAAATGAAAAAGAAGCTCAGATTATAGGAACTGATCCGCGAACAGACCTGGCTTTATTAAAGATCGATGTAAATAACCATGTAACTGCGGCTGTATTAGGTGATTCCAATAACCTGCAGGTTGGGCAGGAAGTCATTGCTATAGGCAATCCCTTGGGGCTGCGTTTTGCTAGATCTGTCACCGCAGGAGTAGTAAGTGGTTTAAACCGCTTATTGACAACGGAAGAAGGTTTTGTATTCAGATTAATTCAGACTGATGCCGCTATTAACCCCGGAAACAGTGGTGGAGCACTGGTAAATTTAGGTGGAGAAGTCATCGGTATAAACTCTATAAAAATTGCTGTAGAAGGATTTGAAGGCATGGGTTTTTCAATACCATCAAATCAAGTAAAAATGGTAGTCGACGATATAAGAAAATATGGCAAAGTACAACGACCTTTAATGGGGATAAAAATTCTGGGTGAACTCAGTCAGGATCAAGCAAAGTATTTTAACCTTCCGGTAGAAAAGGGAGTCATAGTTGAGCCGGTAATTAATGGACCGGCTGCTGAAGCAGGCATAAAAAAATATGACATAATAACTACGATAGACAAGGAAGCTGTTGAAACCGGACTGGAGTTGCAGGAAAAGATATTTAGTAAAAAAATAGGACAGACAGTTGATGTTAGAATAGTACGATTACCGGCAGGACAAACGGATAAAAACGAGACTAAGACGCTAAAGGTTACATTAGATAAATAAGCATGTTTTCTGACCCTGTATTTATTTACTTTACCTGTATTATAAGGTAAACTAGGCAAAAATTGAATGTATCAGGAGTGTAATATAGTAAATGAAATACAGGATAATATCAGTTGGCAAGATACGAGAATCCTTTTATAGAGAAGGGATTAATGAATATATAAAAAGGATTAGAAAATATACCAGAGTAGAATTTATCGATGGGTTAGAAGAAAAAATTAGCCCTAATGCGGGGGATAAGGATATTCAGAAAATTTTGCAAAAAGAGGCCGATAAGATCCTTAAGCTGTTGAAAAAAGACGAAATTCTTATTGTACTGGACAGTCAAGGAAAGGGTATTAGCTCTGAAAAACTGGCAGAATATATTATAGATTGGAATAAATCAAATAAAAGGGGTATCAATTTGGTGATTGGAAGTTCCTTTGGTCTCGCTGAAAGAATAATAAAGCAAGCAGATATGACTATCTCTTTTTCCAAAATGACCTTTCCTCACCAAATGGCTGCTTTAATATTAAGTGAACAGGTTTATCGTGGCTTCAAGATATTAAAAGGAGAACCATATCATAAGTAAACAATTATAATGCTTAGAAAACAAAGCCGATAGTAAAAGATACTAACAACTATTAAAAAGCAATAATGGTTTAGTTGGACAGTTGGAAAAGTGGAAAGCTGGAAAAGTCAGAATCTGTGTAGGAAAGACTTTCAGTCCCCCGTTCGGATACGAGTGAACCTGGGCTGGGGAGGGAAGACTAGTTGGTTAGTTGAATAGTTATTTAGGAGTGGGTAAAGGTATTGGATTTATAAGGTGCAGACATAAACCGAAGAGTAATCGTTAAACCAGTATTATACCATTACTGCTTAACTATCTTTCAACCGTAGAGGCGACTTCAGTCGCCGGCTGAAATGTCATCCTGTGTAAGATGACATGGTGAATTCTTAAATTATGCAAAACGCTCTAAATATTAACAGATAACTTAATTATATAGTAAATAAGTGGGATAAAAATAGCGGGAAGCATATTCCCTACCTTTATTTTTTCAAAATTTAACATGTTAAAACCAAGGGCAATTATCAATAATCCACCGACCGCAGACATATTGGCTACTACCGATGGGATTAAAAGCTGTTTTAAAAATGAAGCGGATAGAGTAATTAGTCCCTGGTATATAAAAACTGATAATGAAGAAAATAATACTCCAATTCCAAATGATGATGCAAAAACGATAGCCGAAATACCATCTAAAACCGATTTAGCAAAAAGAGTCTGATGATTATTGGTAAGTCCGCTTTCAAGCGAGCCGATAATGGCCATGGAACCAACACAAAAAAGAAGGCTGGAAGCTATAAAACCCCTGGATATGTCATTTTTCCCCCCGGCAAATCTCGTTTCCAGCCATTTACCAAACGACTCAAGCCGGCATTCAATCCTTAAGTATTCACCAATAATACTTCCGACAGCAAGACTGATAATAACCAGCAAAAGATTTTCCATTTTTAAGGCATTTAAAATACCTATTAAAACTACGGCCAAAGCAATTGCTTTCATTACAGTCTCATTGTATTTTTCGGGGATCCCTCCCCTGAATAATAAACCGATAATACTGCCACATATAATTGCTGCTGTGTTAGCAATTGTTCCCAGCATGATAAAAATCTCCCTAATATTTCGATAATGCTTACGCACGTGATTTATGAATTTATCATCATGATAAAATGTTATTAATACACTAATGTAAATAGTATATTCGATTAAAATAAAAGCTTCAAGATAAATTACCTGATTTATATATCACGGGTTGTGTATAATAATTATTCTATATCATTAGTAAATTTGTTGTACTTTCAGGTAAGTAGCAGGATGAAATTTTAAATCATGTTTAAAGAAGATAATTTTTGATAATAGGTCTAATTTTCTAAAAAAATTTCAAAAAAATAATTTTTTTAGAGGATTCTGTACAATAGGTGTCGAAGTCCTATTTTTACCAAAAAGGTTAGGGCTGATAAAATAAACATGAGCACTTTGTACTATTTTCTACAATCTATTCCTGAAGAGATGGGGGTACTGGCATTAAGTTTTGCTGTGGCTCGTATTCCATTGCGATGGAAGCGAATTGTTTTGGTTGGAATAGTACTTTCAATTATTACCTATGCTATCCGATCGATGCCTCTAACATTTGGGCTCCATTTACCGGTAAGCTTATTATTAATTTTTTTATTTATTGTGAAAACAACCAAAGTTTCTACGTCCAAGAGTATGATGGCGATTTTTATCAGTGTTTTTATTCTGGCAACGATTGAGTTTCTAGTTGGGCTGGTGCTAACTGGCATGATGGATATTGATACTGAAAAAGCAATGGCTAATGAACATCTTTGGGCTTTTATTGGAATTGGACAGGCGGTTTTACTAAATATTATAGCTATTATAATGGCTAAATTTAGACAACCCTTAACGGATGTG
>CAYZYO010000055.1:0-15590 GCA_964482585.1 uncultured Syntrophomonadaceae bacterium | reverse complement strand
CTGTTATGAAGCCGTCCTTTAGTAGGTACTTCAGGGTCTTTAAACAATTCCCAGTACTGGGGCAAATCACTTACTGATTTTAAATCCGGTGTCATGGGTTCAATTCCCCGCTCTGAATCTCCCTCTATCATGTAGGTAGGTACATACCACCCCTGGGGAGCATCCGGGAAATTAGACCCCAGATTCTTAACAGTACCATCATCAAGTACTTTATCCCAGGCGTCTAATATATTATCTGTCCAAACTTCCATGTAGATATCAATATCCCCGTGTGATAAACCCTGTAATGCAGGCAGGGTTTCACAAAATTGATACTCAGGACCAGGGTAACCATAGCCGTGCTCAATAATAAAAGCGGCGATTCGGTTATGCACCTTGATGCTGTCCCAGGAAACATCAGCCATAACCAGTACCGGTTTCTCAGCAGTATCTTTATCACCTGCATCCCCACTGCATCCAGCTATAACCACCATAAATGACAATACAAGAACTAAACTCACACTTTTAATTCCCGACTTTCCAAAAAATCTCCTTAGTTTTCCCATATAAAATCCTCCTTGCCGGCAGGCACTGCAAGGTTTAAAGAAAGGCTCTGTAATCTTGTTTTTAATTACAGTGTGTGTAAACTAAAATTATTACAGTTTCAGTTTAAGTATCTATCAAATATGTATAATTGATAGAACTTACTCGTATTCTATATAATTGTAATTTATACTAGATAGCCCGTTCTGCTTACGGGGTTAGCTGTCGGACTCGGACTCGGGTCAGCCCTATTCCAGTATTCTATAGATACCAGAAACTCGCCCCGGTAATTTGGTTCCCCCGTGCCTTACTTAAAAGACCTCAGCACCTACCAATAATAGATTACATTTGTCTATTAATTGTAGTTTACTTTGATTTAATCAGTCAAACGGGCTTATACAATTAAATACAAGCCTATTATGGTATAAGCATTAATTATACGGAACATGGTTAATAATACATACATATAATCCATAAAAATCCGATTTATCGCTTTTTATACTTTAAATAAATGTGATTAGTACGATAATAAACGTTTAATGCAGTCTCCTTATTTAGATAAGTTGGTCACATACTGGCGTTTTGGTAAAACCGCAGCAACTGGATAGAACCGTAGAGGCGGCTTTAGTCGCCCTGACACCCTTGAATTGCGACTGGTCGGAGAATGAAGTCTCCTTTACGGTAAATCTTCCCAATCCTCTTCCATCCCGGTTGGCACCTCAGGCAGTTCCTCATTTTTTCTTTCCTGCTCACCTGGTTCTTCGTTTTCTTCTGCTTCATTCCCTGATTCAATTTCACCTGTTTCTTCTGGTTGTTGTTCATCACCTTCCGGTAGCGGGTCTACTATGTCCTCTATAGATGATTCATTTTGGCCACCGGCATGTTCATCCTCTTCTGCACTTGTATCCGGTTCTTCCTGAACCTCAGCCTGGACGGGGACAATAGGCTGGTAATCTCCCCAACCAGGTGGATCTTGAGCTACATCAAATGTTTTCCCCGCAAATAAGTCTTTAATTATTCCAATAGCTATATCCTCATCAGCAACCCAGTAACTAGCACCGGTTCTAGGGTCTGTAGATGAATAGCCGGGAAGGGTCTGGGTAATTATACTAGCGGTTGTAAATTCCTTAGCTAAACCAGCTAAATTCAGCATATCTCTAGCAGGAATATTGGTACTTATATTTTCAGCGATTTTAGGTATTAATTGAGGTAATTTAAAAAGGGTATTACTTTTTAATAGTTCCTCTGTAAGTGCTTTAATAAATTTTTGCTGCCTGCCGGTTCTGCCTATATCAGCTGTTGGGCCACCACGAAAGCGGACATATCTGAGCGCATCCTCTCCATTAAGCTTTTGCCGACCTTTGGATAGATTTATGCTTAGCTTAGGATCTGGATCAGGATGATACATATCTGATTCTACATCTATAGTTACGCCACCCAGGATATCAATTATCTCTGCAAACCCGGAAAAATTTATTATCACATAATAATCTACCGTGGTATCCAATAATTTACCGACTACATCACAGGCTGTTTCAGGCCCTTTGGTATAATTTACACTGTTTATCCTATCATAGTGGTTATTTAGCTCTATCCGGGTGTCTCGGGGAATCCACACCATAGCATTTTCTTTTTTTTCCACATTTATACTGGTTAGGATTATAGTATCACTACGAGACTTTTCTTCTGCTGACCTGGCATCAACTCCCATAATTAATATGTTCATATTTTCTTGTGGGTCAGTTTTTTCGCCAATCAATTGTTGAATTTTTTCGAAATTCATGTAATTACCCAGCAGGATACCGCAAAAAAAGGTTAGAAAAAAAACCACGAGGTAGATGCCCATATGCTTTTTGTAACGTCTAAACCAATTCAAGAATTGCGCCTCTTTTCTTCCAATAATCATATTATCTGGTAATAATCCTATTTATTTTATCAGCCTTTTATTAGCACTGTCTACTATCTCTTATACGAAGATTTTGCATAATTGATTTCACTGCAAAAAAACCAATTCTTGTATCACAGGCACATGGTCAGCCACATACGGTATTTTGGGAGACTTAAGTCTCCTCTATAGGTATAGAATGTATAAATGCTTCTTTTCTCAGTAGAATTAATTATGCAAAATCCTCATTCAAAACTCTGAAAAAAAAGCATACTCTTTAAAGAACATGCTTAAATGCAAAGACTAATTATTCTGCTAACAGGGGGTTGTTAAGTATTTCTGCAACTCTATTCAGTATAATATCTATTCCTTCACCTGTTTTGGCAGATACATAATTAGTTCCCCCTTGAAATTCATTATCTAAAATATCTGCTTTATTGAATATTGTTATTATATTTTTGTGGGAAGCCCCCAGGTCTTCCAATACCCCCTGAGCCACCTTCATCTTATCTAAATATTCTGGATCAGATATATCTACCACATGTAATATAATATCCGCTTCCACCGCTTCCTCAAGAGTTGATCTAAATGCCGCAACCAGGTTATGTGGTAGGTTCTGAATGAAACCTACAGTATCAGTAATGAGTATTTCCTGGTCTTGAGTTATTTTAATTTTCCTGGTAGTAGTATCCAGAGTTTGAAAAAGCCTGTTATCAGCTTTTGCCTGCTGGCTGCCACTGGTATGCCCAACTTTACATAGCGCATTGAATAGTGATGACTTTCCGGCATTAGTATAGCCAACCAGGGAAACTACTTTTAAGCCTGCCCGGCGGCGACGCTTTTTATGAAGCTCGCGGGTCTTTTGAACCTTTTGCATCTGTTTCTTGATTTCCTGGATACGTTTTCGGATATACCTCCTGTCCAATTCCAGTTTTTGTTCACCTGCTCCCCTGGCTCCTATTCCTCCCCCAATTCGGCTCATCTCTTTACCTTTACCGGTTAAACGTGGAAGGCGGTATTCCAGGCTGGCCAGTTCAACCTGCAGCTTCCCTTCTCGTGACCTAGCCCTCTGGCTGAAGATATCCAGTATTAACATAGTGCGATCAACTATATTGATCTGCACTTCCTGTTCTAAATTCCGCAGCTGTACCGGGGAGAGTTCTCCATCGAAAATTATGACTTCAGGTTCCAATTCGTAGATTAAATGTTTTAATTCCTCCAGTTTTCCACTACCTATATATGTAGCTGCTTGAGGATTATCTCTGACCTGGATTATGGTCGCTGCTACTTCAACCCCGGCTGTTTCAGCCAGACTCTTCATTTCGTTTAACGAAGACTCAAAACTAAAATTACTTCTTTTAGGCTTTAGGGCAACTAATATCGCTTTTATAGAACTCTGTTGATTCAAGTAATACTTCTCCCTATAATAATTATTTAATTTAGAGGTGTAAAAACAGGCAGTTTCTGTCCTTCGGCTTCTATTAAGGTCATTTGTACCGGCATGTTGACTCTAACTTCTTCCACCGGACAGTTTAGCAGGTTAGCTGGTATCTTTACTCCCTCATCCAGTTCAATAATAGCAAAAACGTAAGGTGTTTTTTCATTAAATTCCGGTAAAGCGCTTATATTAACAATAGTATAAGTAAATACCTTGCCTTTGCCTGATAATCTCTCCCATTCCAGGTTAGAACCCCAACAATGCGGGCAAAGGCTACGAGGATAAAAAATATATCTATGGCAGTCATGACAATACTGTAAACATAAACCTTCCTGGGAGAGCTTAGTCCAGTAGGTATCTCTATCTCTTATCATATTATAACCTCCCTAAAATTAGGCTGCACTGGGTACTTAAAACCCCTCCATTACCATTAACAAAGGCAAGATGGTTATTTTTTATCTGCCTTTTTCCTGCCTCACCACGCAGTTGCCTCACAGCCTCAATAATGTGAGACATCCCTCCGGCAAATGATGGCTGCCCAAAGGAAAGCTGTCCTCCATGGGTATTGCAGGGAAGATCTCCTTCATAGGTTAAGTCGGTACTTAAGACAAAATTCCCGCCCTCACCCTTGGGACAGAATCCAGCATCCTCCAGGCTTATTAAAACCGTAATAGTATAGCAATCGTAAAGTGAAACCATATTTATATCCTCAGGCTTAACCTGTGCCATTCTAAATGCTTTGGCTGCTGCTGCTTTTATGGGACTTTCCGTGAAGCTGGGAGAATATACTATTGAATTATGGGTATAGGCTTCACCCATCCCCATTATATTTACTGGATAGTGCGGCCTATCTTGGGCACTATCAATTCCACTTACAATAACGGCAGCTGCACCATTACATGGCCGAACAATCTCTAAGAGGTGGATTGGATCAACAATTACAGGAGATGCTAAAACATCCTCTATGCTAATAGTTTTTTTATTAAAAAGGGCATCAGGGTTAGCAAGAGCGTTTTTTCTTTGATCAACAGCAATTTTAGCCATCTGCTCAGGAGTAGTCCCATATTCATACATATGCCTGCGGGCTATTAGAGCATATCCCGAGTTAAATCCCATAGGGCCATAGGGAAGTTCATAATCAATTTCAGCCCGAGACATAACCGCCATCTTCCCTTCCCTTGAGTTAAATACCTGACTATCCCATATCCCCCCGCTTAAACATAAACAATTCCTGCAAATTCCCAGCGATACCATAGCTGCAGCCCTGAATATTGCTCCTGCGGCACTAGCCCCACCCAATTCAATCATGTTCAAGTATGAAGGAAATATTTGTAGATATTCAGCTACCTGTGAAGGCCACATAAAATAACTGTCTTCACTTGGAGGGGTTACCAAAAGACCATCAATATCTTCCTTTTTTAATCCGGCATCATTTACCGCCAAAACCGCAGCTTCAGCCAGTAAATCTAAAGTGGTTCTTCCATTATCGTCCTTATAGGGTTTCAATTCACTTATCCCTGTAATAACCGCTTTATTTCGCAAACTCACTATTTTACCCTCCCTTTTATCATAGTCTTACAATAACTGCTTAAAACAAGAATATCACCTTTCAATTACCTTAATCAAATTGCAATAATTTCTCTGACATATATATTTTTATAATTGTTCACTTATATTTACCCAGCTTTCATAGGCGTCTGTTAACATCTCTTCAGTCTCTTTGTATTCCCGGGTATAAAAACGAGATTTTTCTGCATTATGATACGTTTCTGGATCAGATAGGTAAGTCTCTAACTGTCTTTTTTTATCCTCCAGACTACTAATCTGCAGCTCAATGTTCTCCAGCTGTTTTTTCAGCCTGCGATGGAGCCTCTGCCTTTCTTTTTCTTCAGAATTATAATAGCTCCAGGACTTGCTTTTTCTTTGAGATAGACGTTGCTCCTGCTCTTTTCTTTCTTCTTTTTCCCGGAATTTTTCGCGATAATAACTATAGTTTCCCCAGTAATACTCGAGTTTTTTATTTTCTATAGCCACAACCCGTTTAGCGACCCGGTCAATAAAATATCTGTCGTGGGATACCATCATGATAGTCCCCGGAAATGCACATAAAATATTTTCTACTGTTTGCCTGCTTTCAATATCAAGATGGTTGGTAGGTTCATCAAGCATTAAAAAATTAGCCCCCGTTAAAATTAGTTTTAATAAAGAGAGCCTTCCTTTCTCGCCTCCACTCAGTTGGAAAACAGGTTTAAAAACATCGTCACCGGTAAATAACATCCTTCCCAGCAAATTTCGTGCCTCTGGAATATCAATGTCAAAATGATCGATCAGCTCCTTGATCACAGTATTTTCAGGGTTTAAATCTTCATATTCCTGGGACAAGTAACCTATTTTTACCCTCTGGCCAATTGCTATTTCTCCCCGGTCGGCCTCAACTAAACCATTGATTATCTTTAACAAGGTACTCTTGCCACTTCCATTAGGTCCAATCAAGGCAACCTTATCACCCTTTTGCAGTGAAAGTTCAATTCCCTCTAAAACTAAATGGTTATTAAATGATTTACAAAGATTTTTTATTCTCAATACATCCTGCCCACTGGCCGAATGCATAGGAAAATTCCATACACCTACATTTTTCTCAATAACCGGCTTATTGATTTTCTCCAACCTCTTTAGCTGTAATTCTCTCCCCCTGGCCTGTTTTGACTTTATCCCGGCTTTAAATCTCCTGATATATTCATCAGTTTTTTGTATATATTCCTGCTGTTTTTCATAAGCCCTATGCAGTGCCTTTTCGTTAAGTGCTTTTTGCTTTAAGTAGCTAACATAGCCCCCGGAATACGACATTACCTGGCCATTTTTTAATTCTATTATCCGGGTAGCAATACGTTCTAAAAACATTCGGTCGTGGGAGACCACTAATACCGCTCCTTGATAGTTACCCAAATACTCTTCCAACCACTCTACTGCATCCATATCCAGATGGTTGGTCGGTTCATCCAGAAATAAAACATCTGGCGCAGCTGCAAGTATTCGCCCCAGGTTAAGACAAGTCTTTTCCCCACCACTAAACTGCTTCAGGTTTTGGGTAAACTGTTCAGCCGTAAAACCCAGCCCTACCAGAATACGTCTGGCAGTATTTTCACAAGTATAGCCATTGGCTTTTTCATATTCTTCGGTTAATCGAGCATACCTTTCCATCAGCTTATTAAGGTTTGACTCTCCATTGGCCATCGCTTTTTCAAGTTCACTAAGTTTCCTTCTTTTATCTATTAATTCAGAAAAACTGTTCATTATTAAATCCCAGGCAGTGATATCTTCTGCTGGTTCAGAGAGCTGCTCCAGATAACCAATAGAAAGTATATCTGACCAGTATATTTCACCACTATCAGAAGACATCTGCCCGGTCAAGCACTTTAATAGGGTAGTTTTCCCCGATCCATTTACCCCAATTAACCCTATTATTTCCTTTGTTTTTAAATTGAAACTTATAGACTTTAAAACTTTTTTGTCGCCAAATTCTTTACTAATACCCTTAGCTTGAAATAATATCATTAATAATCACCATAAATAAGTGTAGCATATAAAATTCGATATAGAAAAAAGCCGGTTTTTGCTACAGACACTCTTCTGTAGTCTATAAACCGTTTTAGAATAGAATTTATATCTATCACCTTAAAAATATCGCATAGATCATACTTGATTCCATTAGAAAACTATAAACTTTTGTTCCCGCATAAAGACTTTAGTAATTTCAACAGTATATTATAGTAACCCCCCTACCCTTTATATGGAATCAATCCGAGAATATAACATTTTAAAAATAATTAAAATAAATCTATCAATTAACTGATTAAATCTGCCCAATTATCAAATAATAAATGTATCAAAATATCAAGTAAGGTGGAATCAATATTGAATCAATGGAAAGGTTTTAAACCGGGTAGATGGATATATGATATCGATGTTCGTGATTTTATTCAAAAAAACTATACCCCCTATGATAGTGATGACAGTTTTCTGGTAGGCCCATCTGCTGTTACCAGCAAACTATGGAATAAGTGCCAGCAATTACTCAGAAAAGAATTACAGAAAGGCGGAGTATTGGCCGTAGATGCACAAACACCTATAGGAATAAACAGCCATCCTCCAGGATATATAGACAAGGATCTGGAAATAATAGTAGGCTTACAAACTGATAGCCCCTTAAAAAGGGCAATAAATGTGTACGGCGGACTAAAAACCAGTGTTAAGGCCTCGCGTGCTTACGGCTATGAACCTGATGCTAAACTGGTTGAATTCTTTACTGCCCATCGTCGCACTCATAATGATGGGGTGTTTTCAGTATATACTCCTGAGATGCGCCTGGCCCGCAGAGTTGGAATTATTACCGGATTACCTGATTCCTATGGCAGAGGCAGAATAATTGGTGATTCTAGAAGGGTTCCCCTTTATGGAGTAGATCGCTTGATAGAATCCAAGAAACATGACCGGAGTCTGCTCTCTAAGGATATGACCAATGAATCTGTAAGACTGCGGGAAGAAATACACAATCAGATAGAATCTCTTGAAGCTATGAAAAAAATGGCTGTTGACTATGGATTTGACATTTCTCTGCCGGCCGACAACTCCCGGGAAGCAGTCCAATGGCTCTATTTCGCTTATCTGGCTGCAGTTAAGGAACAGAATGGAGCAGCTATGAGCCTGGGAAGGATATCTACATTTCTTGATATTTATATTGAGAGAGACTTAGGGCTGGGCATAATATCAGAAAATGATGCACAAGAATTAATAGATCAACTGGTTATTAAACTGCGTCTGGTCAGACACCTGAGAACGCCGGAATACAATGAAATCTTTGCTGGGGATCCCAACTGGGTTACCGAAGGTATTGGTGGAACCGGGGTAGATGGACGCCATCTAGTAACTAAAAACAGTTACCGGATGCTCAATACTCTCAATAATCTCGGTCCTTCTCCTGAACCTAATATGACTGTTTTATGGTCTAAGAATCTGCCGCGAAATTTCCTGGAGTTTTGTGCCTGGCTTTCAATTAAAACATGTGCTTTGCAGTATGAAAATGATGATCTTATGCGTCATTTTTACAGTGATGATTACGGGATTGCCTGTTGTGTATCAGCTATGCAATTAGGGAAGGAAACCCAGTTTTTTGGTGCCCGGTGCAATTTAGCTAAACTTCTTTTATATGCTCTTAATGGTGGTAGAGACGAAATTACTGGCAAATTAGTAGGGGTTGAAATACCCCATTATGAGACAGAATCCGGGTACTTGGAGTTTGATGAGGTATTAAGAAACTTTAGAATACAGATAAAATGGCTGGCCAAACTCTACGTAAACACTATGAATGTTATCCATTTTATGCATGACAAATATGCATATGAAAGTGTCCAAATGGCTTTGCACGATACCCGGATTCATTATTATATGGCTTTTGGTATAGCCGGACTATCAGTTGTGGCAGATTCTCTAAGTGCAATTAAATATGCCCGGGTTAAACCCATCAGGGATGAGCGGGGAATAATAATTGATTTCGAAATCGAGGGGGATTTTCCTAAATTTGGAAACGATGATGACCGGGTTGACTCTATTGCAGCTGAATTAATAAAGAATTTTACCAATGAACTAAAAAGGCATCCCACATATAAAAACGCAGAACATACACTTTCTATTTTAACAATTACTTCCAATGTCATGTATGGTAAACATACCGGAACTACTCCAGATGGTCGCCAAAAAGGTTATCCGTTAGCTCCAGGAGCAAATCCTCTACACGGACGAGAAGAAAAAGGGGCAATAGCAGCTTGTAACTCTATAGCCAAACTTCCATATGCCTATGCCCGGGACGGGATATCATTCACATTTTCCACCGTTCCTTCAGCATTAGGAAAGACAGATAAAGAAAAGATAGATAACCTCCTGGCACTCCTGGAAGGTTATTTTGTACAGGATGCCCATCATATAAATGTAAATGTAGTCAATGTCGAAACCCTGAAAGAAGCTATGGAGCACCCGGAAAAATATCCTGATCTTACCATAAGAATATCAGGGTATGCGGTACATTTTATCAAGCTTAATCGCGAACAACAGGAAGAAATTATAATGCGAACTTTCTATAAGCGAATGTAATTGTGCCAAACCAAAAATTTAATGCCACCAGATTTAAATAGTTTTTCTTTGCGCTGGCGATTAATTGATTCCACTACAAAAACCCTAATTGTAAAGGAAACTCCAGTTTTAGGCTAGCTAGATAATGACATTATTTAGAGAAGACTTAAATTCCTTTACGGTATATGATGTATAAATTTGTCTTTTCCAGTACTATCATCCTAAGGCAATGCCGAAGGATCTATTCTGCGCTAACACTTTAAATAACCTGTAGAATTTTTGAATTATAAAAAACTCTCAAATAATAGAAAGGATATTTATTATGCAGGGTTTGATTCACTCTATTGATACATTCAGTACTCTTGATGGTCCCGGTATAAGAACAGTTATATTTATGCAGGGGTGTCATCTGCGCTGTAAGTACTGCCAAAATCCTGATACCTGGGAAATTAACGCTCCTTCAGCAAAAATATATTCGGTTGATGGTTTAATGGAAATAATCAGGGCAAATATCCCTTATTTTACTGCCTCTAAAGGCGGCATAACTTTTTCTGGTGGAGAACCACTGCTTCAATACAAATTTATCAAGGAAATATTTACCAACTGCAGAAAAGAAAGAATATCTACGGCCTTTGATTCCTCTCTTTATGTAAGTACTAAGAGTGTATCTGAACTGCTTCCATTTACTGATCTGGTATTAGCCGATATTAAACAAATAGATGATGAAAAAAGCCGTTATTTAACCGGTGCCAGCAACCGCTTGAATTTGCAGAATCTAGAGCTAATCAACGAACATGGGGTTCCTATATGGATAAGATATGTAATTGTCCCTGGCTTAACTGATACAGCCAGGGATATTGAACAAATGGCAAAATTTGTTGCTAATTTGAACACTGTAGAAAGAATAGACCTCCTACCCTATCACTCACTGGGTAAACACAAATGGGATATTTTACGTATAAATTACGAATTAGAGAATACTAAGCCTCCGGCTAAGGAAGAAATCCAGGAATTAGCAGGCAAAATATCTTCAATAGTTGACAGCTCGATATTAGTTCAATAAATTTATTTTCCCCTGCTAGAATCAAGCAACCGCTGGTAGCCTTTTTTACCCCTGGTTGTAGGAATAGACTTTTCTTCAAGCATATTCAGTGAATTAATAATATCTTTTAGTTTATATCCCGGAAATCCGGCTAATAGATATTCATCTTTTATATTGGTAGCATTTCTGCAGCCATAGCAGCCCAATGTAACATTGAGTTTCTGGGTAAGATGAGGAACAACTGTTACGTCAACACAAGTTCCATTGGAAATAGCAGTACTAAAATTCAGTCTTCCTCCTTCATGGTGAAGAACACCTAAAGCCAGCCACATAATATGTTCCGGCTTACTCTCTACTATGATTACATCCGGTTCAAAATCGGCTGTTGCCACATCTGACACTAGAATTGCTGCATACCTGTCAAGTTCAAATCGGGGCAAGGCCTCCATTACACTCCGGCCAGCTTCTTTCTGAAAACTGCCTAATTTCTCTAAAAACGCTCCAGTCTTGAGCTTATCGGGAACCGGCCTGAACCCTAAAGCAGACGCACCATTAGCACATGAAACATTTTCTGGGATAGCCATAAGCTTTTCCCCTTCATGGGCTTTCATAAGAAATTGACAATACGTATATCTCACATCAGAATTATAGTTTTGAAAGGCCTCTACTTCCTCTTTTTCTAGGAATTTGACTCCAATAGGAGGTAAATCTAACCCTAATATACGGGTTAATTCATCAGCCATTTTGGGGTAATCCATTATATTCTCCTCCTTGTTTTTATTAATAAAAATCATCTGAATATTTTGCATAATTAGCTTTTTTAGTGCTATCATCTTTCTTGAGGCCGAACTAGGTTTTCGAGATTCTCCGCTAACGCTTTAGAATAGCATATTGATTTTTTGAATTATGCAAAACTCTTACCTAAAATCGAAAAATCATTTTTTATGACTCTCTTATTTTACTCTCACTAGCGGTTAAGGGAAATTTGTCATATGATTTAATTATTATATCATACAATTTAACTCTTTAATAAAAGCATCATGAAAGGGGTAACGAATATGGAAACTATCTTGCATAATTTGAACTTTTCTAATACTATAATGGATACTCTAAATATAGAAATCACAAAATACACCCCACAGGAAGTAAAAGCTGCTATGCCTGTAACTTCGAAAACCCATCAACCCTTTGGAAAAATGCACGGGGGAGCATCACTGGTACTTGCCGAAACCGTAGCCTCAGCAGGTAGCTACTTGTTTATTGATAAGACCTGCCAGCATGCAGTTGGATTAGAAATTAATGCCAATCATCTCCGCAGTCAAAAAGATGGCATAGTTGAGGCTGTCGGCATTCCTCTTCATGTTGGAAAGCGCACATTGGTCTGGGATGTCCGCATTTACAATGAAGAAAATAAATTAGTCTGCATTTCTCGCTGCA
The DNA here is from genome assembly GCA_964482585.1 of uncultured Syntrophomonadaceae bacterium. Classification (GTDB taxonomy): domain Bacteria; phylum Bacillota; class Syntrophomonadia; order Syntrophomonadales; family Syntrophomonadaceae; genus CAYZYO01. The sequence goes on along the minus strand of CAYZYO010000055.1, from coordinate 3,140 downwards.
CTATTGCGGTCATTGATAAAAATGAGTAAATCCTGTAAAATAACAGGGTACTGTGCGGGGGCGTAGCTCAACCGGGAGAGCACCTCGTTCGCAACGAGGGGGTCGTGGGTTCGAATCCCATCGTCTCCACCAGGGTTTGAGGCATTTGCAGTATAAATACTACTGCATAAGTAATAAATTTTATCCAGGGCGATCACCCTGGATAAGAAATATTTATGTTTGTTTTTATCCTTCTTGTATAGAGGGATTCTTTTTGTCCTTCATGTACTGAACCAACTGCTTGCTGGTTGGAATTACTTGCTTTTCTTTTATAGCCTATTTTCCTGGGACGGCGGGTTTCAAAACCCTTTGAGCTCTCAAGATTTCTAGTTCCTGGCTTCGGCAGCTATCAAGGACTGAGTTCTTTAATACTCAGTCCTTTTAACTGAATTTTAATTCGATGGTTATTGTAATAATCGTGCACTAAATAATGTGGCCTTTTTTGTAATTATATTAATTATAATGTCTGTATTGGGCTAATTTTCGTCCAGCTGTTAATGTCTTAAAAAACCTTTGCATATAATCACCTCTTGTCTTAATTTCCACATTCTTAACTCTGCTGGTTAGGCAAAAATAAGGAAAAATCTTGCCTGTTTGGCGATAAATATGGTGTCTTTTAGTATAAATTGATTAAACCCCTACCGTACAACAAAAGAGGATTGTTTTCACGAAGATAGAATGATAATGATAACGCACAGGCAATCGTTATCAGAAGGGAAATGAAACACAAAGGAACGGTTAATGGGTGTTAAGTAAGCTTAATTATTTGGAGCATTGAGTATGAAAGATAGTAAATTCAGAAAATTTATAACCAACAACAATCGATTTAAGCAGGAACATCCTGACTATAGAAGAGTATTTCTTCTAAATACGCTTCTATTAAATTTAGTTATTATTTGTTTAATTTTTGCAACATTGAATATAATAATCCCTGGTAATGTGCGAGCTATATATATTAATTTATGCTCTGCGATATTGGCTGTTTTTATACTGATTTATTTCCATAAAACAAATAACATAAAAATGGGAATATATCTTTTTGTTCTCCTGCTTATAGCTACATTATTAGTGTTTTTTGAAGTAAGGCAAAACAATAATTATGCATTGTATTGGATCGCTGTTCTGCCGCCCGCAGTATATTTTCTACTGGGCCGGGAAAAAGCTCGTATTATAATAAGTTTTTTCTGTATCTATATGCTGTATTTTATACTATCAAACTATAGCAGTTGGCAGCCGGCCGAGTTTAATATCGAATCCATATTGAACATTGCAGGAGCTACATTCGCACTGATAGTGCTGATCAGTTATTTTGAAACCAGCAGAAAAGAATCCTCAGATGCATTGCTTAGTATAAATAATTTGTTAGAAGAGAATAAAACCGAGCTAAGGCTGATTCTTGATTCTGCAGCAGAGGGAATATATGGAATTGATTCTGATGGAATATGTACTTTCTGCAATGCTCGCAGCCTTGAACTATTAGGATACAAGGATGAAAAAGATTTGATTGGCAAAAACATGCATTTTCTCATCCACAACAGGTGTCAGAACGGTTCAGAGATGTCTGTTTCTGAATGTAAGATACATAAAGCTATTACTTCAGGAGAAAAGGTTCATGCTGATGATGAGATATTTTGGAGATCAGACGGTACGTGCTTCAATGTTGAATTTTTTTCATACCCAAAATATAACGACAATACAATTACAGGTGCAGTTGTCACTTTTACAGATATTTCAGAACGGAAAAGGAATGAAGCTAGGATTCAATATCTAAGTTGTCATGATGCTCTAACTGGCCTTATAAACAGGCAATGCTTTGAAGCAAAAATCAAAAAATATGACAAAGAAGAATATTATCCAATTTCAATCATTTATGGCGATCTTAATGAGCTTAAGCTTACAAACGATATTTTTGGACATGCCGCCGGAGATAAGCTGATCAAAACTGCTGCTGCTGAAATGAAAAAAACTTGCCGGAAGAATGATATAGTTGCCAGGACTGGTGGAGATGAGTTTATATGGCTACTGCCTAATACCGATACAGACACAGCGAAGAGAGTTATTGAAAGAATAAAAAAAGAGCTGTTAAAGGTGAAATCTATTGGAATATTTCTTGGTATATCAATGGGAGCCGATACCAAATATACTTGCGATCAGGATATTGAGCAGACTATGAGAAATGCTGAAAATGAAATGTACCAGGAAAAAGCTTTTCACAGGAAGAATAGCGAATCACTGATCTTGCAGGAACTGATTTCTGCTCTTCACAAAAGGAATCCCCGGGGAAGAATACATTCCGAAAATACGAGCCGGTTATGTGAGGAAATGGGAACTGCTTTAGGTTGGTCAACAGCAGAAATCAAGCAGATCAAGGATGCCGGATATTTTCATGACATTGGCAAAATTGCTTTGAGCGATAAATTACTTAATCCCTTAACAGAATTAACACCACAGGAAAAATTCGAAGTAAAACAGCACGCTGTTGTTGGTTACCGAATCCTGAATCTATTTTACAACACGCTCGATTTAGCTGAAGCTGTGTATTATCATCATGAAAGATGGGACGGCTCCGGGTATCCTAAGGGGCTGAAAGGAGAAGAAATCCCTCTGCAATCAAGAATTATAGCAATAGTTGAACAATATGATCACCTGGTAAACCCGTTCAATAAATCGCCAGTCAGCAAAGGAGATGCTTTATTGTGTATCCAGGGATTATCGGGTACTAAATTCGATCCCGGATTGACCGATGTATTTATTGATTTGATAAGAAAATCTCCAATATGATGAAATTGTTTCTTTATTATGAGCAGACCATAATAAGCTTGAAGTCCTAGAACCTGGTTTACAAAGTATATAGGAGAATATCAATAGCTCCGTATAGCTTCCGTTATACAAAGCTATTAGGTTCTCCCCTCTATGCCTATAACATTGCTTCATTTCTGCTATAGGTGACTAAGACTGGTACCCTTAAGCTTACCATCCCCGGTTGGCATATTGATCATCTAATTTATCAATCTCCAGTCCATACATGGCTTGGCCCAGTCCTTCTGATACCTGGAGAATAACCTCTGGATCATTGTAGTGGGTAGTTGCTTTTACTATCA
>CAYZYO010000054.1:0-15894 GCA_964482585.1 uncultured Syntrophomonadaceae bacterium | reverse complement strand
TTCTGTGGTGTCCCGGCTGCTTTGGGGGAAGCTTCTGAAGGAGCACCTGATCAAATAGTCTTAACCTGGACTGAAGATCCTGCTACCAGTCAGACCATTACCTGGTTGATGTCTGATGATATGACGGCTCAACTGCAGTATATGCCAGCAGAAGAGTTTAATGATAATTTTGCCTCCGCTTCAATAATTGAAGTGCAGGGTAATCCATTTGACAGCACCCATCATCGTTATCAAGCAGACATATCAGAACTGACCCCTGATACTTCCTATGTCTACCGGGTTGGATGTGAAGAGGCCTGGAGCGAGACATTGTCTTTTTGTACTGCTGCGGATACTGATAAGTTTACCTTTATGTATTTGGGAGATGTGCAGGAAGGGTATACTGAATGGGGTAACTTGCTGGATGTAATTAGCAACAACTACCCGCAGATCAAGTTTTCTCTTTTAGGCGGGGATATAACCGATAATGGTAGTGATGAAACCGAATGGGGAGAGTTTTTAGATGCAGCCTATGGTTATTTTTCAAAAATTCCCCTGATGCCTACTTTGGGTAATCATGATGGCAGCATGTATTTGAATTTCTTCTCATTGCCGGCTAACGGGCCGACTGATTTAGAAAAAGAATTTTATTCTTTTGATTATGGCAATGCCCACTTTGTAGTTTTAAACAGCAACAACAACACCAATGAAGCAGCCAAACAATGGCTGCAGGCAGACCTGCAGAGCAGCACCAAGACCTGGAAGTTTGCCATGTTCCATCATCCTGCCTATCCGGCCTTCGAGGACAATAAAACCATCGATGAATCCATATGTGAAAACTGGGTACCCATACTGGAACAATACGGGGTAGATATGGTTTTTGTCGGCCATCAGCACCAGTATATGAGAACCTATCCCATGTATCAGGGACAGATACAGGATGATCCGGATAGTTACGGAATTGTCTATGTAATGGGGAATGCCGGAACCAAGGTCTATGCTTCTGGCGGGGATTTCCCTTATATTGCCTGTGAAGAAACCGGGAGCAATTACCAGGTAATAGACATTGACGGCAGTGTTTTAAACATGACTTCCAAAAACGCTGATGGTGAGTTGGTCGAGAATTATACGATTGACAAAAGTGCTCTGGCTCCTCCAATCCTACAGGCAGATACTACGGATAATACCTTGAACCAGCAGATAGAGATTACCTTTGAAGATGATGAAGAGTGGAGAGACGCTATTGATGATATAACTGTAAACGGAAACTCGATCAATGGAAGCTATATTATTGACCCGGGATTAATTTCTATCTGTGCTGAAGTATTTACGACTGGCGGAGATTATCAAATAGTGGTTAGTGCTAATGGATATGCTGACGCGACAGTTATCCAGCCCATAAAAGCCAGTATAGTTCTAGACTCTCCAGTTAGTGAAAAGGAGTATAATCCAGGCCAGATAGTTATTATTAAGGGGACTACTGAGGAAATTGACCGGCTTAATATCGAAGTGAAAGACCCGGATGGCAATAGCATATACGGACCTGAAGACATTGAAGTAGATAATGGGGTATTTGAAACCAGTCTAACCCTCCCCGGCGATGCCAGCTCAGGCACTTACAGTATTGTATTGAACTCGGATGATATCCCGGTTCCCCTTATAAGCTCTTTTGAGGTTGGGGGTGTAATTCTAACCATAAGCGGGGATGGGGTAAGTAAAACTACTTCATTTACCAGGGCTGACCTAGCTGGCCTGGATCAGGTGCAAACCCGGTACAGTACAATTAACACCTGGCCTACCAAGAAAATGTACGTAGCCAGCGGGGTAAAATTATCTGACCTTTTGGCAGCAGCAGGAATTTCTGATGAGGCTAAATTGATTAAATTTTTAAGTAAAGACGGGTATAGTATGACCTTTACGGTAAAAGAACTTCTGCAAGATAGCCGCTGGTATTATCCGGGAATCAAGGAAAATCATGAGTACTTTGGCTATATAGATGGATCAACAGCAGGAGCTGAAGAAGTCGATACTATTCTCGCCCTTCAAAGTGCTGAGAGTGATGATTTTGCTCATATGGATGACAGTGATGCACCACTGCTGGTTATGGGACAACGCTGGATTAGTGAACAGACCAACAGCGCATTTGCTAAATATGTTAAAGCAATCGAAGTCTCTACGGCATTCCCGGATAAATGGGAAAACCCGATCTTTACCCCGGTTGGTGGAGAAGTACCGATTGGTACCAGGGTGGAACTGACAACTTCGGATATGGATGGGGATAACATTTACTACACTACAGATGGCAGTGATCCTGGTCACCAGAGCACTATGTATAATTGGATAAAAAAACGGTGGTGGAATTCGCGTTCAGACGAATTGGCTGACATCAACCATCCTATTGAAATTACTCAAGACATGACGGTTAAGGCTGTAGCTATTGGATTCGGTAAGGATGACAGTGAAATCGTCACCTCTTATTATCAGGTTACGATTCCTCCAATGCTCCTTAATACTCCAGTGAATGGACAGGAGTATAAAAAAGGTCAGAAGGTAACTATACAGGGAAGCAGCGATGAAATAAACCAGCTTAATATCAGTGTTAAAGACCCGGATGAAAATACTGTGTATGGACCTGAAGAGGTTGCATTAGTTAATGGATTGTTCGAAACCAGTTTTACTCTTAGTACCGGTGCCACTACCGGGACCTATACAATTATTCTTGATTCTGCCAGCCTTCCAGCAGCCGTTACTTCCACCTTTACGGTTAAGGGTGGAAATGGAGGTGGGAGTGGGGTTATCCCAGATGAAGATGTAATTCTTACCATCACTGGAAATGGGGTAAGTAAGACCCAGACATTTACCCTGGCCCAGCTCCAGGACCGTAATCAGCACCAAAAGGTTTATAGTGTTATAAATACCTGGCCAACTAAGAAATGGTACGTAGGTGAAGGCGTCAAGCTAGCTGATCTCTTAGATTTAGCAGGAATAAAACCTGGAGCCCAGCTTATTAGATTTACTGCAGAAGATGGATTCTCGGTGGAGTTGACGGTTAAAGAACTGTTACGTGATCCTCGTTATTATTTTCCCGGGTTTAAAGATGGTGGTGCTGACGCTGATGGTCATATTCCCGGTTCATCAGCAGGAGCCCAGAAGGTTGATAGTATTATAGCTCTACTGAGTGCTGAAGGAACCCAGAATCCTGATTATATGAACGATCTAAACGCGTTATTGCTGATGATGGGGCAACGGTCGGTTACCGAGCAAACCGGTCAGCTGTTTGTAAAAAATCTCAGTAAAATTGAAGTATTCACTGCCAGCCCATCCAGGTGGGATACACCCAGGGCTGATCCTGACAGCAGTGAGGTCACCAGGGGAACCCTGGTCAAGCTGAAAAATAATAATATGGACGATGATAAGATTTACTACACTACCGACGGTAGTATTCCTACTATTGAAAGCCCTATGTATAACTGGATAGCCAGCCGCTGGTGGGGAAGCCGGGGAGAGGATGTTGTGGAGACTATTAATCACCCTATAGGGATTAACCAGGATACTACTATCAAAGCTATTACAATTGGACCCGGTAAGCTGGACAGCGAAGTAGTCACTTTTACTTACCAGGTAAAAAAAGACATAACTAGTAGTGTTTCTCCTTCTCAAGAAAACACTATAAGCTTAGATGATGAGGTAATCATAATAATTCCAGAAAATGCAATTAAGGAAGCTGGTAATGTGGAATTTGAAATAGCCATAGTAGATTCTCCTCCTGCCATACCGGATAGTCTAAATTTAATAAGTGGTGTATATGAATTTACTGTAGATGGTAGTAGCAGTTTTAGCTTTAATAAAAATATAAGCCTAACATTGAAATTTGATATTAGTTTAATCGGAGAGAATACAGTTCCGGCTATCTACTACTATGATGAAGTACTTGATAAATGGATCAATATCGGTGGTACGATAGAAAAGGATACCATAACCGTGGAGATTGACCATTTCACTAAATTTGCGGTTATGGCTGCCGAAACAGAACAAATAGAAAAACTGCCAGTGACTGATATTAAAGGTCACTGGGCACAAGAGGAGATTGAACAGCTTATAGCAGCTGGTGCAATTGAAGGTTATCCGGATGACACCTTCAAACCGGATAACACTATTAACCGGGCTGAATTTGTCACTATGCTGGTTAAAGCGTTCAAGGTTAAAAACCAGGGGGATAATACCTTTGCTGACACTGCAGTCCATTGGTCCAAAGATTATATTGCCAGTGCAGTTGCCAGCGGGATAATCACCGGCTATAATTCCAATGTGTTTGGGCCTGATGATCTGATTACCCGGGAACAGATGGCAGTTATAATTTTTAGAGCCGCTAAACTGCCCTTACCAATAGAAGAAATGCAGTTTGCCGATAATAACAGTATTTCATTGTGGGCCCGGGATGCATTAACTGCTGTTATCAATAGCGGTATTATGAAAGGATATCCTAACAATACTATTCAGCCTCAGGATAGTGCGACCAGGGCTGAGGCAGTAATGGTTATAGTTAATGCTCTTAATAGTATTGAGGAAAGGCAGTATTAATACAACAGTAATAGTTGGTTAGTTGTGCCGGGGTAGGTATAGGTGTAGATTTATAAGGTGTAGACAGATCCCGGAAACAATCGTTAAACCATCGTTCAACCATTGCTTAACTATCGTTTAAGTTGGGCCGGAGACTAAAGTCTCCTCTGCAAGATACAAGAAAGATAGAAGAATTGATGATACTGTTTTACATGGTTTTGAGGTGTAAAGAATTATGCTAAAGACAATAGATAATAAATGCCCAAAAATTTACGGGGATCAGGTTTCAATAATAGTTAGCAAAAAGGGAGAACCAATAATTAGAGCCCTTAAAGATAACGGGTCTTATTGGCTGTTGACGGTTTTAATAGGACTGCTGCTAATAGCGATTGGGGTAAATCTTTTAGCAGTTACCCCTGTGCTGGCCCAGCAATCGTATACACTGGAAATTACTGGAGATGGAGTGGCGAGCCCTATTGCATTTACCCTCGATGATCTGCAGAATATGGAACAATCCCAGCATATATATAGTACTATCAATACCTGGCCTACTAAAAGGTTTTATACAGCCCGGGGAGTTAATCTGAAATATCTGCTGGATTTGGCAAAAATAAGCGAAGATGCCCGGTTGATAAGATTCACCTCTTATGACGGCTACGAGGTAACGCTGACAGTTAAGGAATTAATAAAAGATAAACGCTATTACTTTCCTTATCTGGCTGATAATCATCCCACTGATGGAAGTATCCCCGGCTCCTCATCAGATGCAGAAGAGGTAGAACCTATCCTTGCCCTTATCAGTGCCGAAAACAGTACTAACCCTGACCATATGAACGATATGAATACACTGTTGTTCATATATGGCCAACGGGCGGTTACCGAGCAGACCAACAATCTATTTTTAAAGCATGTAGATAAAATTGAGGTTCTTACCGATGCTCCGGAAAAATGGGATAAACCAAAGGCAAATATCCAAAGTGAAGAAGTTGCGACAGGAACCCAAATAGAACTGAATAGTAAAGGTAATGACATAGATAAAGTATACTATACAACCGATGGCAGTACCCCAACCATAAACAGCCCTATGTTTAATTGGAGTGCGAAGCGATGGTGGAGTCAACGGCCGGATAATCTACAAATGGTTAATCAACCAATAGATATTAACCGGGATACAGTTATTAAAGCAATAGTTATTGGTCCGGGGAAAGAAGATAGTGAAGTAGCCACTTTTTCCTATAAGGTTGGTCTTACAGACTCTCTTGGGCAAAATTTACCCGGCGGACCGCCTACCAGTATCACCCTGGATCGTGATATAATCAACCTTCAAGCTGGTGGTACTTTTGAACTTGATGCAACCATTGGACCGGATAATGCTACTGATAAGAGGGTTACCTGGAGTTCCAGTGATACCCGAATAGCTACGGTTGACAACCACGGGCTGGTTACCATGGTTGGAGAAGGAACGGCTGTTATTACTGCAAAAACTCTGGATGGAAACGTTGAGGCTACCTGTATAGTTACCAGCAGTGACAACTATGAGAATGAAAATCCTGTGGCTGACGAAAACAATCAAGAATCAGACAAAATGCAGGAGAATATTTCTGATACAGCACTGGAAAACGATCCAGATTATCTGGCGCCAAAAGGGGAAATAGAATCTGAGGGTTCATCTAGTCTTGATGAACAGAAAGCAGAGATGGAAGAATTACCGGCAAACCTGGTTTATCTGGTGGAAAAAGAAACCATGGCACCAGGTAAAAGCTCTATTGTATCTTCTAGCTCAACCATTGCTTATGCTGGAGATTTATTTGAAGTGTCAATAGATAATGAATCTTTTTCGCTTCCGGTGGAGCAGAGCAGTTTAAAAACCTTCACATTGCCAATACTTACAATTTTATTCATTTCAGGTGCACATAGACGATACCTGAAATATTCCAAGGAGGTAGCAGGTTGACATTTTCTATTTTAGTAGTATTAAAAAATACCATGCATGATATTTCATCGATTTTACTAGCACCTACCATAGCTGTTTTATTAGTTTTTGTGGCTTTTGTAGCCTTCGAGCTAGGCAGCATACTGGTAGAGATCCTTACCGAACGGCGCAGGGCAAAGTTTAATGTAGAAGAACTGCTAAAGACCTTTCAGGACAAAGAAACTGGAGATATCACTAATAATATCAATAATAGCCAGTTATTTAAACGACAGAAAGCAGCATTGACCAGAATAATCGAGTGCAGTGATTTATCACCTGTTCCCCGTCAGGCTCTGGCACGCAAATTATTGGCTAACGAGGAATTATATTATACCAAAATAACGAACCGGACTGATTTAATCGCACGGTTGGGGCCTATGTTGGGATTGATGGCTACCCTTATTCCCCTGGGGCCCGGTCTTATTGCTCTTGGGCAAGGAGATACCAGGACCCTGGCCGATTCTCTGCTTACGGCTTTTGATGCTACAGTTACCGGTCTGGCTGCTGCCGGGGTTGCCTATGCTATTTCCCGGGTACGCAAAAGGTGGTATGAGGGTTACTTGAGCTCCTTGGAAGCTCTGATGGAAGGTTTATTGGAGGTGTTTACCGATGAACAGAGGGTTAAGGAATAGAAGCAGGCTTAGATCAGATGAAGAAACCAATCCCCTTGAAGGTGCGATCAATATAGTAGATGCCATGCTGGTTTTTGCCTGTGGACTTATGTTAGCCCTGGTAATCCGCTGGGATGTGGATCTAAGTCAGGTGAATACTCGCATCAATTTAACCCAGGGTGAACCGGTAGCAGAGGATACTGAAATAAGAGATGATCTGGTAGAAAGTGTGGGAGAAGGTTCTCTTTACGAAAAAATGGGTACGGTTTATAAAGATCCGGATACTGGAAAACTGTTTATGCTTACTGACGAATAACCGATAAACGTACAGTTAATAGAATGTCGGCTTTAAAACCATTAGTATATTACTATTTCTCATGTAGAAGAGAATTAACCCTTGTCTTTACGACACAGCAAGAAGAAATTCGTCCTGCATATGCAGTAATAATAATAAGGAGTTAAACTATGCGACATGTATTTTGCTGGCCAGGATAGATGATAGGAGTTGATATAACGATCCAGGTTTTCGCATCTAAATCAAATTCTTTTCAGGCTAATAAACTCCAATAAAGAAAGGAGAGGATTATCTATGCAATTAATAAAAATGAAATCGTTCTTCTGCTACATTGTAGTAACCCTGGGTATACTGGTACTGTTTGGTTCCCTTAGCCTAATGGTAACGAAATCAGCTAGTGCTGAACCATCACAATCTTTAGAAATCTTTGGTGATGGGGTAGTTATTCCGATGACCTTTACCATTGAACAGCTTAAAGAGATGCCGCAAACCCAGAATGTCTACAGTGCCATCAATACCTGGCCTACTAAAAAGTGGTATGTGGGAAAAGGGGTTAGTTTAGCTCACCTCTTTGATTTGGTAGAAATAAAAGAAGATGCTCAACTGATTAAGTTCTCATCTAATGATGGTTATTTAATCACTCTTACTGTTAAGGAATTACTGGCAGATAACCGTTATTGTTTTCCCCATTTTAAAGATAATAGCCTTGATAATGATGGTGATGGAAATATCCCTGGCTCTCCGGCAGATAAAGAGCTGGTAGAACCTATCATTGCCCTGGAAAGTGTTGAAGGCAGTGATAATCCTAAATATATGAATGATTTAAATTCATTATTATTAATGCTTGGCCAACGGGCGGTTACCGAGCAAACTGGCAATCTCTTTATAAAATACCTGGATAAAATTGAAATTATTACTAGCGAACCACCCAAATGGGATGCTCCGGTAGCTAATCCAGACAGTGGAGAAGTTCCTTTGGGAACCATGGTAACATTGAGCAATGCCCATATGGATGATGATAAAATTTATTATACTACTGATAGCACAACTCCCACTGTAGAAAGTAAAATCTATAACTGGATTTCCAGACGATGGTGGTCAGCACGATCAAATGTTGTGGGAATCTACAATAGGCCTATTGGCCCCATTGAAAAGGATACAGTTATCAAAGCAGTAACTATTGGTCCCGGTAAGCTGGATAGTGATGTTGTCACTTTCACCTATGCAATTCCTGATAGTGAATCGGAAACGGAAACAGAGAAGCCTCTTAATCTTAAAGATTTAAATAATCACTGGGCCCAGGCTAATATTATTAAATTGGTGGGATCCGGGGTTGTTAGCGGTTATCCTGATAACACCTTCAAACCAGATAATACTATTACCCGGGCTGAATTCGCTACTATGCTGGTTAATGCCTTTAAATTGAAAAACGGGAACGGCAAAACATTTGAGGATACTTCACAACACTGGGCTAAAGACTATATCCTCCAGGCAACTGCCAGCGGCGTAGTCAGTGGGTATGATGATAAGACTTTTGGTCCGGATAATTTGATTACCCGCGAGCAGATGGCCGTAATGATTACCAGAGCAGCCAATCTGGTCAGCTCAGCAGAAGAAGTCGAGTTTGCTGATAGCGATGACATTTCCAGCTGGGCCTGGGACGCAATTGCTGCTGCAGTTACCAATGGAATCATGAAAGGGTATCCTGACAATACCATCCATCCTCAGGGCAGTGCCACTAGAGCCGAAGCGGTTACAATAATTGTGAATGCGTTAAATAAGCATTAAGGGATCAATGGAAAGACGAATTTATCCGGTAATTATGCCTATTAATAGAGGATTTTGCCACTTTGCCACCCATGCCCGGAGTATACAACCACATATGAAAAAAAAGTAGGTGATTAACCACAGATGAACACAGATTTCGCACAGATTTTTTGTTTTTGTTTTGATAGGTATCTGGAACAATTATAATATTTATCTGCAGTTAATCCCTAATTTTTGTATTGTACCGTAGAGGAGACTTTAGTCTCTGACCAGCAGGAATTCAGGGTGCCAGGGTGGCGACTGAAGTCACCTCTACGGTTCTATCCGGTTGTTGCGGTTTTCCCAAAACGCCAGTGCCTGCCCAATTTGTCTAAGTAAGGTTGATTGCATTGAGCGTCTATTTCCTTATTAATAGCCAGATGTTTTAGTACTGTTATCCTTAAGCAAAGCCAAAGGATCTAAAGATTATAGGAAGGGGATAATGAATGAAATACAAAAGGTATACCGGTTCAGTTTGCTTACTCCTTTTATCCATCTTTATAGTAAGCACTTTATTAATCTCCGGCTGCAGCCATGAGAAGACTGTTCAACCGGAAAACAGCGATCCTAGCAGGCAGGAGACAGTTTTGGTAACCGGTAATGGAATCATGCATGAACAGCAGATGACCTTGATTGATATGCTTAAACTCCCAGATGCTCAATTTGAGCATATATACTCAGTTATCAATAACTGGCCCGTGGAAAAAAAGCTGGCAGCTAAAGGAATAAAAATAGCGGCATTATTACAAGCTGCTGGTATTAAAGACGAGGCTAAATGCATCACTATCAAAGGTGAAGATGGGTATGAATGTTCATTTACGCGGGAGCAGATGTTAGAAACAAAAAGGTATCACTTCCCCGGAGTTATGGATAGAGATACTGTTGGGGCTGAACTGGTGGAGCCAATAATCGCTTATGAGTACATGGAAAATACTGACCAATTAAATGAAGCCAGGGCAGATAGTCTATGCCTTATTATGCCCCAGGCAAATGTCAATGAGCAAACGTATCATACTTTTGTAAAAGGTGTTGAGGAGATTGTTGTATCTGAGAAGAATCCTGGAAAATGGGATACTGCAACAATTTATCCTGACCCGGGAAGTATTGCCAAGGGGGATAAGGCAAAGCTACAGCATAAAGAAATAGGTAAGGTGAAAATGTATTATACTATGGATGGTTCCAATCCCACTGTAGAAAGTACACTCTATAATCCCAGCACTTATCAGCCGGAATTAAATCAACCCATAGTTATAGACCAGGATACAACAATTAAAATATTGACTAAAGGCTTTGGCAAGTATGACAGTGATATTGCCGAATACCATTATAAGGTAAATAAATAGATGGGCAGTTCTCCATAATTTAGAAAATCCAATGTGTTAGTATTAGAGTCAGGGAGACTCTCTAGATCAGTTTTACCTTACGATGCCAGGATACCTGGCTCTTTTTCAAATAGATAGCGGTACTAACTGGATTACATACTTGTAATGACTAGGAGTGACGTTTCACATGAATAAACAGTTCATGTTGATTAAGATACTTATTATGATCTGGTTCCTGTTGGCGTTGAGTTTATTATTAACCGGCTGTCAGCAGCAAGAGAACACCGGTTTTAATACCAAACAACCTGAATTTATCCCTGATCACCTGACTATCACCGGTAATGGAGTTGAGCGAACAAAAGTCTTTACTTTATCGGAGTTAAAGAGTATGGAAGATGCTCAGGTTAACGAATGCTACTCGATTGTAAATGATTGGCCGACAAAAAAATTTATGGTGGGAAAAGGGATTAAAATTACCAGCCTATTAAAAACGGCCGGGATTAAGCCTGATGCCCAGACCATTGTTGTATGGGCTGCGGACGGTTATAATGCTACTTTTACCAGAGCACAGCTTAAAGATAAGCGCTTTTTCTTTCCCGGTTTATTGGAAGGTATTGAGAATGGAGCTAAGGAGGTTCAAGCTATATTGGCCTGGGAGTACCGCGAAGGTACTGACGATTTAAGCCAGACCGTCAGTGGTAATCTTCGCCTGATCTTAGGGCAGAAGGGATTAAATGATTCCACGGCTCCGGTCTGTGTGAAAGATATAGCAGCCCTGGAAGTAATGACAGAAGCCCCTGGTTGTTGGGAGAAAGTCAATGCTGACCCCGTACCTGGAAAGATTAAACCGGGAACCAGTGTCTATTTAAATCACCCACACCAGGATAAGGTCAAGATATACTATACCATTGATGGAAGTACCCCGGATGAGAAGAGTCTACTGTATAATCCCAGTACTTCATATTTTCAACCGGAACTCATCAAACCTATTACAATTAATAATTCTATGATTATCAAAGCCATAGCTATAGGTTTTGGAAAATATAACAGCGAGGTAACAGCTTTTGCTTATGAAGTTGAGTAATTGACTATTATCTATTCCTATTCTCTAAAATGGGAGGCCGAAGAGAGATGTTAAAAAAAATTACATATTTGTTTATTGTTTTAATCATACCGGTTTTTATTCTTGCTGGATGTGCTGATAAAGAGGTTATAAGCAGTAAGAGTACCGGTAATCCCGAATATGAAAATCAAAAAATTATGATCAACGGGGATATAGAAGAAAGTAAAGAAATTACAGTTGCGGAAATGAGGCAGTTTCCACAAAAAGAAATGCAGGGTAGTTTTCAGCGGGCATCTGGAGAAATGGAAACTTTCACAGCCGCAGGTCCAGCATTCAATGATGTAATGGATTACCTGGAAATTGATCTGGCAGATTTTAAGGGTATCGGTTTTGTGGGCAAAGACAGCTATTATTGTCTGGTTACCCCGGATATAATTAATAATAGGGAGATGCTTTTAGCATTAGCCATTGATGGAAACCTGGAATTAGCTGAAAACATGCGCCCGGCTAGATTGTGCGTTAAAGATGAATTCGGTCCCTATTGGGTGCGGATGGTAGATCAGATCACATTATACAAGGAGATACCTCAAAAAGAAATCTCTTCCGTATGGATTTTTGATAATCTAGCCGCAGGGATAGAACCGTATCCCTATGAATACTACGGAAGTAAAGATAATGCAATTGAACTTGCCCAGATCTTTTCCCGATTAGATTATGTTAACAGCAAAGCCTTTTTTACTATAAAGTCTGCAGATGGGTTTGTTAAAAATGAGGCCATAAGTTCGGTTATTAACAATTATTATATTAAAGTATCGGGCAATGACGCCCCCATGAACATAGCCCCAAATATCAAACTGGGAATGAATGTAAAACACATTGCCTGGATTTCCACTAATGCTGATGCCGCAGTATTTCCTGAAGAAATGCTTAAACTCATAGGGAGGAAAAAACTGGATAATACTGATGGATTAGGACTTAAAGAGCTGCTCGAAGAAGTACAGGTGCAGGATATTGAAGAAAAACAGTTTGAAGTAATAGGAACTGCTGGAGAAAGGGTTCTATTAAACGGTCAGGATTTATCTGCAGGATTGATAATAATTAAAGACGACGGTACCTGTCCAGTGGTTTGGCAGGAGGGAACACCATTACAAGCAGTTGACAACTTATTGCGTATACGGTCGGTTGACTAGCAGAATGAAGCATAGTTCTTTATCCTACCAGTCGCTTTCTCTATATGTTGTATTAAGATATGAGAGTGAGGAAAAACATGTACAACCGAGTTATAAGGTATATAGCTTTACTAATTATTGTTTCAGGGTTTTGGGGACTGACAGGTTGTTCCCAGCAGGGTTTATTGACCGATAAAGAAAAAATGTATCTTGATGAAATACTTGGTTTTGCAGCTGCAGAGGAACAAATAGAACCAATTGATTTTCCAACTGAGACAGCCCGGAAATTTCCTGCCGTCAACAAAATTTTCAAGGTAGCCGGGAAAGAAAAAGATAATTATATGTTCCTGGTTAGTCCGGTTGGATACCGGGCACCGATTAACATGATGGTAGTTATAGATGCTGATAAAAATTCCGTCATGGGGATTAAAGTGCTGCAGCAGGACGAAACCCCGGAATGGGGAATATGGCTAGGAGAAGAATGGTTTACTAACCGGTTTAAAGGAAAAAGTGTAGATAGATATCTTAAAAGGGCACTTCTAGAGGCTGAAGAATCTAATGAAATTATTCAAATTACCAGTGCCACTATTTCTACCCAGGCGGTAATCAATGGAGTTAATTCTGCCATGGGTATTTATCGTGAAGCTGTTTTAGGAGAAAAAGCCGATCCGGTGCCTCTAAAAGTTGAAGAATATATCACTGAGAGCCAATAAAACACCCGGGATTGGAGAGAAAGATCCTTAGCTGATGCTCAGGATTGCATAAGGCATTGATTTTCACAGGAATTAACGTATACCAGTCGAATCATACTTGCTTTTAAAAGGAGATATTTTGATGAGTAATCAAAAAAATTTAGTAAAGTTTATGATATCAATAATAGTGATTCTGATTGTAGCAATTAGTATATTTGGCTATTTGAATTCTAAAGGGGAAAGGCTCGAAGAAGGTAAAATCAGGCTTAAGGCGGGAAACGATACTATCAGTGAAATCAGTTTGGATGAAGTAAAAAAACTGCCTGCAGTTGATAAGAAACTCGTAATAAACTCTACCAGCGGCTTGACTCAACATAATTTCACCGGTACACCTCTTATGGAAGTATTTAACAGCATCGATCCTCAAATAACCAAAGAGTATAAAAAGGTTATTACCAGAGGCACAGATAACTATGTTTCCGGAATTAATATGGAAGAAGTATTACAAAAGAATAATGTGTTTCTGGTTTATGCAGATAATGGAGAGCCTTTAAAAAGCAAAACCGGAACAGAAAATACTATGCGAATCATTATCTTAAACGATGTGTTCGGGCAGCGGTTTACCAATTTCTTAGTTGAACTACAACTGGAATAGGACTATTTGCTGTTACTAAGGCAGTGTATGGTATAAGGGAGGACATAGGATTGGTGAAGCTGAACCGGAGGGCGGTACAAGTCATTACTGCAATTGGCATAAACAGTAATTTTATAGGTTTTATAAATGGAACCACTTATAAGGGATGGTTCAAAAACTTTTGTTTTCCCGGGCTCAACTGCAGTTCCTGCCCTGGAGCATTCGGAGCATGCCCTTTAGCTCTCTTGCAGGCTGGTATATCAGGGATAATAAATTCTCATTTTACCTTTTTTATATTTGGTTTTCTGGCTTTTATAGGCCTAACCATAGGAAGATTTCCCTGTGGATGGTTTTGTCCTTTCGGGTTGATACAGGAATTAATCTATAAGCTACCTTCACCAAAGATTGGCTTACAGGAAAAGCTTAAAAGGCTGGAATTAATAAAGTATTTAATATTAGTTGTTTTTGTCTTACTACTTCCGGCTCTAGCAGCTTTCGGAACAAACAGTACCGCATTTTGCAAATATATTTGTCCGGTTGAGGTTCTTGAAGCCAGTATTCCGCTTATGATAAGCAGACCGTCAATCATATCAACTTTAGGAACCCTGTTTTATTTGAAGCTGTTTTTTTTAATTGTAATTGTTTTATTATCAGTATTTATATTTAAACCATTTTGCCGATTTTTTTGTCCCCTGGGAGCCATTTATTCTCTTTTTAATTCAATAAGTCTATACCGGTTTCAGGTAGACAAAGATAAATGCAGCAAATGCGGCCAATGCCAGGAAAACTGTAAAATGGGTATACCTGTATATAAAGAACCCAATAATCGAGAGTGTATGCGGTGTAACGAGTGTTTAGTTTGTGAAGCGGGAGCACTACATGTGAAAAGGTATAAGAAGCAAACGGAGGAGGATGTTACCTTATAAATCACGCTGATTAGTACGAAAATAAACGCTTAATATAGTTACTTACTTAGATAAGTTGGCCACGCACTGGCGTTTTGGTAAAACCGCAGTAAACGGATAAAACCATAAAGGCAAAGCGTAGAGGCGACTTCAGTCGCTGCCTAGCCGGATAATCCGTATTATTTAAGGAATATAGAACCTATCATAGTTATTTTTTTAATAAAAACAGCTAAATGGAAGTGGTGTAATTTGTTTTCCCTACGTTATTTAACCGGAATAATAATCCTAACTCTTTTAATGACGATAGGTGCCGGTTGTATTGATAATAATAAAGAAATTCAAGAGTATTCACGAGAAAACTGTATCATGAATACTTTAATCAGCATTAGACTCTTTGCACCTGATGCCGAATTAGGACAGAGGGCTTTGAATGAAGCTTTTGCCGAGTTCTCTAGAATAGAAATGCTAACTGATAAGTATTTAGAAAAAAAGCAGATAGGTCCCCAAAACAGTGATGTTTATCAAATAAATAAGAATGCCGGCATTAAGCCGGTACAGGTAAGTGAGGATACTTTTATAATGCTGGAAAAAAGTGCTCATTATTCCGGATTATCGGGTGGTGCCTTTGATATTACGATAGGCCCGCTTATGGATCTCTGGGGATTTGGCAGTAATGACTACCGTATTCCTGCGGATGCAGAGATAGACTCGGCACTTGATTTGGTGGGGTATAAAGAGATTATAATCAACAGGGAGCAAAATACTGTATTTTTGCCCCGGAAGGGTATGAAGATCGATTTAGGAGGTATTGCTAAAGGATATGCAACTGATAGGGCTGTACAGAAATTACGGGATTTAGGGATCAGCTTTGCTATCATCAATGCCG